>DATJMG010000083.1:0-7217 GCA_035508835.1 Puia sp.
ATACGTATTGGTTGGTCTCAAAATACGGCATTATTTTAAGACCTGCAAGCCCACGGATCGGGCACAAAATTTTGATAATCAAAACTTTCGTACTTTTCATCCCGGACAGCAATGCCTCCGATCCCCGGATGGCATGCCTTCAATCCCAGCAATGGCATACCTCCGATCCCAGGACGGCATACCTTCAATCCCAGCAATGGCATACCTCCGATCCCAGGATAGCATACCTTCAATCCCAGGAATGGCATACCTCCAATCCCCGGATGGAAGGCCTCCTCAATTATGGAAGGAACATTTATGGAACGGTACCAGAATTTAAGTGGCAGCTCCGGCATTTCCGGCTTTGAGATCGGAAAGGACAATATCATTATCCAATTCACCAATGGGTCGATCTATTTATACGACTATATCTCGCCCGGAATCGATGCCGTCGAAAAAATGAAAGTCCATGCCAAATCCGGATCTGGCCTCTGCACCTATATCAATCAGCATGTCCGGGACCACTACGCTGCCAGACTGAAGTGAATTGCCCCAAATCCTTACACTTCCACCCCGCCGGCCCGGCCGCCTTCTCCTCGAAACTTCCGCCATCTTCAACGAGACCTTCCCCGGATGTCACACCACCGAAACCGGGATCTCGACGGCAAACCTGACAAGAGAAGAACTCGACATTCTCCGGAACATAGCAACCGACATCATCTGATCCGCCCCGAAAATCACCCATCTGCATCTGTTTTATCCCGGTAAATGATGCCACCTTTGCCCATAACAAAGCGGCCCCCGAAAATGCACCCGACTAATTACAACATCACCGACTTTCAACCCGCCCATCAGCCTTTTTTCGAACAGGTCTACCGGGAATGGTTCACCGGTCATTTTGGTGTCCCGCCCGAACCCATCGATGATTTCGTATTAACTCAGCCGGAAAAAGCGATCCTCGCCGGACAAGGCGCCATCCTCATCGCCACCTGTGAAGACCGGCCTGCCGGTTTCGTCGCCCTCAAGAAGGCAGGACCCTTCACTTATGAATTGACCAAAATGGCCGTCCACCCGGACTTTCGTGGAAAAGGGCTAGGCGAAGCCCTTTGCAGGGCTGCACTCGAACGGGCCAGGACACTGGGCGCGCAACAAGTCATTCTCTATTCCCACACTTCGCTCGGTCCCGCCATCCGCCTCTACCAAAAACTGGGTTTTAAGGAAACGACCCTCGCAAAAGGCCTCTATTCCGACTTCCGCTGCAATCTCAAAATGGAATGTTGGATACCCCGTTGAAGCCGGCATCCGGCTCGGAAAGGAACTCCCTCTCCGCCATCTCCCCCACCATTATCGGCAACACCGGGTCTACTCCGTCCTCCAGCATCCAGGATGCCGATAACGCTGCCCAGGCGATGATCCAGCGCAACAGCCGCTGCACGTCCATCCGCGCCCACCCCGCTATCAGCCGCACTTGCCTTGACAACCGCTCCCGCGATCCCGCCACGGTAAGATCCGGATTGCAAAAGATATTCGCATAGTCAAACCCTCTTTCACCTATCAACCCTTTCGGATCGATCACCAGCCAGCCCCTCGATCCGCCATCCAGGATATTTTCGTAATGGATGTCCCCATGCAACGCAACCGGATCACGCGGCGCATGCAACAATTCCTGTGCAACGGCATCGCCCCGCATATAAAATCCGCCTTCCCGCCCCGCCGCCGCTTCCAGCGAACGGAACCACACCGGCAATGGCGCCAACTCTCTCACGATCGAACAAGCATTCGCGTGCAACTGCTTCACAACTGAACAAACGATGCCATTCGCCTCGTCCTCCCGCCCGGTCAGTACCATCTGCTTCAACGATCGCTCTCCCATCGCCCGCTCCATCAAAATCGCATCTGCATCAAACCGAAAAACTTTGACCGCCGCTTTTCCATCCCAACACTCCAATAACCGGAAACCCCTGCGCTCCTCATTTTTCAGCGGAACCTTCAGCATCGCCTTGCGACCCTCCGATAGTACCGGCTGTAACAAACTATTTCCTACATTGAAGATCTCTCCGTCATCTGCCAGTACCCATTCGACCTTTAACCGATTTAATTTCGCCATTGTCCGCTTCAACCTCTCCGTTCGCCGATTTCCCTGATCCATGAACAAAAAATTTGATGTAAGTTTGTTTATACAGTACTCCACAGCCTAAAGCACTCAACAGCAAACTTATGCAAACATCCGGGAAAGCGGCGATGGGTTTCATTTTCGTCACCCTCCTCATCGATGTCATGGGATTTGGATTGATCATTCCCGTCCTGGTCGATCTGATCACCAAATTGAAAGGAATTCCCGCCAATGAGGCCAGTATCTACGGCGGCTACCTGCTGATCGCCTTTGCCGGCACTCAGTTCCTCTTTTCACCGGTCATCGGCAACCTGAGCGATCGCTTCGGCCGCCGACCTGTTTTGCTGTCTTCGCTGTTCGGCTTTGGCATCGACTACATTATTCTTGCCGTTGCGCCCGCATATGGGTGGTTATTCATCGGTCGCGTCATCGCCGGGATTACCGGCGCCAGTTTCACCACTGCCAGCGCCTATATTGCCGATATCAGCCCCGATCCCGTCACCAGGGCCAAGAACTTCGGCCTGATCGGCGCCGCATTCGGGCTGGGATTTATCCTTGGCCCCGTTCTCGGCTGGGTCCTGTCCAGTTGGGGCCTCCGCGTACCGTTCTACGGCGCCTCCATCCTTTGTTTGCTCAACTGCCTGTATGGTTATTTCCTGCTCCCCGAATCGCTGCCCAAAGAGAATCGCCGTCCCTTCGAATGGAAACGGGCCAATCCCTTTGGCTCGCTCAAATTCCTGACCCGCCATCCGGAGATCGGCAACCTGGCCTTTAGCTTTTTTCTGATCTACCTGGCGGCCCAGGCTGTACAGGCAAACTGGACCTTCTTTACCAAATATCGCTTCAACTGGAGCGACGGAATGATCTATGCGTCCCTCGCTCTCGTGGGCGTCCTGATCGGCGGCGTGCAAGGTGGATTGACCCGTGTTGTCAACCCCAGGCTGGGAAATGAAAAGAGCGCCTATATCGGCCTCTCGCTTTACACGCTGGGCCTCCTTCTTTTTGCATTCGCCAGCCAAACCTGGATGATGTTCGTCTTTCTTATCCCTTACTGTCTCGGCGGTATCGCCTCACCGGCGCTTCAATCTGCCATTACCGGCCATGTCGATCCCAGTCACCAGGGCGAGCTGCAGGGCGCCTTGACCAGCCTGATGAGCCTCACCACGATCCTTGGCCCGTTGATCATGAACGGTAGTTTCGCATATTTCACCAGCACCAAAGCCCCCTTCTATTTCCCCGGCATCCACTTCATGATTGGCGCGGTTTGCATGTTCATGAGCACCCTTATCGTCTACCGAGTCTTCAGCCGCGAGAAAAAACAAAAGCAACCCGCCCCCATAGGAACTTAAAATTGCCTCCTTCATGCCGACCATTCAAACACTCCTGCATGCACCCCGGCGAACTTATCTGCAACCAACTCCGCGATCTCTCCTGCGAACACCCCTGACAGCCCTCCTGATCTTTGCCTTCACCATCCCCGCCTCCGCCCAATGGCAGGACTATATCGTAACCCTAGCCCATGACACCATCTATGGCGATCTGCAATTCCGCTTCAGCACACCTTCTGCATTGGAGACCGAAGACAGCAGTTATCCCGTCAACATCCGATCCGTCGAATCCTGGTTTTCCGCTTCCCACAAGATCCTGACCAGGAGAAGAATGCTCCCCGGGAAAAAGAAATATCTCTTCCTTCCCGTTCTTGAATCCGGCGCCATCAACCTCTATGTCTATACCCTCAACGGTGGTGTCAACGGGACAACAACAACGGCCTACTACGCAGAGAAGCGGGATAGCCCCCTGGTCGAAGTCTGGACCAACCATGGCTTTCTCGGCAGCGATAACAAGACCCGGCGCCTTGCACTGGCAGCGCTCATTGCCGACAACCCGGCCGTCAAACAAACCTTCGACGGCGATACCAAATACGATGCCATCGACGCCCAATACTATATCCACGAATACAACATCACCACCACCTCTGCGCCATAGCCTGCCACGTCCGCACCACAGCCACCGCCCCTCCGCGCCATAGGCTACCACCTCCGCACCATACCACAACCTCCACAACATAGCCTCTCATCCCCACACCATACCATCCCCCGCCATAACCTGCCACCTCCACGCCATAGGCTACCACCTCCGCACCATACCACCACCTCCACGCCATAGGCTACCCCTTCCACGCCATAGCCTCTCACCCCCACCCCATACCACCCCCTCCCCACCATACCTCACCCCCACTCCCCGATCCACGCGAACTTCTCCCGGTAGATCGCCGCCTTCTCCCGCCGGATATAGTCCAGGTACGCCTGAGCGATCAGCGAAGACTTCTTCCGCTTCAGCCAGATCAGCCGCCAGTTCGACTTCAACGGCAAACCCCGGACCGGAACGATCTTCACCTCTTTTTGTTTCAGCTCATTCTTCAGCGTCAGGATCGAAAGGATCGACAACCCCAATCCCGCTATCACCGCTTGCTTCACCGCCTCATCCGACGCCAGCTCGAGACTGATATGCGGCACGATCCCCGCCTGTTTGAAATATTGCTGCATGATATACCGCGTACCCGATCCCTCTTCCCGAAAGATCAACGGTATCCGGGCAAACACCGACTTGTCCAGCCGCTGCCGGTCCGGCAAGGGATAACTCTTCGGGGCTACCAGGTACCACCGGTTCGGCATGATCATCTCCTCCTTGATCTGCAGTTGCGAAGGCAGCACCGATACGAGCGAAAAATCCACCTCGTTCTCCTCCAGACTCTCGATCACCCGCATGCGGTTCGTCACATCCACCCTCAATTCCACGGCAGGATTGGCCCGCAAAAACCCGCCCAAAAAATACGGCAGGATATATTTTCCCGTAGACACCACCGACACGCTTAGCTTACCCGCCAGGACACCCTTATACGCCTCCGCCTTGTGACGGATCTCGTCCATATCCCTCATGACCTTCTCCGCTGTCCGGCATACTTCCTCCCCGAAGTCCGTCACAAAGACCCTTCTTCCGATCACCTCCGTCAGGGGAATATCGAACTGATCCTGCATCTTCTTCAGCTGGATGGAGACAGCCGGCTGTGTCATGTTCAATTCCTCCGCCGCCCTGGTGATGCTTTGTTTTTCGGCAATAACCCGGAATACCCTGAGCTGATGAAGAGTAATATTCATAAAAAAGATTTATGGATTTCATTACTAATATAAATGAAAACTTATGAATCAAACCCGGTAATTTTAGAAAAAATAATCCCCATGAACGCCCAACTCTTCACTGCCGTTGACGAATACATCAACACTCTCTTTGCTCCGGAAGATCCCGCATTGATCGCCGCCAGGGATACTATCGCCCGATCAGGGATTCCCGACGCCAGTATTTCTGCAAGCCAGGGCTCCTTTCTGCACCTGATGTCCCGGTTGGTTCGCGCCACCCGCATTCTCGAGCTCGGCACCTTCGGCGGCTACAGCACCATCTGGTTAGCCCGGGCGCTCGGCGACCATGGCAGGCTTATCACCATCGAGGCCAACCCTATCCACGCGGAACTCGCTAAGACCAATCTCGAACAGGCCGGACTTGCCGATCGGGTTGACCTGCGCGTCGGCAAAGGCCTCGACCTGCTTCCAGAACTGGAAGCGGAAGCCGCCGGCCCCTTCGACCTGGTCTTTATTGACGCTGACAAACCGCCCTATGCGGAATATTTCCAATGGGCCCTTCGCCTCTCCCGGCCCGGAACCCTGCTCATCTTCGATAATGTCGTCCGGGAAGGAAAGGTACTGGACCCATCATCCGACGATCCGGCCGTACAAGGCGTCCGACGCCTCAACCAGGCCCTCGCGACCGAGCCGCGGGTCTGCGCTACCATCCTCGCCAATGTGGGAATAAAGAAATATGACGGCATGGCGATCGCGCTCGTCCTCTAATTCGCCACATCACCTCCAATTCACCCCGCCACTTCCAGTTCACCACATCACCTCAAAATCACCATACCGCCTCCCAGTCACCATACCACCTCCCAGTCACCCCGCCACCTCTTAACCACCACATCACATCCAATTCACCCCACCATTCATCCCAACAAATCTCCCATGTCCCATACAACTCCCTTCATCTTCGACTACAACCAGGACGATATCCGCTATAGCCGCCACCGCCGGACTGATCCGCGAATTGCCGCCCTCGTTCACGCCGCCCTCGGCCCCGCCCGCACCGTGCTGAATATCGGCGCCGGCTCCTGCGAGCCCGAGGACCGGTACGTGCTGGCCATAGAGCCCTCCGCCACCATGAGGGCCCAGCGCAGCACCCGCCTCGCGCCGGCAATCAACGCCACAGCGGAAGCCCTCCCGCTCGACACGGGGGCCGTCGATACTTCCATGGCAATGGTGGCCACCCACCACTGGTCCGACCCGCAAAAAGGACTGCTCGAAATGAAACGGGTCACGCGCCATCGCATCCTGATCCTGAGCTTCGACCCCGACGCACTCGACCGTTTCTGGAACATCGACTATTTTCCAAATGTCGTCGCGACCGAAAGACGACGCTATTTGCCCATCGACCGGATCATCGGCTTGCTTGACACCCCCTGCAAAGTCCAACCCATCCCCATCCCGCTCGATTGCACGGATGGTTTTCAGGAAGCTTTTTACGGCCGGCCCGACAAGTTCCTCGACCCAGCCGTCCGCCGTGCTCAGTCGGCATGGGGATTCCTCAACGAAGCACAACAGGAAGCGGAGCTCCGGCAATTGAAGGCCGACCTGATCGTCGCAACGCTCTGATCTTATCCCCTCCGCTCTCTAATGCGATTCTAACATAATTTTAAGCCGCTTCTAAACCTAACTCTATACATTTGCCCGCAAATGTATATTACTATGATAAAAATCACCCCTGTTCTATCTATCCTCGCCGCAGGGCTCCTCTTTCTCAGTGGTTGCGTTCCCACCAGTAAATTCAATGCGTCGCAGATGGCCCTGTCCTCTGCCCGCTATGACAGCGCACAATTGGCAAACAAAGTGAAAGACCTCCAATCCCAGCTCGCCCGGGCCAACCAGCTGGCCGCCGACCGCCAGCACCAGATCGACTCGCTTTCCCAGCAAATGGATCAGGCCCATAACCAGATCAATACCCTCAACCAGCAGGTCTCCGA
>DATJMG010000084.1:0-8740 GCA_035508835.1 Puia sp.
ACGGCAAGGTCTACCATGGAGCACAATGATCGTTCTCTCCCCAAATCAAATCTCCTTTCTTCCAACAAAGCCCTCAGGGCTGTTTTTTTGACCGGGATATGCGGGCTGGTCATCATAAGCGCCTGCAACAACGGCCGTTCCCAGGTGGATAAGCCCGGCGATGCGGCTGGCAATGCCAGGGCGGCGTCAAAAAAAGACACGGTCTCCCCGGCTCCGGCGGCTCTCGCGCCCCTGGACACGGCGCTATACAATAAATTATTGGTTCACCTGGCGAATGGCGATTCCACGCATCGTTGGCCCGTCCATACCGCCTATCCGAATCCCGGCGCGGTCCTGCCGTTCAACCGGATCGTCGCCTATTATGGCAACCTGTATTCCAAACATATGGGCGTGCTGGGTGAATATCCGCCAGCGGAGATGCTGAGAAAGCTCGAGGGTGAATGTAAAAAATGGCAGGCTGCCGATCCTTCGATCCCCGTACTGCCTTGTCTTCATTATATCGCCGTTACCGCTCAGGGCGCTCCCGGAAAGGACGGGAAGTATCGGGCGCGGATGCCTTTCAAGCAGATAGATTCCATCTTGCATATGGCCGCCCGGATCAACGCTATCGTTTTCCTGGACGTGCAGGTGGGTTTCAGCAATGTGCAAACGGAGGTTCCGCTGCTGGAAAAATACCTGAAGATGCCGAATGTGCATCTGGGGATCGACCCCGAATTCGCCATGTCCAGATCCGGAAGGCCGCCGGGGAAAGTAATCGGCTCACTGGATGCGGCGGATGCCAACTGGTGTATCCAATACCTGACGAAAATCGCGAAGGCAAACAACCTGCCCCCCAAGATCCTGATCTTCCACCGATTCACGAAAGACATGCTCACCAATGCCCGGCAGATCCATCCGACGCCCGATTGTCAGTTCGTGCTGGACATGGACGGGTGGGGACCGGTCAGTCTCAAGACGGACAGCTACAAAAGTTATGTTGCCGGTTTTCCGGTCCAGTTCACCGGATTCAAACTTTTCTATAAGAACGATGTCGGTAAGCCCCCGCGCGGAGTGCATCTGGCTCAGACCAGTCTCATGACGCCCGCGCAGGTACTGGCGCAGAAGCCCAGCCCGATCTACATTCAGTATCAGTAATCCGCGATTTCGGTCAATCCGGCGCAGTTACGGCATATTCGTGCCTGTGTCGCTCCGGCGGTTACGGTCAAAATATCCATCCAATGACAGCGGACCGCTGCCTTCGACCAGGAAAAATATGGTCAGGATCAGCGCCACAATCGCGAGAATCCACTCGTTTCCCGATTGAAATCCACCCACCTGGCTATTGATGTCGATGATCGCGCCGATCAATATGGGTAGTTGCAGCAGGCACATTAACCGGGTCCACAAGCCAACCAGGATCATAAAACCGCCGAGCATATTTGCCCAGCTGATGACGATCGGTAGCCAGTGAGTAGTGTTTTGGGTGAGGTCATGGTTGCCATAGATCAGTTCCTCCAACAGCGTCGAATCGTGCATGAAATTAATGCCCTTTCCAAGCAGGATCAAGCCCAGGCCGATCCTCAGGATAACCAGCCATCGGGGATGATGGGCTGCACTCCACTGTCTGACGTGTTGTAATGTGCTCATAGTAGGGAGTTTGTACTATAAGTCGCAATTGCTGTGCCGCGCTATTTTGCGCCCAGCCAGCTCTGTCTGAATTGCATGATCGCCGGTGTAACCGGAAGACCGGCGGTTTCAAAAGTCTCCAAAAAGAGGTTGGGGTTCTCCAGCGGCGTGATCCGGGCGGTCCGGTCTTCGTTCCGATGGAGATACCGGATATTGACAGGGATGCCCGGATGAAGGCGGTCCAATACGGCAGCGAGGTCAGAATACGTTCTAATATCTTGGTTATCAATCGATACTATTTTATCGTCCACATCCAGTCCCGCATCGTACAGGGGGGTGCCGCGAAGGGTATTTCTTTCGATCAGCAGCCCTTCCCGTTCTGACATTTGGGGGGTGCCGATCCAGGCTTTACCGGGGTTTGCCTTGCGGACGCGGAAACCGGCAGGGGCCAGGAGCGGGTTATAGTCGATCGGATCATGGCCATAGATATAATGCCCAAAAAACTCCCGGGCAAATTTCCTGTCGGTTATGCCGGCAAGGACATCCTGCAGACCCGCGACCGTATAGGGCACTTCGGGCTTCCCGAATTTCTTCCAGGCTGCCTGCATCAGATCGTCGAGGGTTTTGTGGTATTTCTCCCGCAGCTCCAGATCGAGCGCCAGGGCAATAGACGCGCCGTAGGGATAGTACGAAGCAAAAATATTTGGGAAGTTGGTCTTGTCTACGGCTACGCCGGCATCGGTGAAGACGGCCATTTCGCTGGCCTGGACAGGGGAATAGAGCCGGGCGCCGGGCGCATTGGTTTTTAATTCGATCAGCTGCGCGACCGTTCTTTTGACAAAGTCAGTATCCTTGCCGATACCTGCCCTTACGACCAGGAGGTTACCGTAGTATTGGGTAAAGCCTTCGGCAAACCAAAGCTCGAAGCTCATGTCGCTTTTTTCAAAGTTGAAAGGCTCCAGGGTTCGAGGCCGGATCCGTTTCACATTCCAGCAGTGAAAAAATTCGTGCGCGAAGACACCCAGCATCCGGTCTTCGCCGTGAAAGGGGGCACCGATGGTGATCATGGTGGAATTGCGGTGTTCCATCCCGTCCCCGTGGACATAGGGATTGATGCTGGCAAGGAAGGTATACGTGCCATAGTCATAGGCCGGAACTTCTCCATAGACGGCTTTTTCCTGCTGTACGATCCGCTGAACTTTATCGCTGAAGGCGCTGAAGTCGGCGCTGTCGGCCGTCCCGTCAAGCGCGATCCGGAATTTGTAGGTTTTTCCGTCGGGGTTCTTCACCGTCCAGTTCCGGTAGGTCAGATTGCCGATCACGACGGGACAATCCATAAAGTATTGCAGCCCCCGCGCCATAAAGGTATTGGGGTCATTGGTAGGCTGAAGCTGCGTCGCTATGGTCCAGTGTTCCTGTTCGGGAAGGTTGAAATGAATGGTGATCGGGATGTTGTCAACGCCTTTCATCCACATAAAGGCAGCAGGCATATTCAGATGGATGCCGGCGGGATCGATGCCTGCGTAGGTACCATCCACATAGTTACCATAGAGGGTATATTTCAGCCGGACATAGCCGCCCGGAGGGTGGGGGACTTCGTAAATATCCCCATCTACCCGATTGACGGTAAGCGGCTTACCTGCCTGGTCGGTTGCGCTTACGTCATAGACATTCTTACCGAATTCATGGGTGGCGTAGCGGCCGGGGGAGGAGCGGCTCATCCGGAATATGGCCGTGCGGGTCGGGATATCGCTGACGATCAGCTCGATCTGGGCTTCGTGGTGGGCCAGGTTGGGGAAAGAAACAATGTAGCTAACACGTTGGGCGAATGACTGTTGCAGTCCGATCAACAAGAAGGTGACAAGGAGCCGGGAAGATAAAGGCATACAAAGTTGAAATAATTGATCGAATATAGGGTAATTGAACCAAAACCAAAATCTAACGCAGGAGATTTGCAGGATTCAAGGGTTTACTCTATATTTAGTTCGTAATCAATTCCTGAATTTCTTAAACAACACGTTAACCATTATGAGGAAAATTCTAGCGCTTGCTATTGTTTTCGGGTTGCTAACCCAATCTGCTGTCTCCGCTGCCGTCGTAGCTCCTTCCAAATCTTCTCCATCACCTGCATCCATGGCGCCATTGAAGGCATCCGACATCCGGATCCCGATCGGCAAAACCGGTAAGACCGTCAGCCTGCTGGAACTGTCCAACATGAAAGTGGACGATCTCGAGCATCTGGCCGGGCAAAAGATGGGGTGGTTGAAAAGAATGGAGTTCAAGCTGGCCCTGCGGAAGCTCCGTCATTCCATCAAGCCCGATGGCACCATCGACAAAAAATCGCTCGCCAGGCTGAGCGGTGGTTATTATGATGACGACGGAAGTTTTCATCTGGGCGGCTTTGCCCTTGGATTTTTCGTGGGATTGATCGGGGTGCTGATCGCCTACCTGATCAATGACGATTACCATCACCGGCGGGTGAAATGGGCGTGGATAGGGTTTGGGTGCTTTATGGTCCTTTACCTGATCCTTGTCATTGCGGTATTGTCGTCGACCGGGGCTTAAGGAGGCTCCGGGAAGAATTTGAGACGCAGCCACCTCGCTGAAGGGCGTCATTCCATTCGGTGGCTGCGTTATTTTTGGTGGCTGCGTTATTTTTTGAGCAGGAAGCGGATGATCCAGTACGCCACCAGGCAGAGGAAGATTACCAGCCCGACGGTCAGGTAGGTCCAGGGGTTATCTTTAAGCCGGCGTTTGAGGCGGCGCTGTTTCTTTTTTGCCATACTGTGTTGCAAGGCGGCATTGAGCTCGTCGACATAAGCCTGGAGATCTTTCCGCTTGTCCAACTGCTGCAGGCCTTCGACAGCATCGTTCAGGAAGGCGTTATCGGCCATGGACCGCTCGACGTCGTGCAGCGGCTCCCCGGAAAGGTTGCCGCTGAGGTAGTCCATCAACTGTTGATTGTCGATGTCCTTGTTGCTATTGGCTAATATGTTGAGCAGATCCTTGTTCATGTCAGCTTGTCTTTTGACGGGCTTTTTTTTGCATAATGAGCTTCAGGTTCCGTTTTCCATTCTGGATGTAGCTTTTTACCTGCATAAGGGTATACCCGGTAATTAACGCTATTTCCTGGTATGATCTTTTCTCCAGATAGAACAAAATTACGCAGAGTTTTTGCTCTTTCCCCAATTCTTCCAGGGCCTGCCCCATCCACTCCAGCCACTGTTCCTTTTCCTGGTGACTGCTTTTTCCGGGGTCCTCATCCCAGGCGGCCAGCATGGTTTCGGACAGTTCGGCGGACTGGCCATGGCGGTCCCGCAGTTTCATCAGGCAATGGTTACGGGCAATCGTATAGATCCAGGACTTGAAATACTCGACGCGGTATTTGGCCAGTTCGGTGATAACCTTGACAAAGATCTGCTGCACGCAGTCCTTTGCCTCTTCTTCCTGCTTCAGGTATTTCATACAAACGCCCAGCAGCAACAAGGTATATCGGGGCAGGAGGATGCCCAGCCAGTCATTGTCCCCGCTGCTGTAGTAATGGTCCAGCAGTTCCTGGTCGGTCATATGGTGATAAGTGCCTTTATTCACGATCGTTCACTATGACGGCTATGCCTGTTAAGATGCAAATCCTGAAAAATTTCACAATTTCACAACACGAATCCATGCCATTTGGTTTTAACGGGGTGATGATCATAAAATTTTGCAAAAGCGGATTTACTGTTTAATTTTCGGCCATGATCAGAGCAATATGTTGCGTCCCTGTCAGCCCTTTAAGGTCGGAACCCTCACACCGGACAGAAATGGTCAGCCAGCTCTTATTTGGCGAGCTTTGCGAGATCCTGGATCAGGCGGATCGCGATTGGTATCGCGTTCGGGTCAAATTTGACGGCTATGAAGGCTGGTGCCAGCCGGCGCATCTTGTGGAGGTGAATGATGCGGAGTATGAGTCGGCAGGGCAGGCCCTGACACCGGAATGGGTAACCGCCCTGGAATACAATGGTCATCCCATGATGGTCCCGATGGGCAGCCAGCTAACGGCAATGAAGAACGGGAAGGCGAAATGGCGGAAGAACCATGTACATTACAAGGGCAGGATCTGGGATGCCGCGGAGGCAGGCACTGACCCCAAATCGATCCGTCAGCTCACCTACAAATTTCTGAATACGCCCTATCTCTGGGGCGGCAAAAGTGTCTTCGGCATTGACTGCAGCGGGTTTACGCAAAGCGTTTTTAAATTCATGGGTATTTCCCTGCTGCGGGATGCGTATCAGCAGGCCGGTCAGGGAGAGGCAGTGGGATTTCTGGAAGAAACGCGGACGGGAGATCTGGCTTTTTTCGATAATGAGGAAGGTCGGATCACGCATGTAGGCATCCTGCTCAATACAAATGAGATCATCCACGCATCCGGGAAGGTGCGGATCGACAAGATCGACAATATGGGGATCGTCCAGTCGGAGACCTCTGAGCGCACGCATCATCTGCGCCTGATCAAACGGTTACTTGTCGAAAAGTAAGACTTTACCGGCGATCAGGATCAGGACGACGGCGAAGACCTTCTTCAGCGTGCCTTCCGGGATGTTCAGCGAGATCTTGCTGCCGATCCACCCGCCGGCCAGGAATCCGATGAAGATCAGTAACACGACTTTGATGTCGATAAACCCCTTTTGATAATAGTTCAATACGGCAAAGATGCCTGCCGGCAGCAGCAGAACGCCGAGTGAAGTTCCGGTGGCCTGATGCTGGCTGAAACCCAGGAGATAGACGAGGGCGGGAACGATGATGACACCGCCGCCGAGGCCGACAAGGCCGCTCAGTACGCCGGCCGCTATGCCGACGATGAGCACAAGAAGGATCGTTTGGACAGTCATGGGGGAGTTATTTTTTGCGGAAGGTCTCGTCATAGAGGCGAATAGCATCTTCAATTACCTTAAGGGCGGTTGTTTTATCGCCGAATTCTTCGACGACCACGGTTTTGTTCTCCAACTTCTTGTACTCTTCGAAGAAATGGCGAAGCTCTTCGAAAAAATGTTTCGGCAGCTCTTCGAGATTATTGTAGTGGTTGACGCTGGGGTCATGCGCTGCCACGGCAATGATCTTGTCGTCGGCATCGCCGCTGTCCACCATTTGCATCACGCCCATGACCTTGGCTTCCATGAGGGTCAGGGCCTGTACCGGCAGGGAGGTGATCACCAGGATATCGAGGGGGTCCTTATCGTCGCCATAGCTCTGGGGAATAAAACCATAATTGACGGGATAGTAGAAGGAAGAATAAATGACGCGGTCCAGTTTCAGCAGCCCGGAATCCTTGTCGATCTCATATTTACAGCGGGAACCCTGCGGGATCTCGATGATCGCGTTGACCACCCGGGGGGCATTTTTGCCTGTGGGAACCCCGTGCCAGGGGTGGGAGACTGTCATCATATCGGGGAGTTTTTAGAAAATGAGCGGGAATATTGAAGACGAGCTTCACCTGTCCTTATACTTCAGAAATTCCTTCAGGTCCACCTGCCAGTCGCCATTGATGCGGACGACCCGGATGGTGGTGGTATCGCGTTTATAGCTGTTCGTGTACGTATAAGAGGTCACTGAATCATTGACGGTCTGGATATTGATGGGCAGAATATCCGCGTCCTGATACTTCTTCCGCTCCTCATGCGGCATGCCATCATAGTCCTTCTTCCATTTGTCGAGGAGGAACTTGTTGGTAGAGTCTTCGTAAAGATAAAATTTGGCTTTGTCGTAGTCGCCGTCAAGGGCAGCACGAATGAACTGGCGGCCGGCGTCCTGGGCATCTTCGGCCTTGGCATAAGAATGGACGTTGTTGCACGCGGCCAGCAAAACCAGCGCCGGCAGAAAGATTTTTCGGTTCATGAGGGTAAAGGTAGCACTTTGCAGTTAAATCGTCATTCCTTCCCCGGCGTCCGGCCAGAGGCGCGGCGCTCCTGCTGTTCTTCCTGCTCCTGCTTGTCCCGCTCGTAGGCTTTGATGATGGCCTTGACCAGCCGGTGCCGGACTACGTCTTCCTCATCCAGTTCGATATGGGCGATCCCGTCAATGTTCTGGAGAATGTAGAGGGCCTTGGCCAGGCCGCTCTTCTGATTTTTGGGAAGGTCGATCTGCGTCAGGTCGCCGGTAATGATGGCCTTGGCGTTGGCGCCGATGCGGGTAAGGAACATTTTGAGCTGAAGGTCGGTCGCGTTCTGCGCCTCGTCCAGGATGATGAAGGCGTTATCGAGGGTGCGGCCGCGCATATAGGCCAGCGGAGCGATCTCGATAGTACGGGTGCTCATGTAATAGCCAAGCTTGTCGGCGGGGATCATGTCATCCAGCGCATCATAAAGGGGGCGAAGGTAGGGATCGATCTTTTCTTTCAGGTCACCGGGAAGAAAGCCAAGGCTTTCGCCGGCTTCTACGGCGGGACGGGTCAGGATGATCTTTTTGACCATCTTGTTCTTGAGGGCCCTGACAGCCAGCGCAACGGCGGTATAGGTCTTACCCGTACCTGCGGGGCCGATAGCGAAAACGAGGTCATTCTTCTCGGCTGCGGAAACCATCCTCTTCTGATTGACGGTCCGGGCCCGCACCGTTTTGCCGTTGGGGCCGAAGACCAGGATATCATTGGGATGCCGGTCTACGAAGTGGTCGACTGTCTCGGCGTCGTCGCCGCCCAGGATCTGTTCGAAATAATTCTCGCTGACATGCCCGTTCCTTTCAAGGTATTGTACCAGCAGATCGATCTTTTCCTTGGCAGTCTCCACCTGTTCCGGTGAGCCGCTTAGCTTGATCTGCGTTCCGCGGGAGAGAATTTTCAGTAAGGGGAATTTTTTCTTCAGGATATCTAACTTTCCGTTGTTCACACCAAAGAATTCAATGGGGTTCACGGTTTCCAGGTTGATAATAGTCTCAGTCAAATCAGTGCTTTTTAGCGTTCGAATAGATTTATTTCTGTACCTGACTTCGTCCGGTAACGGGTACTTGCAGGGCCGTACGGCTTTTTTCAAATATAACCCGGCCGGCCATTAATTTCAGCTAATTGTTATTAACAGCATGTGAATAGTATCTTTATGTACTATATAGAATCTTTATGTACTATATAGTCACCCAAATCCACCGAAACATTAACAAGATATTT
>DATJMG010000085.1:0-8119 GCA_035508835.1 Puia sp.
GCGCCATTTCCGGCCCCAGCCCCAAAAACAGTCCGGCCTCTGATTACTCAGAGGCCGGTTGCCGGTGTTGTCGGAAACAATCGGAGCAACCGATGTGGGCTATCCAATGGAGATGAACCCGCATAGTATGCATCCGGTTCAGGGAAGGGGTCGAATCGGGGGAACCGCTACAAAACTATCGCTCCCGCCAACCCCGGACAATACCACTTTAGAGGGATTTATTTTGGATTAGGACGCACAAAAAACACAAAACCATACCCACTTCGTGGTATCATAGCTTATTCCTCCCCTCCTCTCCGGGATACAAAGCCTGTACCACATCACTTTGCCAGTAACGCTTGCTGTCAATATCCATCACCGTGATCCTGCCGGAAAAAGCCGCCCCCGTATCGACATTCCATACATTGCATTTATTCATCGGCGTATCGATATCGTAATTGGTCGTCGGAGTGTGCCCGATAAAAATTTCATCATAAAGCCGCAGCCGCTTGGGATAGAACAAGCTGGTGATCGGGATCCGGCTGTCCGCCGCCACAGCCATCTCCCAAAGCGTCCGGTCCCAATAGAAATTGCTGGAAAAATATTCCTTCGCCGGCCCGTGTATCGACGTAAACCCCGCATGTACGAACAGTCGCCGGTGCTCATCCTCATAATACGGCAACATCTGGCTGAAGAAGAGCAGATGCCGCATCTTCAACTCCGCCCCCGCCCCGGCATAACTGTCCACCGTTGCCTGCCCCCCCTGGGCCAGCCAGCCCTCATCGCTGCCAAGTCCCGCCAACCACTCCATACACCAGACATCATGATTCCCGATTATGAACGTACAGGAATAGCTTCCATCCAGTTCGATCAAATAATCAATGACCTGTCTCGCCTCCGACCAACCATCCACATAATCCCCCAGAAAGATCAACCGGTCCTCCGGCTCCAATCCCACCCGCCCGACTACTTGCCGCAACGCCCGGTATCCGCCGTGAATATCCCCTATCACATATGTTTTAGCCATTCCAAAAAGAATTCATTATTTTGTCAAAAGTACCATCTCTCAACTATCGATGAAACCCCTCATCTGCTCCTCCATCCTCCTCCTGTTCGCCGCTGCTGCCGGCTGCTCCCTCCTCGTGAACCCCCTTCCCAAGATCTGGTTCTTCACCTACGGCACCGGCACCCCCGCTGGAAAAGACAGTCTCCTCAACCCCGCCAGTTTCCTCGAACTCCGGCCCGACGGCTCCTACACCCGCGACTTCGGCGCATTCGAATACGGCACCTGGCTGAAAAAGGACCACCAACTCGTCCTCACCAGCCACGACCACCAAAAAACATCCTGGCCTCTCACGCTGCCTTCATCCAACGAGATGCAGCTCACCCTCGCCGGCGGCTACCTCGCCAGCTTCGAAAGCCGTCCCATCCCATCCATGCAGCAGAAGCAAGACCCGTTCTCCCTCTTCAACAACCGCTGGCGTATTCCCGCAACCCATAAGGAAAGCGACGCAGAGATCAGATCCCGCCTCTACAACCATTGCCAGTTCTGGGAAGCCTATTTTCGCTGGGCGCTCGACAGAGGCCTGACCACCATCGACGTTCGCAGCACCCCAACCCTGATCAAGATCTATGGGAATGGATTCACCCTCAAGCCTACGGAAGACCTGCCCGCAGAATGGGTCTCCTTTTTCTATGACTCAGACGACTGCCAAAAGGCAAGCAATATCATAAGGGACATCTTCGAGCACCGGACCATCGCCTGGGCCAACACCGACAACAAGTACAAGATGTTCCTCTCGGCCTTCCACCAACTCCTCACCTACCTTCGCTAACCATGTCCTCCCCCGCCGCTGCATCCGCACCCTCCCCCGCGGCCGGACGGGATTCAGTTGGCGCCATCCGGCAGCGGCTCCTTACGGTAGAAACAACGCATCCAGCACATCGTGATGAACGACATTCCTTTCCAGCCGGATATTGTCCAGGAGCGCATTCAACCCCTCCTCCGCCTCCTGCTCCGTCGGACGCGGTCCGTTCTTCACCCAATAGTCGACCAGTTTCTGAAAGGCCGGAGGCATAATGACCTCCAGCGGCTGATTCGTGCCGATCTTCTTCAACGGCCACCACGACCAGCCGATATCATGACTTTCAACCAGCCGCACCGCATCATGATACCACTGATCGTTATTCTCCCCCGACTCGCCGAGCCATAAGGGGATATTGTATTTCTCGCGCAGGTCGAGAAATCCCCGGATCGCATCCTCCGTATTCGGATTCCAGTATTTGTGAAAGCTCAACACCATATTGTCATCCCATGGGGGAAGGATGCCGCGATAATTATTGCCCCAGCCATTGCCCTCGATGATGATGATATGCTTCTTGTCCACCTCCCGGATCGCCGACGTGATGTCGACCATCAGCTTCCGGAGCGGCGCATTGCCCCTTTCTTTTATCCCGTGCATGTCGGAGGTGTCCCCTGAAAAACCCCAGTTGGGCTCATTGATAATATCGTATCCCCCGATCCAGGGTTCGTTCGCATAGCGTTGCGCCAGCTTCCGCCATAACGCCACCATCTTTTCCCGGTTAGCCGCACTCTCCCACAAAGAAGGCTTGGATGGATCGCGATCTGCGATCGGCAGATCATTCCCCTGACCTCCGGGCGCCGCATGCATGTCCAGGATCAGATAGATGTGATCCGCCTTACACCAGCTTAACAAACTATCGGTCAGCGCCCAGCCTTTTCCCACCCACGTATCCTTTCCCGGTACCGGTTCCTGATCCACCGGCAGCGTGTACAACGCATAATGCATCGGAAGCCGGACGGAGTTGAATCCCCACGCCGCCATCGAATCGATATCGACCTTCCGGATATCGTTGGCCAGCCAGCGGTTATAGAAGACCGTTGCTTTCTCCGGCCCGGCCAATTCGGTAATTTTTTCCCGGATGCGGTACTGCGGGCCGATCTTGCCCAGCTTGAGCATATATCCCTCCTGCAGCATCCATCCGCCCAGCCCGATTCCGCGCAGAATGACCTTTTCACCCTTTTCATTGACGATAAGCCGGCCCCGGGCTTTCAGGAACCCCTGCCCGGATCCCGCAGGACAAAAACTGCAAAGCAGCAGGCAAACAAATAACAGACGCATAGGTATCATCATCCAAAGTAACACAAAAAATATAAATTTACGTTCAATGATCTATCACGCGATGTTCTGGCTGTGCTATTATATTTTCGGTGCACTGATCTCTCTCAGCATCCACCGGATCTATGATTTACGCTTCTACGCCGAACTGCTGAGCCTCCTGCCGCCCGACATGCTGCTGGTCTATATCAACCTCTATGTGCTGATCCCGGCCTTTCTGCTGAAACGGAAATTCCCGCTCTATTTTCTAACCGTCCTGATGACCATGTCCGCCACCTCAACGATCAATATCTGGCTGCATCATCTCTACACGGTAAACGGTTCACCCTTCTTTGCAGGTAACAGCCGGCTGACGATCCCCGACCTTGCAGCACAGCTGATCAACGGCATCTACTTGGTGGGGTTGACTACGGCATTGAAATTTTTCAAAGATACCATGCAGCAGCGGCAGCGCATCCGGGAGCAGGAGAAGCAACAGATCGCCCTCGAGCTGAATTTCCTGAAAGCGCAGGTCCACCCGCATTTCTTTTTCAATACCCTCAATAACCTGTATTCCCTGACATTGCAGCGATCGGACCAGGCGCCGGAGGTCGTTTTGAAGCTGTCTTCGCTGATGAGCTATATGCTCTATGAATCGGGCGCCCCCTTCGTGCCGCTGGATAAAGAGATCGCTAACCTCGAGAATTATATCGCGCTCGAACAACTCCGGTTCGGAAAGCGCCTGTCCCTGTCGTTCGAAAAGGAAGGGATGCCGCCCGGCGATTCCATCCGCATCCCCCCGCTCATCCTGCTGACCTTTGTAGAAAACAGCTTCAAGCACGGCATGAGCCAAACCATCGGTGACGGCCGGATCGATATCTTCCTGAAGGCGGACCAACAGGAGCTGATATTCCAGATCGACAACTCCATCGGGGAACCACAACCAACCAACATGTCCCCGCCATCCTCCAACGGCCTGGGGTTTCCCAACGTCACCCGCCGCCTCGATCTCCTCTATGGATCCAACTACCGCCTCGACAAAACCCAAACCGCAAACCATTTCCACGTCACCCTTAAAATCCCGCTCCAATGACGGATATCCGCTGCCTCATCGTTGACGATGAACCCCTGGCCATCGATATCGTCGTCACCTATCTGGATCAACTGGGCATCCATACGGTCGCAACCGCAAATAACGCGATAGCAGCTTTTCAACGGCTCCAGCAAGACCCCGTCGATCTGCTCTTCCTCGATATCCAGATGCCTCAGCTCACCGGTTTCGACCTGCTCAAAAGCCTCCAACACCGACCCCTTGTCGTCATCACAACCGCCTACCGCGACTATGCCGTCGAAGGATTTGAGTGGGCAGTCCTCGACTACCTGGTCAAACCATTTTCGTTCACCCGCTTCCTGCAAACAATAGAAAAGGCAACCCGCACCCTGCAAACCGCCCCCGTCCCGTTGGAAGAAGAAAACGGATTGATCTTTCTCAAGACCGACCGCCATCTCATCCGGATCGACATCGAAAGCATCCTCTACATCGAAAGCCTCAAGGACTACATCCGCGTCTACACCACCACAGGCAACTACCTCTCCCATCAATCCCTCACCGACATTACTGCCCGCCTACCGGCCGACAGATTCTACCGCGTCCATCGCTCCTATACCCTGGCCATCGACAAGATCGACCAGATCCGCCAACACTGCGCCCGCATCGGCGCCGCAATAATACCCATCTCCCGCGCACACCGCCGGGACCTCTATCACCGCCTCGGTAAATAACCATCCTCCCCATTTCGTCCGGCCGCCCTTCCCCCGCGCCCTGCCCACCGTGCCCCCTGCCTCGCCCACCATGCCCCTGCCCTGCCCGCCGCACCCCGTGCCTCGCCCACCGCGCGCCGCCCACTGCGCCTCCTCCCCTGCCCGCCGCACTCCCCGGCCCGCTCCGCCCCCGCACCCCCTGTCCCTCGTCGCCCCAATCCGGCCATTCGTCGAAAATCCTGCCCGTCGTCGAAAAACCTTCGGCCGTCACTCCCCGTCACATGTAACTTCATCCCCGATGAAACGCATCGCCTCCATCGATATCGCCCGCGGCCTCGTCATGGTCATCATGGCGCTCGACCATACCCGCGACTTTCTCGATACCTGGTCCAGAACCAACTCGCCGACCAACCTGGCCGTAACCACACCCCTGATCTTCTTCACCCGGTGGATAACCCATCTCTGCGCCCCGGCCTTCGTCTTCCTGGCAGGTACCTCCATCGCCATCCAGCTGGCCCGTTCCACTAACCCCCGCTCTACCCGCCGATGGCTCCTGCGCCGCGGCCTGATCCTTATCGCAGTGGAATTCACGATCATGAATTTTGGGTTTTCCTTCGATCCCCGGTTCCGCGTGCTTATCTTCGAAGTGATCGGCACGATCGGCGCCGGGATGATCCTGCTGTCCTTACTCTCCCGACTGTCCATCCGCTGGCTGCTGCCCATCACAGCACTGATTTTTTTTGGGCATGATATGCTCCCCTTCCCGCCGCCTATGGCCATGGCTGTTCCCAATTCCTCGCCGGTACTCCCCATCCTCCGGGCATTGGCCTGGTCCCCGGGCAATTTTCAGGTGACCCCCCATCTGCTGCTCCTGGTCGCCTACCCCATCCTCCCCTGGCTGGGCATCATGCTGACCGGCTTTGTCGCCGCCCGCTGGTTCGACCGTCCCACCACCATAAGAAAGCGCCTCTTTCTCCGCACCGGCCTGATCGCACTCGGCCTCTTCATCCTCCTGCGCCTGATCAACAGTTATGGCGATCCCGACCCCTGGTCGGCACAGAAAGATCACCTCTTCACGATCCTGTCGTTCCTCAATGTCACCAAATATCCGCCGTCCCTCGACTTCAGCCTCCTCACCCTCGGCGCCCTTTTCCTGGTCCTTGCCCTTGCCGAACCCGGCACCTCGCAAAACCTCGCCGCAGAACCACCTGCCGGACAAATCCCCACCACCGGACGACCCAACCCGCACACTCCCGCCAACCCCGTGTCCCGCACCCTCCTCGTCTTCGGCCGCGTCCCGCTCTTCTATTTCATCATCCACTTCTACCTCATCCACCTGCTCGTCGTCGCCGTAGCCGCCGCCCAGGGCTTCAACCTCACCAGCATCAGCTTCGGCGTTTTTCAATTTGGTCCCCCCGTCACCGCCGGCAGCCTGCCAACCTGGTGCATCTATCCCATCTGGCTGGCGGTCGTGGCCGTCATGTACCCCCTCAGCGTTTGGTACGGTCATTATAAGGCCACCCACCCCGCAAAGACCTGGCTTCGATATTTCTAGGACAACCGGTTTATCACGCCAAGTGCAAAGATTGCAAGGATCGCGCTCAGGATGATCAGCCACCATTTCTGAGCCCTAAAGGTGGACTGAAATGTACTTCCCATCTCATCAAACTTCCTGCGCACCTGATCATCCATTGTTGCTAATCTACTGTAGAAGCTCTCTCCCAGCGCCTGGTTGTTTCTAACGATCTTCTCCTCCATATCACGGATACTTCTTTTCCTAAGCTCCATCTCTTCTTTTAATAGTTTTGTCTGGTTCTCAAGCTGCGTCAAACGGCCCTCATCCAGGTCCAGCTTCTTTTCGATCTGCTGAATGGCCGCCAGTATAACATCGATGCGTTCGTGGATTTTATTCACGATCGCCTGCGGAGGCGTAATACCCCTGACCACCATATTCACATCGTTTACCTCTCCTGTTAAACTGATCACTTTCTCAACCAATTTCTCCACTACTAAGTCATTCATAATTGTTAAATTATAATTGTTAATGTATTCTCAACCCTGGCCCCTGCCGCAGCCTCGGCTCCTGCGTTTCTTCCCGCTTCAGCTTTTTTTCCTGCCGCTTTTCCTCCGATAATGTTTGCCGGTGCTTTAACGCCTTTTCCTGTTCCAAAGCCTGCATTTTCTGCAACTGCAATTTCTGCCCCTCCCACTGGCTCAACTCCTGCCGCCGGGCGATAGCCTTCTCCAGCCCCGGAAGCGAAAACCCCTTATCGATCTCGCTGCCCCTGAATGCCTCGTTTTGATAATGAAAGCTGACCCCCAGCCGTTTGCCCGCCTCATCCAGCCGGTATCGCATTTCAATTCCTTCCGACCGCAGCCGCTCCTCCAACGCATCGACACTCTTCACCTCCCCGAGACATTCCTTGATACTCCGGTATACCGTATATCTCCTCGTATCCGATCGATCCAGCGCGTCGAAATTTGTTTGTCGCAGATCCTTGGACTCCACCGGCACCAATCCATGCTCCCGAACCAATTGCTCCACCGTATCCCGGCTCCGAAGGATCTCCGGAAAATTATGGATCGCTTCGCCATTGTAATTGATCCGGTTTGCGACCAGGTGAAGATGCTGATGACGCGCATCGGAATGCTCCACGATAAGCCGTTGCGTATTTTCCATTCCGACGCCAGCCAGATACTTTAACCCGAGCTCGACTTTCATGGCGTCAGTTAATTTTTCGTCACGGTGAAACGTCAGAACTGCATGAAATACCGGCTTGCTGATCGATTCACGCAGCGACGAAACTATTTCGAAGTCCCGCGCCGCCAGCCGGTAGTCATGCCCCCTTACCCCTTCCTGGTAAAGTACGCGCGCTCTGTCGAGATCCTCCGCCACATATTCACAGGTCCCGCTGAATGACGTACCCGGCGCAAATACCCTCCCGATCATAATTTCAATTTATTGATTAACCCATCGACCGCATCCCGGGCGCCCGCAACCGAAGCCATCACCCCCGCTACCCCCTCCGCCTGCGCCAGCTTATACAATCCGTCCAGCACATTCGAAACCCGAACAACTTCCCTGAACAACTCCCGATCCTCCTGCCCCAGGCGCGCAATCACCTTCCCGTCCAGGCTCACCCGCCGGACATAGACCGCCATCGACATCCCCGCCTCCTTCGCCTTCCCCTCCAGTCGCTCATATTCCTGCGCGGTCAGGTTCATGGTCAACCGCCGGTTTCGTTTTAACTCGCCCAATA
>DATJMG010000086.1:0-8012 GCA_035508835.1 Puia sp.
GTAAATGTAATGTCTCCAATTTACGTTGACTTCTATATCCGGCGCACCGTAAAAACACCTAATTGCGGAGGTTATGGGAGGGGCATCCAGGTTCGAATATTCTATTTAACATAATGTTAATTATAGGACAAACATGAATAAATATTGTTTCCGGGGGTATGCGATCCATTATTGAAAAGGCCAAAAAAGCATAAACAAAATGGATCGCATACCCCCGAAAACGGATGAAAGCGGTAGTGTAAGTCCTATAATTTACGTTATGTAATAAGTATGCGTGGGTCTACAAAGTTGGGTGAAGTTGGCAAACTCTCGAAGGATATTCCTTACTATATTTGATACATGAAAGTCTATTATCATTTAGATGAAACTGACGACGAAGAATCAAACTCTAAAGCCTATAATTTACTACAGGTTGCTAAAATTGTTTTTACTGCACATATGAAGCCATTGGAGAAAGAGATAGAGGAAAACGGGGTCTTTTTCGTTATAAAAATAGTACAGCCACTTAATGCTTACATAGAATATTATAATGTATTCGGAGAATTAAAACCTAAGATTGACTTGCTGATGGAGGACTTTGAGAAGAACGGATATTTCGCAAAAGTCGCAAAACATCTTCCGAGGAAAGATTAGTAAGCACCCTGATGAGATCAGGGAATGGCATAGATCGAGATGATTTACTATCAGACAATTCACCGCTTTTTACTTCATCTGACATTTTATTCTAATTTAAATCACCCATTTTTTTTTGACAGATATTAATCTCCCAAATAAATATAGGCACCTGACCCAAACAACATGACCGTCATCCGTTTTGTGAGGATATTCTATTGTCTCAAAAAATTTCACGGCGTTTCTTTATGCGTTGTTTTACCATGTCCCTGGTTGTTCGGTCTCTCAACTTTGATGCACAACGACCTACTTAACATAACGTGAATACATTATACGACAAACTTTTATTGCTGCCGGAAATGCTGGTGCTGGGCTGGATGACACCTAACCCGATCCGAATCATAGACGTGTTGGAGCTGGTAGTGACTTTCTGAAACTATGGCTGGTTCTTGTGGGGATATGGTACGGCGGCGTTTCGGGAGGGTTCCTGGATAGTGGACAGGAGGAAGAGCCGGGGAGGGCCGGACGATTACTTGTTGCTCAGGATGGACAAGTCGGTCAGTTTGGTGTGATCAACCGGGATGACGACGTTGTCTTTGCTGAACACTTCCGAAGCTTCCAGGGGGATGTTTACTTTCTCGTCCTTTCGTTTCTTGATGGTGATCGTCTTCTCGATCCGGTCGTGATGCAGACCCATGCACTGGATCGTAACATAATACTTACCTGCAGGGATAGCGGAGATGTCGATCCCGTTCTTGTTGTCGGCAGAATACACCTGGTAAATAACACCGGCGCCCGTGTGATCGAAGCGGTCGAAAATAACCAGTACGGAATCCGCATGGTCCTGGGCGTTAATGTTGGTGAACTGGAAACGAACGGCGCCGGCATTCATGACTTTCGCAGAAGCGGCGGAATTTGTCGATGCCGAAGCATTGACTTTGCCATCGTTCGCGAAACCTGCGATGGCGGTGAGTGTAAGGGCAACGAAGGAGATTAACTGTTTCATACGAGTACGCTTATGCCAGTATATAAGACAATCGTAATGCCAGAGCATATGTATTTGTTAATCAAAATGTTACCTCGTGCCAACCCCGCGGGATATTCCCTAGGTGGGAACCCTTATTCCCGAAATAAGATTACCTTAGCGGGGACTATCCATTCCTTTATGGACGAAAAATCTCTTACCGGTTGGTTTACAGTTGTTTATTTCAGGATTTCTTCGATCGACTGCAGCTCTTCCGTTGAAAACCAGGTGTTTCGGAAGGATTGAAGGGAGTCGGTGAGTTGTTCCGGTTTGCTGACGCCGATGAGGACGGAGGTGATCCGTTTGTCTTTCAGGATCCAGGCCAGGGCCATCTGAGCCAGGGTCTGGTCCCGGCGGATAGCTAACTCGTTCAGCCGCTTGGCTTTATCAACCCGTTCGGCTGTGACCTGGGCTTCCTGCAAAAAGCCGGTTGACTTGTGGGCCCGGGAGTCGTCGGGGATTCCCTTCAGGTATTTGTCCGTCAGCAGTCCCTGGGCCAGGGGGGAGAATGGAATGCAGCCGACCCCTTCCCGTTCGAGCAGGTCCAGCAGACCGCTTTCGACCCACCGCTCGAACATGGAATATTTGGGTTGATGGATGAGACAGGGTGTGCCGAGGCCACGAAGGATCGCCAGCGCTTTTTCGGCTTCGGGTGCGGGATAGTTGGAAATACCTACATACAGTGCCTTGCCCTGGCGGACGAGGAGGTCCAGGGCGGTCATCGATTCCTCCAGCGGCGTGTTGGGATCGGGTCGGTGGTGATAGAAGATGTCGACATAGTCGAGCCCCATGCGTTGCAGGCTTTGGTCGAGACTGGCTACGAGGTATTTCTTGGAGCCCCATTCACCGTATGGGCCTTCCCACATGTAATAGCCGGCTTTGGTGGAGATGATCAGCTGATCGCGATAGCCATGAAAATCCTGGCGAAGGATACGGCCGAAGTTTTCCTCTGCCGATCCGGGCGGAGGCCCGTAGTTGTTAGCCAGGTCGAAATGGGTAATACCGGAGTCAAAAGCAAGCCTCAGGATTGCCCGGGCATTTTCGAGCGTATCGACGCCGCCGAAATTATGCCAGAGCCCGAGGGATACTGCGGGTAACAGGAGGCCGCTGCGGCCGCAACGGCGGTATTCCATGCTGTCGTAGCGTTTCGGTGCCGGTGTATAGTTCATGGGAAGAGAAATTAGCTTCCAAATTTAGGTAACTTTAGGCGAACCTACGGACTTGTTGAATGGACATCCTGAAATTATTACGTGCGGAACATTCAAAAAAACAGACGGACCGGATCGTTGCGTATATCGGTGAGGATAAGGAACGATTTGCGCAACTGATCGAATTATTCTTCAAAGGCGAATACCGGATCACCCAGCGGGCGGCGTGGCCGCTGAGCTATTGCGTACGTCGGCATCCGGACCTGATCACGCCGTATTACCGGCAGTTGCTTGACAATCTCGGGCGAAAGGACATTCCCGTTGCCGTCATCCGCAACACGGTTCGGCTGCTCCAGGACGTCAGCATCCCCAGGCGGTGGCATGGCAGGGTAATGAGCATTTGCTTTGAGTTTGTCGCGGAGCCGGCGACGCCTATCGCGGTAAAGGCATTTTCGCTGACCATCCTGGCGAATCTTTCGCGGGATTATCCCGAGATCGGACCCGAGCTCAAGCTGCTCATCGAGGAGCGGTGGGAGCAGGCGACGCCCGCTTTCCGGTCGAGGGCCCTTAAGATCCTCAAGGGTTTCGCGGCTGCCGGCGATGGAAGTTAAATCGCGAGATTTAGTACAACAGTCTTGTTTTGATCGTGTTCTTCACTTCCTTCAATAGCTGGAATGCCTGATTGGAAAGCCGTTTGTCGATATCCAGCACAACATAACCGATCTCGTCGTTGGTCTTCAGGTACTGGCCGAGGATGTTGATGTTATGCTGCGATAGCGTGCTGTTGATCTCGGACAGGACCCCGGGGACATTCCGGTGGATATGGAGGATACGGTGGGTGCCTTCCTGGTGGGAAAGAACGAGCGGCGGTACGGTATGGCTGCCGAGGGTTATACCGGTCTCGAGGTACTGGAACAGTTTGTTGCTCACATCTTCGCCGATATTGGCCTGCGCTTCTTCGGTAGAGCCGCCGATATGGGGGGTAAGAATGACATTGGATAATCCCTGCAAGGGGGTAGTGAACCGGTCGCCGTTCTTTTCCGGTTCCCAGGGGTAGACATCGATGGCAGCGCCGGAAAGCGCTCCTTCCTGCAGCGCCTTGGCCAGGGCGTCGAGATCGACCACCTCGCCGCGCGCATAGTTAAGAAGAATAGAGCCTTTCTTGAAGCTTTTCAGGACGGTTTTGTTGATCAGGTTTTTGGTCTGATTGGTATCGGGCACATGGAGGGTGATGATATCCGCCTCGCTGACGACCTCTTTGAGGGTTTTGCGGGCCTGGGCGTTGCCGAGGGGAAGTTTGGTCAGCGTATCGTAATAGATGACCCTCATTCCCAGTGCTTCCGCGAGGACGCTGACCTGGGCGCCGATGTTGCCGTATCCAATGATTCCCAACGTTTTACCTCGAAGTTCATAACTGCCTTTCGACTCTTTCAACCAGATCCCGTTGTGGGCGGCCATCGTTTTGTCCGGGATACGCCGGATCAGCAGGATAGCCAGGCCGATGACCAGCTCCGCGACGGAACGGGTATTCGAATAGGGAGCATTGAAAACGACTACCCCATGGGAGGTGGCGGATTTGAGATCTACCTGGTTGACGCCGATGCAAAAACAGCCGATGGCCTGCAATTTTTTTGCAGCATCGAGGACCTTTGGCGTGATTTGCGTTTTGGAGCGGATGCCAAGCAGGTGCACATCCCTGATCTCGCGGATCAGCTGTTCTTCGGAGAGCGCGCCGGTCAGTTTGCGGACGGAAGCATAGCCCGAGTCAACAAAATGTTTTACCGCGGCATCGCTGATATTCTCTAAAAACAATATGTTAATCTTTTCTTTAGGATAACTTGTAGTTTTCTTTTCGGCCATAATTTTGCCCTGCTTTTTGCGTTACTTTTCCGATATGGAAATGCAAATTAACGTCGGATTAATTTAATTTTGCCGTTTTCTAACCCAAATTAAGTGAGAGTTTTGAAAGGTATTGGTCTTTTGGCGCTGTCCGCCTCGTTGCTGATCGTATCTTGTGGTCATGCCCAAAATGCGAACGGGCCGTCGCAAACAGATTCGCTTACGCCTCTTCCCGGTACTGTACCCGCGCTGACTGCACCCGAGATTGCGCATTATTCCACCATGACCAGTCACTTCTTCGATTCGATGCTGGCGGGTCGGTTCAACGGCAGCGTGCTGGTCGCCAAGAACGGCGTAGTCCTTTACGAGCGGTATAAAGGCTTCGAGAACCCGCGGATGCATAAGGATTCATTGACCGCGCATACGGCTTTTCACCTGGCTTCGATGTCGAAAACCTTTACGGCGATGGGAACGCTGAAGCTTTGGCAGGATGGCAAGCTGGATATTCACGATCCGGTAGCCAAATATCTGACCGGCTTCCCCTACCCTGCCGTTACGATCGAAACGTTGTTGAACCATCGCAGCGGGCTGCACAATTATGTCCACTTTATGTATAAGCCGGATGTGGACAAGCACAAGCTGCTCAGCAATGAAGATGTGTTGAGGTATATCATCAAGCATGCCCGGGACCGGGACGTGTACAGCGGGGTGTCGAACCGGCATTTCGAGTATTCCAATACAAACTATGCGCTGCTGGCGCTGATCATCGAGAAGGTCTCGGGTCTCCCCTACCCTGAGTTCATGGCAAAAACCTTTTTCGTGCCTTTGGGGATGCAGGACACCTATGTATACACGCCGGCGGATTCTGCCAGGGCGATGGCCTCCTACTATCAGAGCGGCCGGCCATTCCGGATGGAGTTCCTGGACCTGGTATATGGCGACAAAAATATCTACAGCACCGTACGCGACCTCTACAAATGGGATCAGGCGCTTCGCGACGGGCAGCTCTTTACCAAAGGAGTTCTGGACAGCGCGTACGCGGGATACAGTTTTGAGAAGCCCGGTCAGCGGAATTACGGGCTGGGCTGGCGGATGCTGTTTATTCCCAATGGGAAAAAATTGATCTATCATAACGGCTGGTGGCATGGTAACCGGACTGTCTTTATCCGGATGCTGGATGAGAATGCCACGATCATTGCGCTCAGCAATAACGACTATCGGAATGTGTATGCTGCCAAGCGGCTCTGTGATCTTTTTGGGGATTATAGACAGGGCAATGAGAAGTTCGATGAGGGTGAAACCGATCCCACCGATCCGGGGCCTGGCGGTGAACCGCATGAGGGGGCGGCGGCTACGGCGGTGGCCCCCCCTACTGTAGTGGCGGCAGCGCATCCGGTGCATCATCATTCTGCCAGACGGCGGGTGCGGCATGTGGCGGGAAAGAAGAAAATCTCGTAAATTTCCGCATGGAAATCCTTTCAGCCGGGCAAATACGGGCCTGGGATGAGTATACGATGCAGCATGAGCCGATCGCGTCTATCGACCTGATGGAGCGGGCTGCGGCGCGCTGTTATTCCTGGCTGGAAAACAACGGTTATTCCGGCCGTACTTTCTCGATCTATTGCGGCAAAGGCAACAACGGAGGCGACGGGCTCGCACTTGCGCGCATGCTTTCCGAAGCGGAATGTCCCGTCACCGTACATATTCTCGAATTTGGTTTTATCGGCACGGACGATTTCCAGATCAACCTGGCGCGGCTTCATCAGACATCGGTAGAAGTGCGGTTTGTGCAGGGGGTGGACAATTTCCATCCGGTCGGCGCGGGGGACATTTTGATAGACGCTTTGCTGGGTTCGGGGCTAAACCGAAGGCTGGAGGGCGTTGCTGCGGATCTGGTGACGCATCTCAATAGTTCCGGGAATGAGATCATTGCGATCGATATCCCGAGCGGGTTGTTTGTCAGCCGGAGTTCGCGGGGCAATATCGTTATCCGGGCCGCCCATACCTTAAGTTTTCAATGTTATAAGCCAGCCTTTCTGATGCCGGAGAATGCGGTGTCGGTGGGATACGTTCACATCCTGGATATCGGGCTGCATCCGGGCTATTTGCAACAGGTAAGCCGGGAGGCCGAGCTGCTGGATCCGGGGATCATCCGGGCGATATACAAGCCGCGGTTGCCTTTTGCGCACAAGGGAAATTACGGGCACGCGTTGCTGGTAGCGGGAAGCTTTGGCAAAATGGGTGCGGCGGTGCTTGGTGCGCGGGCTTGTCTGAGGAGTGGTGCAGGGTTGCTTAGTTGTCACGTTCCGGGCTGCGGGTATCCGATCCTTCAGACGGCGGTTCCGGAAGCGATGGTGATTGTGGATGCCGATGAGCGGATCCATACGGCATTTGAGGGGGATCCGGCGGCTTACTCCGTAGTGGGAGTGGGTCCGGGGATTGGGGTGGAGGGCCGGACGGTGGAGTTTCTGCGGGAACTGCTGGGGAGGTGCCGCAAACCGATGGTACTGGATGCCGATGCGCTGAATATAATTGCTTCGTCGGCGGACTTGTGGGGCAGGGTCCCACCTTACTCAATTCTGACGCCACATCCAAAGGAGTTCGAGAGACTTTTTGGGCCTTCAGGGGATGATTATGCGCGGGTGGGTTGTGCGCGGGAAATGGCGCGGGAGCGACAGTGTATCATTGTGTTGAAAGGGCATTACAGTTATATCGCCATGCCGGGCGGCAAAGGATATTTCAATTCGACCGGGAACGCCGGGATGGCAAAGGGGGGCAGCGGGGATGTGCTGACCGGGATCCTGACGGCGATGCTTTCGCAGGGGTATTCGCCGGGGGAGGCGGCTTTGCTGGGGGTATATCTGCATGGGTTGGCGGGTGACCTGGCGGCATCGAGATGGTCGCAGGAGAGTATGCTGGCAACGGATCTTATTGAGCATCTGGGCAGTGCGTATGAGCAGGTGCAAAAGGCCGGGTAAATCAATTTGTCGGGTTGGTGACGGGTGATTATCTTTGCGACCCGTTTTGTTGGGGTAGTTTTGGTGCGGCTTTGGCGGCTGAGGCGGCTGGGGTGGCTTTGGGGGCCGACGCCGGATTTTCGGAGGTTTTTCGGGAAGTAGCGCAGCCCGGTAGCGCACTACGTTCGGGACGTAGGGGTCGCAGGTTCGAATCCTGTCTTCCCGACAGATGGCTTCTTAGGGAACTAGAAGGTTTCCGTGAGTGATTGGGTGAATTGAAAGATTCTGATCCTTCAAACTCAGGACCAGCAAGACTTTCAGAAACAAGTTCTAGTCAAACATAGAGACCCACCGCCTGGGGCGGTGGTGGTGTACTCGGGGCTATGCCGAATGCTTACATTTGAGGTATGAGCAAATATAGGAAGCAGTCCC
>DATJMG010000087.1:0-14639 GCA_035508835.1 Puia sp.
GTGGGGTGTGGGTGGGTGGTGCGAGTTGAGGGTGGAAAGCCCGTCGATCGATTGAGGATGGAATAGTTGAAATGGGTTTGTATCTTTAGAGAAACAAAACAATATGCTGGGCAATCAATCTTTGGTAGCTTTTGTGCCGGTGACCGACGCAGGGCGGGCGCGGCCTTTTTATGAGCAGACGTTGGGATTGAAGGTGACGCATGAAGATTCGTATGGGGTGATGTTCGATGCAAATGGCGTCAAGCTGCGCATGTCGGTGGTAGGTAGTGAGCTTAAACCGGCCCCTTATACGATCCTGAGTTGGTTGGTGCCGGATATCCGCGCGATGATCCCTGCCATGGAATCGAAGGGAGTAAAGTTTGAACGGTACGATTTCTTCGAGCAGGATGAGCTGGGGGTCTGGACGGCGCCGGAGGGCGCAAAGATAGCCTGGTTCAAGGATCCGGACGGGAATACGTTATCGTTGACTCAGTTGTAGGGGGAGAGGTAGAGGAGTTGGGCGTTGAGGTCTTTTTCTATCGCGAGGGCTTTGGGGATGAGGACTTCCTCTTCGATGTGGGCGTGGACGCGGAGGTCTTGTTCGAAGGCCTGGAGTTGGAAGAGCAGGATGCGGTAGAGCGATTCGTTGGTTGAGGGCGGGTCATAAAGGCGGATGGTCTGGCGGATGTCTTTGAGTTCATCTTCCGTGTCGTGGTGTTCGCCGAGGAAGCGGTCGATGGAGTAGTCGCGGCGGGCGAGGATGAAGGTTGAGAAATGTGCGGGTGTTTGCCGCGCTTCGCGGATGACCTCGATATAGGGCAGGAGAAAGTGTTCTTCGGCATGAATATGTTCGGAAAGGTCGTTGACGTACCGGTGGAAGAAGTTGTGAAGGATGGTCAGAATGGGGTGATGAGAGTCGTAGTGGCCGGCGAGCAGTCCGATGCTTTGTTCGATCTCGGGAAGCTTTTTTTCAAAATAAAAGATGTGGGTTCGCTGGATATAGTCCACGATGATCTCGATGGGAAAGGGGTGGAAATCGGCTGCGCTAAAAATCTTCTCTTCAAACACCCGGACCAGGGTGGAAATAAATTCCATACGGTCGGCGGGCAGGGATGGTCCCGGCAGGGAAGGCCCGGATACGTAACGTTGCATTACCTGTGGATAGAAATCGCTGTTTTCAGGCATGACTTTCGGTTTTGAAGTCCGGAAAGGTACAACTTTATTGCATGGTATATAGTTGATTGAACAATAATTTGAAGGTGCCGTGGGTTTGGGCGCGAAAGGTGATCTCGGGACCGAAGGTATAGAGTTTACCCTGGCCGACGGAGGCGACAAAGGCTGCAACGCCATTGCGGAGATAAGCCTGGCCCCAGGCCCAGCCGCTGCGCAGGGGATGGTCGTCAGCAAACCAGGCGATGGGGTGGATGGTCCCGTTGGCGTAGGCGGCGGGGTCGATGTTAAAGACAGGGCTATTGTCGAAATAGACATCAGCGGTGGAGGTCATACCCCAGGCGGGCTGGATCGTCGTGTCGAGGGTAACGCGGAGGACGCTCCCGGGGATATAGTATTTCTCGGTTGGCAGACGGCGTTCCTTCCCGCCGACGAGTTCGACGAGGGCGTCATGGACGGGGAGGTCGAGTTGGTACGCGAGGTTGGCGCTGGAGCCGATGGTGACGATATGGCCACCGGCTTCGAGGAATTTTTTCAATTCCGGAATGGATCTCGCGGTCGTGATGCGGCCCAGGTGAGAGCGGAATTCAACCGGGATACTGTCGGGGTTTGGTTCGCGGCGGAAGAAGCTCTCGCGGGTCTGGTTGGCGCCGGGCTGGGTTATGGACGGGATGGCGCCGCCGACGAAGACGATGATGTCATATTTGGAGCGGAGGTCACCGGAGTCGATATCCTTTGCATAGATGACTTTAGCAGGGAAATGATATTGTTCCATGATCAGCCGGATCCACCCTGAGGGCATGGAGCCGCCGTAGGTATCCCAGAGAGCGATGCGGGCAGGCCGGATCTTAATGGCATTGCGTGGTGCATGGCCGGTATAGAAATCGCCGTTTGCCGGGTTCCGATAGACGGTCTTTCCTGCTTGCAGCAGGTCGTTAACTACCATATAGGAAGCGTTGCTACGGGCGTCGAGGCGGCCATCTTTCGGCGAGGGGAGAATTGTCGGCTGGAGCTCACCGTAAGGAATGCGTTCGAAGGGGCCGTCGAAGCCGTCGAGGATGCGGTCAAAGCGGACGCCCATGGTATAGGCGAGGGTCCAGCCGGCTGCGTCATAAGGGGGAATCGGGGGGCCGCCGGGATAGGCGAAGTCGTTAGGGTGGTCCTGCGGTTCGAAGAGATCGAGGACGTGGGGGCGGAAGGCCTGGTCGGTCTTTACGATCCAGGAGCCGGCGGGGTAGGACTTGCCTTCTACGATGAAGGCGGCGGTGGCTTTCTGAACTTCGATGCCATCACCGATGAGTGCGTTGATGAAGCGGGTCGCGGTGGCGAAGTCCGGTTGATCGGAGGGCAGGATGTAGCCGCGGGCGTCGCGGTTGGCGGGGTTGCGGAGGACACTGTCAAAGAAGCGGGTCGGGATGAGGTTTTGGCCTTCGCGCTCACCGGCGGCAGATGTGGAGTCGGCGCGGCGGTTCGAGTCGGAGTTGCGGCGGCTTCGGGGGGCGGAGGAGTTGGCGGTGTTCAACTGGTTGATCTGGTCGATGCGTTTGGGGGAGAGGGTCCAGTAGTCTTCGCTCCCGCGTTGGATGGAGTTACGGCCCATCTGATAAATATTGAACAGCATCTCGTCGCGATAGCGGCAGGCATAGTCGAGTACGGCATAGTTGAGTGAAACGGAGTAGTCGATGGATTGGCGGAACAGCCATTTCTGCGGGGTCACGGGGAAGGGGGTAGAACCGCTGGGGATGAGGCGTTGCGGGACGAGAGGGACTTCCGAGGGGTTGGGGCCGCCGATGATCTCGGTGAGCAGGCCGACCATGTTGTGAAAATAGGTGGTTGTTCGAAGGCCCCCGTTGTACCAGGTGGAGTAGACCGAGCCCGAGCGTTCGGTATAGCCGGGTTTGCCTTCGACGTTCAGGCGGTTGACCATAGCTGCGCCTACGGCGTCGAGGCTGGTCATGACGAGGGGGTCGAAAACGTAATTAAACGGGTCGCGGTAGGGTGGTCCGGCGAGGATGGAGCCGGCGGGTCCGGCCTGGTGGTGGTTGTACATGATCTGCGGGATCCATTCGACGAAAAGCTGACGAGCGAGGTTGCGGGTCTCCTTTAAATTAAGCATGTAAAAGTCGCGGTTGTTGTCGTGGCCGGCGTATTTTTCCCAGAGGCGCGGTACATAGTCCAGTGAGCGGTGTTCGGGGATGGGATTGCGCATATACCAATTCGATACCAGCTCCTGGCCATCGGGGTTGGCGTGGGTCAAGAGGATAATGACGTTGTCGAGGATACGCCGGGTCTCGGGGTCCTCGCGGCTCACGAGCTGGTAGGCCGTTTCGATCAGCTGGTGGGTGGCGACGACTTCGGTGGCGTGCAGGCCGCCGTCGATCCAGACCACGGCTTTCCCTTCGGCGGCGAGGGCATGGGCTTGTTCAGGGGTGAGGCCTTCAGCGTGGGCGAGCCGTTGGGAGATTGTTTTGTAGCGATCCAGTTGTTTGATGTTGGCGGGAGAGGAGATGATGAGCATGACCTGGTCGCGGCCTTCTTCGGTTGTGCCGATCACCACGAGTTTTGCCCGGTCGGAGGAGGTGGCGAGTTTTGAAAAGTAGGCTTCGGTTTGGGTGTAGGTGGCGAGCTGGTAGTTGTCGCCGATGTTGAAACCGAATTGTGATTTAGGGGTAGGGATGTTGGGATTGTTGGGGATGAGGGTGGTGGGATCAGGGGTAGGGGTGATGGGGGTGAGGGTGCTTGGATTAGGGGTAGGGGTGATGGGGTCGTTTTGGGCTTCGAGGAGGATAGGCATGGCCAGGATGAGCAAGGCCAGCGAGAGGCGTCTTTGGGGGATCATGTGCAGTAGTTTTATGTGTGGTAACAGTGAATATAGGGATTTTTGTCAATTTCCGCGCCAGGCGGTCGAATTTGAGTGTGGTGTTTTGCGGTCGAATCAGGTGTGTGACGCCGGATGTCATTCTTCTTTCAGGCTGATTGCCGGGTTCAGGCGGGAGGCGCGCCAGGCGTGGTAGCTCACGGTTGCGAAAGCTATGAGCAGGACGCCGATGCCGGCGAGAGGGAAGGTCCAGACCGGCAGGGTTATGCGGTAGGAGAAATTGTTCAACCAGTTCGCCGAAACGATCCAGGCCACGGGAGTGGCGATCCCAAAGGCGACGATGATCAATAAAATGAAATTGCGGGCCAGCAGGAGGGCGATATGGAGTGACCCTGCACCGAGGACTTTGCGGATGCCGATCTCTTTGGTCCGCTGGACGGTGCTGATGGCGGCAAGGCCGAAGAGGCCGAGGAGGGCGAGGAGGATGGCCAGGGCGGAGAAAAGGGTGAATAGCTGGCCTGTGCGTTGTTCGGACTGATAGAGCCGGTCGTAGTCTTCGTCAAGGAAGTGGTAGGAAAAAGGGCGATCGGGGATGATCGATTTCCATGTTGCCTGCATGCGATCGAGTTCAGCAGGCAGTTGATTGCCGTTGACGCGGACCAGCATATAGTGGACTTCTGAGGTATCGGGGAAGATGATGAGGGGGCCGATGGGATTGCGCAGGGAAGTAAAATTGAAATCCCGGACGACACCTACGACGATGCCGGGTTGGCCTTTGGAAACCCGCTTGCCGATCGCTTCATCGGGGGTCCAGCCGATCTTGCGGACGGCGGATTCGTTCAGGATAAACCGATACAGGGGTTGGGTGGTGTCCTTGCCGGTGATCGCCGGGAGATCATTCCTCGTGAAATCTTTACCGGCTATGAGGTGCATATTCATCGTCGAGATGAAATCGAGGTCGGTTGGAATCGCGTGGACGGAAACGACAACCTGATCTTTGCCGTTGTTGGCGGTGATGCCGTCCTGCCAACCTACGGAGACGGGGAGATTGTAGGAGCCGGAGATATTTACTACGCCGGGGAGTTGGCTTATTGCTGTTTTTACTGCGGGATAGCGGTCATGGATGCGATAGTCGATCGGCAATACGACAACATGGTCCCGGTCGAAGCCAAGGTCCTTATGCTCGATATAGTTCATCTGCCGGAGAATGACAATGGTCGTTATGATGAGAAACAGGGAAATAGCGAATTGGAGAACGACGAGGGAATTCCTCAGCCCAGCACGGCTGCCGGTAATGCGGAATCCCGATCGCAGGATATTGATCAGGCGGGTATTGGATAAAACCAGGGCAGGGTAGGCGCCCGCAAGGAATCCGATGAGGACAGTGGTGGCGAGGAGGAGTATAAGCGGCCGGATCCGGAGGAGTGAGGTCCAGTCGAGATGTTTGCCGGTGAGGCTATTAAAAGCGGGCAACAATTGAATGCTGACAGCAATGGCCAGGATCATCGCCAGGAGAGTGATCAGCAGGGATTCGCCGGTGAATTGGGTGAACAGCTGGCTTTTGGCGGCGCCCAGGACTTTGCGAACGCCGATTTCGCCCATGCGGCTCGTCGACTGGGCGATAGCCAGGTTCGTATAATTAAAGCAGGCGATCGTGAGGATGAGGATGGCGATGATCGTCAGGACATAGACGGTGGTAATGCTGCCATTGGGTGTGAAGCCATCCAGTTTCGAGTAAAGGTGGACGCGGGTGAGCGGTTCGAGGTGATAGATGAGGTAATCATTGCCATGTGCGCCGGTCTCGTTGCGGATGGCCGGGCTTTGCATATAGGCGTTGATCTGTCTTTCCAGCGGTGCAAATCCGTTAGGGTCGCGGAGCAGCAGGTAGGTGATCCAGTTGGCGGTCCACCATTCATCCGGCTTGTGAAGGTTCTCGAAGCGGGTCACAAAATCAAATTGCAGTTGGGAGTTGCCGGGTGGGTCAGCGATGACGGCGGCGATGCGGTAGTTCTTTTCGTCCCGGACGCGCAGGATCTTGCCGATGGGGTCGTCCTCGCCAAAATATTTTTTTGCGGCTGATTGGGTAATAACGAGGTTGTCTTCACTGCTGAGGGGGTCGGGGTCACCGCTGAGGATGGGGAAAGTGAAAATCCTGAAAAAAGTGGAGTCGGCCCAGAGGAAGTGGTCCTCTTCGAAGTGGGTTACGCCCTTACCGATGATGGCGCGCCCGACGAAGGTGCGCGTATATGATTCGACGGCCGGGAAGACGGACTGGAAGCGGGGTCCCACGCGAGTGCCGGTCACGGCCCCGGGATTGACGGTGCCGCTCATGCTATATTCGGAGGTGACGCGGGCGATGCGGGCGGCGTTGACATGGAACCGGTCGAAGCTCAGTTCGTCAGCGATGAACAGGCCGATGAGCAGGCAACCGGTGAGCCCGATGGTCAGGCCAAAAACATTAATAGCGGTAAAGGTCTTTTTTCGCAGAAGATGTCTAAAGGCGAGTTTGAGGTAGTTCCTGATCATATTTAAATTTAGTGATATTTAAAAAGACGCGCGAATGTCCGGGAATGTTGCATGGATTGTTGGGTTGGGAGCAGCCAGAAAGCCTTAGTTTTGCCGGAGAAAACAAAACATTAATAGATGAAAGCAATCATTTTGAATGATTTTGGCGGGGTCGGGCAGCTTCAGCAAGCAGAGCTGCCTGCGCCCGGGATCAAGGAAGGGGAAGTACTGGTACAGGTAAAGGCGATCAGCATTAATCCGGTGGATGCAAAGACCAGGGCAGGCAAGGGGTTGGCTGGTCTGTTGAAAGACGACAGGCCCATCATACTGGGCTGGGATATAGCGGGAGTGGTGATGGAGTCGACGTCGCCGTTATTCACGGAAGGGGATGACGTGTTCGGGATGATTCATTTCCCCGGTCATGGGAAGGCATATGCGGAGATGGTGTCGGCTCCGGCGGAACAGTTGGCGCTCAAGCCGGAGAATGTCTCTTATGAAGAGGCAGCGGCGGCGACCCTGGCGCCATTGACGGCGTGGCAGGCGTTCTCGGATTATGGGCGGCTGCGGCCCGGACAGCGGGTTCTGATCCATGCGGCGGCGGGTGGCGTGGGCCATTATGCGGTTCAAATCGCCAGGCATATCGGGGCGTATGTGATTGCGACGTCATCGGCGGAGAATAAGGACTTTGTGCTTTCGTTGGGGGCCAACGAGCATATCGACTATAAGGTACAGCGATTTGAGGAGGTGGCGAAGGATATTGATTTCGTGCTCGATACGGTAAGCGCGGAGAATAGTGAGCGGTCGCTTGGGGTGCTCAAAAAAGGTGGAACGCTGATCGCGACGGCCGGGTTGAGTGATGCCACAAAGGATAAGGCGAAGGCAAGGGGGATCTTTGCGCTGGGGATGTCTGTGCAGTCGGCGGGGGAGGACATGCAGCATATCGCGCAATTGCTGGAGGAGGGGGAGATGAGGTCGGAGATCATGAAGGCGTTTCCGTTGGCGCAGATGGCTGATGCGCATCTTCAGATCGAGACGGGGCGGACGAGGGGGAAGATCGTGGTGGTGACGGGGTAGGCGGGGATGAGTGATAGTTGTGGGGATGGAATAAATGATTACTTTTAGGGGGCGATTGCTGAAAAACTAAAATTGCTGCCATGAAATCAGAGGAGCGACCCCAGCTTGGTGCCAGTTCGTTTAAGCGTCTTTTTGACAGCTATAAAAACCGGATCTATGGTTACGTGCTGGCCATTGCTCATTCTCCTTATGCCGCGGAGGAGATCACCCAGGAAATCTTCATTAAACTTTGGTTGTTCCGGGACTTATTGCCTGAGGTAGAGAATCTGGATGGCTATATTTTTACGATCGCCAGGAACCGGACCTTGAATCATCTGCGAAAGGCGGCTTATGATACGCGGGTGCTGCGCGAGCTCCAGGAGGTGGCTAGTCCCCAGCACAATAATGTGGAGGAGCGGGCGCTGGTGACGGAATATGATCAGCTGTTGAGGGATGCGCTTTCCGAGCTTAGCCCGCAAAGGCGGTTGGTCTTTCAGCTAAGTCGCGACGGGGGGTTGAATCATGAGGAGATAGCGCAGGAGCTTCATCTTTCGCGGAATACGGTCAAGAATCATATGGTCGAGGCGCTCCGGTTCATCCGCAGCTATCTTGGTCAGCACGGGTCGGTGCTGGTTTTGGTTTTTTTCCTGGTCCATTAGTCCTTCTTTCTTTCCCAGGTGTCTGGCTGGTATGGCCCCTTCATCTTCACATCGGCTTAGCGTGTTGTTCGACCGCTATTTGCGGCGGGAGCTTTCGTCTTCAGAGGTGGAGGAATTAGTATCGTTGCTGGCGCAAGCCGATGCGGAGGAGGTGTTGTCCGAGCCGATGCGTCGGTTGTGGGATGAACTGAAGTTCAGGCCGGATGAATATGGGGTAGACTGGGACCGGATGTATCGAAAGGTTAGCCGGGCGGAGGAGGGGTGGCGGCGGGATGGGTTGGTCGTGGATGGCGGGGGCGAAGGGGGGGACGGGTTGGTCGTGGATGGCGGGGGTGAGGGCGGCGGCGGGGGCGAGTTTTGGCGGGTGTGGGGTTGGAGGGCTGTTTCAGCGGTTTTTTTGGGATTGGCGGGTCTGGCAGCTTATTGGTCGGTGGCTTACCGGCGGCCGGTGGCGGTTGGGGCTGCGGGGCGGACGGTCGTGGTGGTGAAAAAGAATAGTGGTGGGCCGGTTAAGGTCTTGTCCTGGCAGACCGCGGAAAATAAAAGGGTCATTCATCTGCCGGATGGGAGCATGGTGATTCTCAACACGCAGAGTCAGCTCGAGTACCGGGTGACTGATGGGCGGGAGGTGGTGCTTCATGGGGAGGCCTATTTCGATATTTTGGGCCGGCCCGGGCTGCCGTTCCTGGTGCATACGGGCAAGATCGTGACGCGGGTATTGGGTACCGCCTTTAATATCAGGGCCTATCCGACTGAGCGGTCGATCGAGGTGACGGTGGATCACGGCAAGGTGCAGGTGTTCAAGGGCGGTAGCAACATGGGTTTATTGTCCGACAGGCAGCAGATGCAGTATGATCTGCGTACGGAGGTCTATCATGCGCGGCAGGTGAGTCTGAAGTCGGTGATGGCGTGGAAGCCTGCCGAGATCAGGTATGACGACATTACGATGGGGGAGGCGGCCCGGCGGATCGGGGAGCGGTTCAACGTCGGGTTCGATTTCATCAATCCGGCGTTAAAGGAGTGCCGGATAACGGCCACATTCTATATGGAGGATGACCTGGATCAGATCATGACGGTGATCTGTGGGGTGAATCAATCCAGGTTTGTGATCGAGGGGAACCTGGTGAAGATCGAAGGGAAAGGGTGTGACTAAAGAAGGGTGTGACTAAATCAAATATATAAAAACATCCCGGGTGGAGCCGGGATGCGGGTTGTTTTAAACAATTATGGTGTAACTATCTAAAACTTGCCAAAACTATGGAATTTTCACTTCCACGGCTGGGAATTGCTCGCCTATTTCCAGCTGTCTGTCCTACTCATTACAAAGGTTGGATTATGAAGCTAACTTGCTTGCTTGTGGCTATGGGGTGTACCGGGATGCAGCTGTTGATGGCCAATACCGGTAACAGTCAGGAACTCAATGAGGTAAGAGTTTCGCTGGAACTCAGGAATGAACCGCTGAGAACCGCATTTACCCGGATCGAGCAACAAACGGATTTCCGGTTTGCGTATAACCGTCAGGTGATCGATAATTCGGGAAGCGTGACGATCTCACGCGGGAGTTATACGGTGGAGAAGGCGTTGGAGTTGATGCTGGGGAACAGGCATCTGTTGTATCGGCGGGTCAGTAATAAGATCATTGTTTACCGGGCCGATGACTCCACGGCCGGGCGGACGCCTGTAGAGATGAGAGCGTTGGTGGCGGCGCAGACAGGGGGGACGATCAGGGGAAAGGTAACAAATGAGAAGGGGGAGGCGATGGTTGGGGCGTCGATCATTCTTTCGGGCCAGGACAAGGGAACTCCCGCGGGGCTTAGAGGTGAATTCACGATCGAGGGGATCAAGCCGGGCAAATATACGGTGCAGGTATCCGCGGTCGGCTATCAGACTGTCGTGAGGGACGTGACGGTCGGGAACGGCCAGGTGGTGGAATTGAATATCCAGCTGAAATCCGGGAGCAATCCCATGAATGAGGTTATCGTCACGGGATATTCCCGGCAGAGCAAGCATGACGTTACGGGTGCGGCTTCGACCATTTCGGCAGATCAGGTGGCACAGACGCCGGCTTCCGATATTACAGGCGAGTTGCAGGGGCGTGTCGCCGGGGTAACCGTGGATGGTCAGGGCGGCCCGGGTGCGCCGCAGGTCGTTCGCATTCGCGGGATCGGGACGCTGGGGGATAATGACCCGTTGTATGTTGTCGATGGGGTTCAAATGAGGTTGGGACCCAGCACGAGCAATGGCAGCGAGAATATAGCGAATTTAATCAACCCGAATGATATTGAAAGCATCACTATTTTGAAAGACCCGTCATTGACCAGTCTGTATGGTGCGGAAGGGAGCAATGGGGTCATAGTGATCACGACGAAGAGCGGTAAACTGGGGGCTCCCCGGTTGGAGTACAATGGATATATCGGCGAAAATGCTCCCCGGCACCTGCCGAAGGATATCACTCCGCAGCAGCAGGCTAATGCCTATTTCCAGTCTTTTGCCAACTCAACCCCGGTTATGACGCCGCCGACGCCCAATCTGTTCGGTACGGGCACGGCGCCGGTGCTGCCGTATTATATTATCGAGGAGAGCGGGCAGGACAATATCGGCGTGCAGGCCGGCGATCCCGCGGCCAATCCGGCTTTGTATAATCTCGACAATTATCGTATCCTGAAGGCGAATCAATCGGGGACGGACTGGTGGCGTACGATCTTCCGGCCGGCGATCACTGAAAATCATCAATTGGCGCTCAGCGGAGCAACCGACAAGAGCAATTATGCCGTCACGCTGGGGTATATGAATGATCAGGGAACAATGCTGAATTCCTATTTTATCCGGTATTCCCTCCGGGTGAATACTCAGTTCAAGATAAAACCCTGGCTTCGGGTAGGGGAGAATATGGAAATGTCGTTTGCAAGTCAGAACACGGTTGGGCGAGGATTCAACAATGACCTGGCTTCGCTGTACGAACTCTCGCCGTTGATGCCGACGCATGACATCATGGGGAACTTCGCCGGTACGAAGGATGCCAGTTTCCTGGGCAACCAGGTCGGCAGTCCGCTAACGGACCGAAGCCTGTCGAAGAATCAGCACGCCTATAGCCAATCGATGATCGGGACGGCGTATATCGAGGCGGAGCCCATCAAGGGCCTGACCTATACGAATCAGATCGGGGTCCAGTTCATCCCCACGGAGTTCCGTAACTTTGTCGATACAGTACCGCAGGACCCTGGCGGCGCGACGGTCAATGAGTTTGCGGAAGGCGGCGGGTACAGTACGGACTGGCGCTGGTTGAACAAGCTGGCCTATGCGACGACGATTGCCGGCATCCACAAGATCACGGCTTTTGTCGGCTATGAGGCGCATGAATTTGCGACGAGGTCGTATTCGGGGCTCACCGGTGATCTTCCCTTTACCGGCTCGAACTCGCTTTATCTCGGTCAGGGCAACCCCAATGTATTCACTTCCCAGCTGTATGGCGGTGGCGACAAGCAGACCGATGCTTCCTATCTTGGCAATATTGCCTATTCGCTTATGGACAGGTACCTGTTGACGGTCAGCGGCCGGCGGGATGGTTCATCCAAATTCGGTCCCGGTGATATCTATGCAAATTTCGGTGCGGCCAGCGCCGGGTGGCGGATCTCGCAGGAGCAATTCATGAATAAGGTGACCTGGATAAATGACCTCAAGCTAAGGGCTTCCTATGGCGCATCGGGAAACAATGCCATTCCCACCGGGCTTTATCAGAGCTTGTACTCTGTCAACCCATACGGGTACTATGACCTGGCGGGAACCAATACGTCATCGATGGTCGGGTCTTTTCTTTCGCAGTTCGGCAATCCCAACCTGCACTGGGAAACCAATTACATGACCAATATCGGGTTCGATGCCGCGGTCTTCAACAATCATCTGACGGCCAGCTTTAACTGGTTCGACCGGTTGGACAAGGGGCTGCTTTATGAGCCGCCTGCGCCCGGTACGGCCGGATCGGCGCTGGCACCCTGGGAAAATATCATGACGTTCGACAATAAAGGCGTGGAGCTTGAACTGGGGTATAACAATAAGGTGGGCAAGCTGCGGTATGACATGAGTTTCAATATCGCAACCTACCGCAATAAGGTCACGTATATCGACGGGATCGACAGTACGTTCATTGCGGGGGGCGCTTTTGGGTCCGGCGGCGGTATCCTGCTCACCCGGAGCATCGTGGGCAGGCCGGTCTCATCGTTCTACGGCTATGTATCGCAGGGATTCTTCCAGAGTGCGCAGGATGTTGCCGGTCATGCTGATGAGTCCGCGACATTCGGGATCACGCAGGCCAATGGTGCGGGGCATTTCAAGTATAAGGATCTGAATAAGGACGGAGTGATCGATCCGAATGATGAAACGTATATTGGCAATCCCAATCCCAAATTCACTTATGGGTATACGCTGAACCTCTACTACGGCAATTTCGATCTCGGGCTCACGCTGCAGGGTGTATACGGGAATAAGATCTTCAACTATTTCAAGACGGTTTCGTTGTTCCCGAATGGAGCGATATCGGGACAGGGCGGAGTTATTCAAGGGTCACTGGACACCTGGACGCCGTCCAACCCCAATGCCAAGCTGCCGATCTATTCGCAGAACACGGGGGTCAATGATCTGTCGCCCAGCAGTTATTTTGTCGAAAGCGGCTCTTATATGCGGGTTAAGATGGCGCAGATCGGCTATACGTTCCCGAGGAATAAAGCCTTTGATCGCCTGCGCATCTATGTCCAGGGGTACAATCTACTGACGTTTACGCACTACAGCGGGATCGATCCGGAAGTCAACGACGGCAATCCGAATAATATCGGCGTGGATTTCGGGACGGCTTTCCCGATCTCGATGAAGCTGTTGTTCGGGGTTCAACTGGGTCTATAATCTTATCAATTTAAAAAGACGAACATATGAAATCGTTTAAAATAATTCTCTTTTCCTCTATGCTCCTGCTGCCTGGCGCCTGCAGCAAGAGCTTTTTGACGGTGCCCCAGCAGGCGGGGGGATTGACGGCGGATAAATTCGCTAATGCGACCGGCGTACAACAATTGTTGGTCGGGGCTTATCATGATTTGACCGGGATGGACCTTCAGAGTACGTGGTGGGGGACTTCGGCCACCAACTGGATCTACGGGGATATCAGCGCCGGAGATTGCTATGTGGGCGGGGCTTCCGGCGGCGGACTGCCGCATGGGGTGCCGGATGCCTTGAATATCGAAAATTACAGTGAGACGGCCACAACGGGCTTCCTGGATAACAAATGGCAGGCGGATTATGATGGGATTGCGAGGGCCAATTCGGTGATCCTCACTGTGCCGCAGGCCAAGGATATGAGTTCCGCGCAGCAGACCGAAGCTATTGCCGAGGCAAGGTTCCTGCGGGGGCATTATCATTTCGATCTGAAGAAGATGTTCAACAACGTCCCTTATGTCGACGAAACGGTTACCAACTTCAACAATCTGCCCAATACGGCCAATATCTGGCCGCAGATCGAAGCCGATTTCCGGTTTGCCTACAACAATCTTCCCGCGAAGCAGACCTACGCGGGTCAGGCCAATAAATGGGCCGCAGCCTGTTACCTGGTAAAGATGTATCTATTCGAGCAGAATTATGCGGCGGCGCTCGCGCTGGTGGATACGGTGATCGCGCAGGGGACCAATGCGCAGGGGGTAGCCTATGGGTTGAGCGCCTGCTTCCATGACAATTTCGATGCTGCTACGGAAAACAATATGGAATCGGTATTGCAGGTCCAGTTCTCGGTCGATGTGGCCAGTTTCCCTGATAATGCTGATGTGGGAGAGACGGGTGTAACGCCGGTTTTGGGCTATGGGGTCGGATCGGACGTCAGCTATGGTTATTGGAAGCAGCCTACGTTCAACCTGGTCAATGCGTTCAAGACGGATGTCAACGGGCTGCCGATGATGGATGCATCCGGAAATGATACGTCCAATGTAACCAATATGACGAATGACGACGGCCTTGCATCTTCTGCGCCATTCACTCCGTATCAGGGTACAGTGGATCCGCGGCTGGACTGGACGGTTGGCCGCAGAGGCATTCCTTACCTGGACTGGGGCATCGATCCCGGAGCAAATTGGATATATGACCAGGCGTTTGGGGGGCCGTACCTGTCAATGAAGACCATGTATGAGCAGCATGAGGCGGCTATTGCGCTAAACCCGGCGGTGACCTACTATTACGAAGGGAATAATGCGGTCAACTACAATATCATCAGGTATGCGGATGTATTGTTGTGGGCGGCTGAGGCTGAAGTGGAAGTAGGTAGTCTTGAGAATGCCCGCAAGTATGTCAATATGATCCGGCAGCGCGTCGCGAATGGTTGTGAGGCGATGAATGGTTCCAATGCTGCTGCGAATTACTTTGTCGGATTATACAACACGCCGTGGACGGATCAAGGGTATGCGCGGGCGGCGGTGCGGTTC
>DATJMG010000088.1:0-10884 GCA_035508835.1 Puia sp.
GGCCGTGGCCAGCACGTCGGGATCGGCACTTTCATGCGCCAGTACGAAATCCTTCCCGCCGGTTTCGCCGACGATCCGGGGATAGCTGCGGTATAAATGGATGTTCTCACCGATCGTCCTGTAAAGGTGATTAAAGGCGGCCGTCGAGCCGGTGAAGTGAAGTCCGGCGAAGTCGCGGTGGCTGAAGCAGACCTTACCCAGCACGGGCCCATCCACATAGATCAGGTTGATCACGCCGTCCGGCAGCCCGGCTTCTTTGAGTACCCGCATGAACATCTGCGCAGCGAAAACCTGGGTATAAGCCGGTTTCCAGACGACGGTATTGCCGCAGATCGCTGCGGAAGATGGCAGGTTCCCGCCGATCGCCGTGAAATTAAAGGGAGTGATGGCCAGGACGAAACCCTCCAGCGGCCGCCATTCCATACGGTTATGGACACCCGGACTGCTCACCGGCTGGACACGGTAGATCTCACTCAGGAAATGAACATTCCAGCGAAGAAAGTCAATCAGCTCGCAGGCGCTGTCGATCTCGGCCTGGAAGGCGTTCTTGCTTTGTCCCAGCATCGTCGTGCCGTTCATGTACGGCCGGTATTTGGTGGCGATAAGGTCTGCGGCCTTCAGGAAGATGGCCGCCCGGTTCTCCCAGCCAAGCGCGGCCCATTTTGTTTTGGCGGCGAGGGCGGCATCGATCGCCTGGCGGACATGCACTTCGTCCCCTTCATGAAAATGACCGAGCGTATGCGCAATCTCGTGGGGGGGATGCAGCGCGATCGTTTTCCCCGTGCGTACTTCCCGGGCGCCTATATACATCGGGATATCGTGCCGGGTACTTTTGAGTTCCTTCAATGCCTTTTTAAGATGTTCCCTTTCCTTACTGCCCGGTGCATAGGTTAAAACAGGTTCGTTGGCGGGGGCGGGGTAGTGAAAATATCCTAAGCTCATGTGGCGGTTGTTTCTTTTTCCAACATTAAAAAAGCCTTTATGAAGCCGTCCAGCTCACCGTCCATGACGGCCTGAACGTTGCCGACCTCATAGTCGGTACGGTGATCCTTGATCATTTTGTAGGGATGGAAGACATAGGACCGGATCTGCGATCCCCATTCGATCTTCTTCTTTGTCGAATTGGCGGCATCCTTCAGCGCTTCGCGGCGGCGCAGCTCTTCTTCGTACAGGCGGCTCCGCAACATTTTGAGCGCTTTCTCCCGGTTCTCGCCCTGGGTCCGGGCCTGCTGACATTCGACGATGATGCCGCTGGGAAGGTGTTTTACCCGTACCGCCGTCTCCACCTTGTTGACGTTCTGGCCGCCTTTGCCGCCGCTGCGATAGAATTCCCATTCCAGGTCGGCGGGATTGACCTCGATCTCGATGCTGTCGTCCACGAGGGGATAGACGAAGACGGAGGCAAAGGAGGTATGGCGCCGGGCGTTGGAATCGAATGGTGAGATCCGCACGAGCCGGTGCACGCCGCTCTCTGCTTTCAGGAAGCCATAAGCGAAGGGGCCTTCGAATTGCAGGGCAGCGCTTTTGATGCCGGCGCCTTCGCCTTCCTGCAGGTCGAGCTCCGAGACGGTCCAACCTTGTTTCTCCCCGTACATCCGGTACATCCGCAGGAGCATTTCCGCCCAATCCTGGCTTTCGGTGCCGCCGGCCCCGGAGTTGATCTGTAAAACCGCGGGCAGCTCGTCTTCCGGCTGGTTGAGGGTGCTTTTGAATTCCACTTCGTCCAGCTGGTGCAGAGCCTTTTGGTATGCTTCCCGCGTTTCTTCCTCACTGGCTTCGCCGGCTTTCCAGAAGTCGAACAAGACGGCAAAATCTTCCACGCCCGTCTCGACGGATTCGTAGAGCTTCACCCAGAATTCGCTCTGTTTGATATTTCTCAGGATCTCCGTCGCCCGCCGGTTGTCGTCCCAGAATCCGGGGCTTAGTGAAAGCTGTTTTTCTTCATTGATCTTGTATCGTCGGTTATCGACGTCAAAGAAACCTCCTCAGGACCACGAGCCGGTCCCTCATAGACTTGATTTGATCTTGTGTCATTCTGCAAAAGTACGAATTATAGGTGTTCCGCCATCATTCCGCCGTCATTCCGCCCTCACTCCGACCGAAGGCTTGTGACGGGATTGGCGCGGGCTGCACGGAAGGCCTGAACGCTGATCGTGGCGGCGGTGATCAGGAGGGCGGCCAGGGCTGCCAGCACAAATACAAGCGGGCTGATCGTGATCCGGTAGCTATATTTTTCCAGCCAGTTTTGCAGGAAGTAAAAGGCGAGCGGGGAGGCGATTGCGGAGCTGATGGCTACCAGCAGGACAAAGTCCCGGGTGAGCAGGAGATAGATGCGGCCTGCAGAGGCGCCGAGCACCTTGCGGATGCCGATCTCTTTGGTGCGTTGTTCGGCTATATAGGCGGCCAGCCCGAAAAGCCCGAGGCAGGAGATGAACACCGCCAGCGCCGCAAAGATGCCTGCCAGCCGGCCGATCAGCATTTCCTGCTGGAATTTCGCGGTATAGCTCTCATCGACGAAATGATATTCGAAGGGAAAATCCGGGTTGTATTTCTGAAACAGCGGCTTTAGCTGCTGGAGTGCTGCCTGGGTATTGACGTTAGGCGCGAGCCGGTAGGTCATCGTGAAGGTCCAGGGCTGAAAGACGAACATGGTCGGTTCAGGAGGCGAAAAGGGCGCATTGGTCAGCGCGTCTCCAACTACCCCGATGATCCGGAGCCGGTTGGGCGCATTGGACAGATGCCAGGTGAGATATTGGTTGATCGGGTTTTTCAGCCGCATGCGGTGGACGGCAGCCTCGTTCAAAATGACGCAGTTCGAGTCGACTGCATAGTTGCCCTTAAAATTGCTGCCGGCGACAAGGGGAATGTCGAGGGTCTTGAAGTAGTCGGAGTCGGCGAGCGCGTTCATCGCCAGCGACAAGGGTTCGTTGGGCAGCCTGCCCGGCCAGTCGTCGACCGTATTATGCGAATAGATGTCGGTGGCCGGGCTCAGCGACCGGGTTATATTGCTGACCATGCCGGTTTGCAGGACGGCATTTCTAAGCACCGTAAAACTGGAGTGCCCTTCCGGCGTATAGACGAGCCGGTTAGGGTCGTACCCCCGCGGACGCATCCGGGCGTGTTGGATCTGCTGATAGATGATAATGGTCCCGATGATGAGGGCGATCGAACAGGAAAATTGCAACACGACCAGTACCTTCCTGGAGAGCGCGGCCGAACGGCCGGCGCCAAGCGTACTCTTCAGCACTTTGGCAGGCTGGAAGGAAGACAGATAGAAGGCAGGGCGGCTGCCCGCCAGCAGACCGGTAACGAGCAGATAGCTGATCATTACCCCCCAGAAGACCGGATTGTCGTATGGTACGCGGATGGCGGTATGCGCCAGGGTATTGAAGGCCGGAAGGGCGGTCTGGACCAGGAGCAGGGCCAGCAGAAAAGCGAGGAAGGCGACGACCACCGACTCTGCCAGGAACTGGAGGATCAGCCCCCTGCGGCTGGAACCGGCGACCTTCCGGATGCCGACTTCCCGCGCCCTTTTCTCCGAACGGGCCGTGGACAGGTTCATGAAGTTGATGCAGGCGATCAACAGAACCAGCGCGCCGATGATGCTGAACATCCGGATATATTCGATGAGGCCGCCCGACGCCACGCCATTCCGGTACTCCGTATATAAATGCCAATCCGCCATGGGCTGCATGATCACGTCCTGGCGGAAGGTGGAATAGGTCTCCGGTGCATATTTTTTCACGAGCCCGCTGATCCTGGCCGCAACCTGATCATACCGGACATTGGGTTTGAGCGAAGCATAGAGTTGGAAGAACGTATGATTCCAGTTAGTCGTGGCTGCTTTTACCCAGCCGCCGGCCGCGAAGTCCGAAAAGGGGGTGATGCAACCGAATTGAAGGGAAGAATGCGGGTCCAGGTCCTTTAACACGCCCGTTACTTTAACGGATCCGGAACCATTGTGGACAATGGTCTGGTTCAAGGGGTCCTTGTTCCCAAACAGCGCTTTCGCCAGGGATTGGGTAATCACGATAGAGTTTGGCTCTTTAAGCGCATCATCGGCATTGCCTTCAACCAGGGGGTATTGAACGATCTTGAGGAAATCCTCACCCGCAGTGAGGTCGTCAGGGTTGACCGTCACATCCCTGGCGCGAAGGCTGGTCGTCAGCGAGCCGTAGCTGGCGGGGCCGAAGGCCGATGCGGTATAAGCGATCCCGGGGATATCGTTCTTCAGCGCGGCGGCCAGGGGGATGCACACCTCGCTTTGCGTCCTGACCTCGCCATTGTTGATATAATTGTACCGGACCTGATAGGCCTGCCGGTAGCCTGGAAAATGATCATAGGAATACTGATCGCGGACCCAAAGGCCGATCAGGAGCGCAACGGCCATGCCGATAGCCAGACCGAGGACGTTCAATACACTGTAAAGTCTGTTGCGCAGGAGGCTGCGCCAGGCGGTCCGGAAGTAGTTTTGGAACATGGCTAACCGGCCGCCAAAAAAATGCCAGCTTTCGATCGCTTTTGAAATCAATTCCTTAAGAAAGTTGAGGTATATTCACTGTACGGTTCCGCTACAACCGGTGACCGTTATTTATTATGTTAACCCACTACCTGCGGATCGCCTGGCGATCCTTCCGCCGTCAAATCGGGTATAATCTCATTAACATCGGTTGTCTGGCCATCGGCCTGGCGGCCGTCATGACGATGCTGTTGTATATCCTTCACGAACACAGTTATGACAGCTGGCACGCCAACGCCCGGCGCATCTTTGCGGTCTCGACCCGGACTTCTTATGGATCGTCTTCCTGGGTCTCTTATCAATTGACCTATCCTGTCGGACCCGCAGCACTGACAGCTGATCCGGCGGTGGAATCGACGGTCCGGGAGATGCCTGCCTTTTCGGGCGTTGAAGTGCAGAATGCGGCGGTACGCGCCGTGCAGTTCAGGGAAACATCACGCTTTATCTTTGCCGACAGCAACTTCTTCCGGTTCTTTAGTTTCCGGCTGCTTCGGGGAAGCCCCGATAACGTTCTCGCCCGTCCCTTTACCGTGGTCCTCACGCAGTCGGCGGTTAAGAAGTATTTCGGGAACGTGGATCCGGTCGGGAAAACATTGATATTGGACAGACAGTATCCGCTGGAGGTAACGGGTATCGCGGCAGATATCCCCTCCAACAGCAGCCTGGAATTCGATATGGTCACATCGATCACCACGATGAGGGGCCTTGAAAAATACAAGCCTTACCTGGATTTCCAGCAGCTGGAAAACGGGAGTTTCTATACGTGGCTTCGGCTGAGGCAGGCTCGGGACACGGCAAGGGTTTCCCGAAACCTCTCTCGCCTGGCGCTGGTGGCAGCGGGCAAATTGAAAAAGACAGACGAGCCTTATGGAGAGACCGAAAGCCGTCAGTTCTCCCTATTGCCGCTGGCGGATACGCACCTGCGCTCCTATGCGGGACTTAATGGTCGATACTTGCCTGCGTTCACCTGGGTGGCAGCCCTTATCCTGGCTCTTGCACTGGTGAACTATATGAGCCTTGCCACGGCTCGCTCGTCGATGCGGGCGCGGGAGGTAGGGGTACGCAAGGTGATCGGGGCAGGCCGGCCCGGGATTGCAGGGCAGTTCTATACCGAATCGGCGATGCACACCCTGCTGGCCTTTGCCGCAGGCATCCTGCTCTTCCTGGCTTTCCGGCCCGTGTTCTCGCGGCTCATGCAATTGACCATCGACGCGGACTTTCTGTTGACGCCGGCGGTCATCGCCGCCTATGTCCTCCTTCTACTGCTGGTTATTGTTATATCAGGCTGCTACCCGTCGCTCGTCATGTCAGCATTCCGGCCGGTGACGGTGTTGTACGGCAGGCTGAGCCGTCAGCAGGGCAGCGAACGGGTGCGGAAGACTTTTCTCGTTTTTCAATTTACGCTTTCGATGACGCTGATGACCTGCACCTTTGTCATCGCCAAAGAGCTATACTATATCCGCCATGTGGATACCGGTGTAACAAGGGACAATATCGTGATGTTGCCGTTTGGCAGTACGATGCATCATTATGGCGCTTATCAGAAGGAGGTTGCGGCACTTCCGGGGGTTCAGCGGGCGGCTACAACCCGATTCAAGCTCTATAATGGATCTGCGCTTGTGCAGCTCGCCCAGTTGCCGGGCGAGGCCGCAACCCACCAGATGATGTTTATGATAGCGGACAGCAATCTCATCCCGCTGCTGGAACTGAAATGGAAGGAGAAACCGGCCGCCTCGTCCGGTTGGTATGACAGGCGCCACCTGGTGATCAACGAGGCAGCCGTGGACGAGTATCGATGGAGAGGCAAGGCAACCGGCAATTCGTTCAAGTTCGGCGAAGATAATGTTACCGTGGCCGGGGTGTTGAAAGACTTTAATTTCTTTTCGCTGCATACGGCGATCGCTCCGTTGGGTATTCGGGTTGCCCGCACCATCGAAGATGAATGGTCAGATGGGCTCGACGGGGTATTGTACCTAAAGATCGGGCCTCACGTTAATGTACCGACGCTTATCGAAGCGGCCCGCCGGATCTATTCCAGGTATGACGATCAAACTCCATTTGAGTATACGTTCCTCGACGACGAATTCAATAGCCAGTATAAGGCGGAGGACCGGCTGGCGGGATTAATGAATATCTTCTCGGCCATCACGATCGTCATCGCCTGTCTCGGGCTTTTTGCCCTCGCGACCTTCGCCGCCCGGCAACGGATCAGGGAGATCGGCATCCGCAAGGTGCTGGGCGCTTCCGTGGCATCGATCAGCGCGTTGCTGTCGAGGGACTTTTTGCGGCCGATCCTGCTATCGGTCGTTATCGCTTCACCGGTGGCATGGTGGGTGATGCATGGCTGGCTGCAGAACTTCGCCTACCGGACTACGATCAGCTGGTGGATCTTTCCGGCGGCGGGCGGCGGCCTGCTGCTGATTGCCCAGCTGACGGTGCTGTTCAGGACGATCGGGGCTGCGCAGGCCAACCCGGCGATCAACCTGCGTAGTGAATAGGTTTACGCGCTCCCAAAGCGGCAGCCGGTCATTTGATCGACGTGATGGCGGTGGACCCGCGCTGGCTTTGAGTTTTGACGATACCAATGCCGGGGGCGAACCTTTTCATATTATAAATTGTTTGAATTAGACAGGCAGGCTAAATTTTCCCTTCGGCCCATACCCACGAAATGGGTATTATTTTGCCCAGGCCGGCCGGATCCGGTTCGAATATTCATTAGGAATCCTTTATCATTTTCCGGCACTGTTATTGAAAAAGTTGAACTGGGGGGATGTTGAAAAAGTTGATCCGGGCAGAGCCCGGTTTAAGCGGATTATTCACTTAAAATTAATATATATGAGTGCTCAAAAAGTTATCATCAGCGCCTTATCCGGTCTTGTTGCGGGTGTTGCCATCGGGATTTTGGTTGCCCCTGCCGAAGGCAGCGAGACGCGCCAGCGGATCTCGGATACCGCCGACTCCCTGAAACGGAAGCTAAGAAAATTGAGAGGCATTACTTCCGACGAACTGGATGAGTTGAAGGATATTTTTGAACGAGAGACCGAAGGGCTAAGAGATGACGTACGGACAAGGATATTGAACCTCATCAAAGCCGCAAAAGAGAAAGGTAACCACATTAAGGAGGAAGCTTTGTCCTGAGTGATAAAGCTTTCGGTAAGGAGGGGAGCCCAATGGGCTCCTTTTTTATTTAGGGCCCGGGAATTCCGTAAATCCGTTAATTTGCGGCCTCACAAAACCTGAGTTATCTATGCCTGTCGACCTTCGTTCCGATACCGTTACCCGACCTACGCCGGCGATGCTGGATGCCATGATGCATGCGGAAGTAGGGGACGATGTTTTTGGGGAGGACCCTTCGATCAATCAGCTCGAAAAGATGGCCGCGGAACTTTTCGGAATGGAAGCGGCCCTGTATTCGCCCAGCGGGACGATGTCTAACCAGATCGGCATCAAGTGTCATACGCAGCCGGGGGATGAGGTGATCTGTGAACGGAGCTCGCATGTCTATGTGTATGAGGGCGGCGGGATCGCGTTCAACTCCGGATCGCAGGTCAGGGCGCTCGATGGGAACCTGGGACGGATCACCGCGGCGCAGATCGGCCAGGCCATCAATCCTGATGACGTCCACCGGGCCCGGACGTCGCTGGTCTCGCTGGAGAATACGGCGAATAGGGGTGGAGGCAGCTGCTATGATTGGGACGAGGTGTTGCGCATCCGGCAACTCTGTACCGACCAGCGGCTAAAGCTGCACCTGGACGGGGCCCGGCTTTTCAATGCGCTGGTGGCGAAGGGGCAATCGGCCAGGTCTTATGGTGAAGTGTTCGACAGCATTTCGGTTTGTTTGAATAAAGGGCTGGGGTGCCCGATCGGAAGCATCCTGATGGGGCCGGCCGCCTTTATCCGGCAGGCGCGGCGGGTGCGGAAAGTCTTTGGCGGCGGGATGCGGCAGGCCGGGTTCATGGCGGCAGCGGGGATCTATGCGTTCCGACACCACATCGACCGGCTGGCGATCGACCACGCCCATGCCAGGCAGATCGCTGCGGCGCTGGAAAAGAAAGGGTTTGTACAAAGTATCCTGCCTGTCGAGACAAATATCATAATTTTCAATGTGGATACGGCGTTGCCGGCGAAAGTGCTGGTACAGCAATTACGGGAGTTCGATATCCTGGCGATCGCGATCGCGCGGGATCAGGTCCGGTTCGTCACCCACCTGGATATCAGCCCCGCGATGGTGGAACAGACGGTGGCGGCTATCGAACAATTATGATCACCTGTTTGTAACTACGTTTAACCAAAATCTTTGCTATGTTCCCGAAACAGACACCCAAAGACACAAAGGCCTGGCAGCAATTACAGCAGCATTATGATTCGGAGATAAAGGGAACGCACATGCGCTCGATATTCAAGGCCGATCCGAACAGGTTCTCCCGGTATTCGCTGCAATTCGGCGATATCCTGTTCGACTTTTCGAAGAATATAGTGATCGACAAGACCCTGGACCTGCTGCGGCAACTGGCGGTCGAATGTAAGGTAAAGGAGGCGATCGAAGCGATGTTCACGGGCGAGAAGATCATCCAGACGGAGGATCGTTCCGTCCTGCACACGGCGCTGCGCAACCTCACGGGCCCCGCGGTATACAGCGATGGCAGGGATGTAATGCCCGACGTGCGGCGGGTGCTGGCGCAGATGAAGGAATTCTGTGGTCGTATCCACAGCGGCGAATGGAAGGGCTACTCGGGGAAAAAAATCAAATACATTGTCAATATCGGCATCGGCGGCAGCGATCTCGGCCCCGTCATGGTCACCGAAGCGCTCCGGCCTTATTGGGTGGCGGGGATGGATGCGCATTTCATTTCCAATGTCGACGGCACCCAGATCGTGGAGACCCTGAAGCAGGTGACGCCGGAGGAAACGTTGTTCCTGATTGCGTCGAAAACCTTTACGACCCAGGAGACGATGACCAATGCGCACACGGCGCGGGACTGGTTCCTGAAAGCCGCGAAGGATGAGAAGCAGGTGGCCAAACATTTCGTGGCCTTGTCGACGAATGAGAAGGAAGTCGTCAGGTTCGGGATCGATAAAGCAAATATGTTCGAGTTTTGGGACTGGGTCGGCGGCCGTTATTCACTATGGAGCGCGATCGGGCTTTCGATTGCGCTAACGGTAGGATATGAGAATTTCGAGACACTGTTGAAAGGCGCCCACCAGGCCGATCTGCATTTCCGGAATACGCCGTTCGAGCAGAATATCCCCGTCACGATGGCCCTGATCGGCCTGTGGTATACCAACTTCTTCGGAACCCAGACCGAGGCCATCTTACCATATGACCAGTACATGCACCGTTTTGCAGCCTATTTCCAGCAGGGGAATATGGAAAGCAATGGGAAGAGCGTAGACCGGAACGGTCACCCCGTCGGGTGGTCCACGGGGCCTGTCGTCTGGGGCGAGCCGGGTACCAACGGGCAGCACGCCTTCTATCAGCTGATCCACCAGGGAACGGTCCTGATCCCCTGTGATTTCATTGCCCCGGCCATCAGCCATAATCCGATCGGCGATCACCATGTCAAGCTCCTTTCCAACTTCTTTGCACAGACGCAGGCTTTGATGAACGGCAAGACCAGGGAAGAGCTCGAGGTGGAAAAGGTGCCTGCGGCGCTCATCCCTTATAAGGGCTTTAGTGGCAACAGGCCCACTAATTCATTCTTGATCAAAGAGATAACTCCATTCACCCTCGGTGAGCTTATCGCCCTCTACGAACATAAGATCTTTGTCCAGGGGGTCATCTGGAACATTTTCACCTTCGATCAGTGGGGCGTGGAATTGGGCAAGCAGCTGGCGGGGAAGATCCTGCCCGAGCTGCAGAACGATGCGGAGGTTAAATCCCATGATTCTTCCACGAACGGGCTGATCAATGCTTTCAAAAAGATGCGGTAAAATGCGGATGCGGATGCCGGGGGAGGGATTGAAATAAAAAAAGGGCGGTGTGAAAACACCACCCGGTTTAGGTCTAACCATTGTTGCCATAAAAACAATCAGTTGGCAGTTACGGAAGGATTCGAACCTTCGTAAAAGGTCATGCGGACCTCCGCCTCGCCCCTCGGCCACGTAACTCGTGTAAACCACACGCAATTCCCGTAAACCACCCGCAATTCCTGTAAACCACCCGCAATTCCCGTAAATCGGGTGAAAGATACGGAGAGGTAATTAGTCTACCAAATAAGTAGACTAATAATTTCCCGGCAAGGCAATATTTTCCGGCTGCGCGAAAAATTGCTCACATAATGGGGGCAACTTTTTAAGTTTTTGTTATAAAATAAAAAATGAATGGGTTCGTTTTCCGTTAACTTTGTCCCCATCAAAAAAATCTA
>DATJMG010000089.1:0-5940 GCA_035508835.1 Puia sp.
TTCGAATATTTTTCATGTTCGCTAAAGCAGGAGGACCATAAGTTATCGGGTTCAACTTGGGGATGCAATGGCACCGTACATCCCGGTTGGATGGCTTCAAAAGGGTAACGACGGGATTATTATTGGAACAGGGGATAGATTATCAGGATATGAAGTATCGACTTCATAAGATATCGATGGAAAACAGGAAATTTATTGGAAGTTGGAGTCTTCGGATTGGAGATTGGACTGTCTTGGATGCAGATGGAGATTGGATTGGCAAAAACCTTCAGTGGTGTTGATGTATCGGGTGATACAAGATTCAGAGCAGTAAGCGCGGTAAAAATAAAGACTGTTTCGGTAATAAGCAATTTTTTTTTAAATCTTTATTTTAAACGGCGGGGCGCGATCCGGACCATATCTGGTCCCGATTCGTAAAACTCTACTGGACAAGGGTTTCAAGTTCTCTCACTGCGGCCTTGAAGGTTTTTTCTTTTTTTCGGTTGAACCACCATTCGGGGGCTGTTCTCTTCATCAATGTATCGATATTCCGCATTCCGACGAGGTACCAGATCCCCTTCAATTTACCACTGAAAGAGGATTGGAGTGCCCGGAGGCTCATGGCAAAGCCGCTGTCCAGGTATTCCATATGGTGCCAGTAGCCCGCCGGCATGAACAGGGAGTCGCCATGTTCCAGGATGACCTCAAAACCCTTAGCCAGTTTGAGCGCAGGATATTTCTCCAGGTCCAGTTTGTTCTCCGCCTGGTCAAAATATTTTTCGAAATTGACCAGGCTCAGCACTTCCCAGGGTTTCCGGTAGATCTTGTGCTGTTCTTCGAAGGGGAATAGCAATACCCGCTTCCGGCCGACGAACTGGGTATGGATGATATGCGACAGGTCGATATCGAAATGCATGTGCGTAACTGAACCCTTTCCACCGACGAACAACATGGGATATCGTTTCACGAAGCCTTTCATTAACTGCTCCGGCCATTCGAAATCCGCGGTGATCTGGGGTGCATGTTCGAAAATATTGAAGAGAAAGATCCGCCATTCTGCGGGTCCTTTCCGGACCATATCGATGTAATCGCCGAATTTCATGTAGTTATCGGCGGTATTGATGGGCGTGTAGGCGTCGCTCTTTACGTTATTATAGACACCGACATTTATATCGCCGACGATCGATTTGAAAAAATCCCAGTTCCACTTCTCATACGCCGGCCAGTTCCTGGCCAGACCTTTGATGACCAGGGGCCTCATGGGGGTGTAATACCCATCTCTGAAATCTTCAGCACGGATACATTCCACCCGGTCTACTGGTTGTAACTCCATGGGCATAAATTTCGCAAATTTAATACTAAATTTATCTTAATTCGGCTGATTTTCGCTATACTGTTTTGCCAAACCGGGCGGAGCCCGGTTAGCACTTGACGACCGACAGGGAGGAAAGTGCAGACATTAGCGGTGTTGAGACAAAAAATTATTTTTGGTTGTTCAATTTTTTGTCGAAACTCTTATCTTTCTCTATGTTGTTGCATCTTCATCCCGTCAATCCCCAGCCCAGGAATATTCGAATGATCGTTGAATGCCTCCTTGACGGGGGTGTCATCGTCTATCCCACCGATACGATCTACGGGTTAGGCTGTGATATTTTTCAGGGCAAGGCGATCGAACGGATCTGTCGGATCAAGGGGGTTGACCCTGCCAAAGCGCAGCTTTCTTTTATCTGTCACGATCTCAGCGATCTCAGCAATTATACCAAGAGCATTTCGACGCCGTTATACCGGCTGCTCAGGGCTTATCTGCCCGGTCCCTATACATTCATCCTTCCCGCGAGCAAGCAAGTGCCGAAGATATTAAAAAGCCGGAAGGATACCATCGGGCTGCGCATCCCCGACAATGTTATTGCGCGGTCGCTGGTCAGGGAACTGGGGCATCCGATACTGAGTTCATCTTTACCTGGTGAAATGGTGGAAGAGTATACCGATCCGGAGATGATCGGGGAGAAGTTTGGAAATCGGGTAGATATTGTCGTGGATGGCGGTATCGGCGGCATTCTCCCATCCACGGTCGTCGATTGTACGGGTGACGAGCCCGTGGTTATTCGAAAAGGTCTGGGACCGTGGGAAGAGATTCCTCAGGGTTGATATTGAAACTTCGCCGATGGTATTTGCAGAGGCCGTGTTTTTCGATGGCGTTCCGGTGTTCCGGGGTACCATATCCTTTATTGCTGTCCCAGCCATACTGGGGAAATTCGAAATGGAGCCCGCGCATATAGTCATCGCGCCAGGTCTTGGCCAGGATGCTGGCCGCGGCAATCGACGCGAAAATAGCATCGCCCCCGATGATACAGCGATGAGGGGTACGCCGGTATTTTATGAAACGGTTACCGTCGATCAGCAGCAGCTTTGGTCTTAGTTTCAGCTGGTCCAGGGCCAGGTGCATGGCTTTGAAGGAGGCTTTCAGGATATTGATGCGGTCGATCTCGTCATGGTCTATGCGGGCTACGGCCCATGCGAGCGCGTTAGCTTCGATATAGGGGCGAAGCAGGTTGCGGTTCTCTTCGGTGACCTGTTTGGAATCGTTTAGCAAGGGATGAAAGAAATCCGGCGGGAGGATGACGGCGGCGGCGAAGACCGGCCCGGCATAACAGCCTCTCCCGGCTTCATCGCAGCCGGCTTCTGTGAGCTTTTCCTGATAATGACTTCGCAGCGGATTGTCCACGGGCCAAAAATAGGGATTCATGCATTTAAATAGTCGTTCGTGTATAACTTTGCCGCCATGTCATCAAATTCTTCTTCCCGGCCCGTTGCCATCTGGATCTATATCGGTGTTTTCATGTTATTGGTCCAGGTGATCCTGGGTGGTATCACCCGGCTGACGGGCTCGGGGCTTTCGATCACGGAGTGGGATGTGGCGGCCGGGGTCATTCCGCCGCTAAATGCCGGGCAGTGGCAGGAGGCCTTTGAAAAATATCAGCATACTCCGCAATTCCGGTTGGTCAATTCCGGGTTCAGTCTGGCGGATTTCAAATTCATTTTCTTCTGGGAATGGTTTCACCGCTTTTGGGCTCGGATGGTCGGTGTGGTGTTCCTGGTGGGGTTTGTATGGCTGCTGGCGAAGAAAAAGATCCGGCGGAGCCTTGTCAGGCCGCTGATCATTTTGTTCCTGCTGGGCGCGCTGCAGGGGGTGATAGGCTGGATCATGGTGGCCAGCGGGCTTACAGGGGATGCCATTTACGTCGAACCGGCCAAGCTGGCGTTGCATTTTATTTTTGCGTTGGTGCTGGTCGTCTATACTTTTTGGGTGGGGTTACAGCTGTCGGTGCGGGACGAGGTAAGGTTTGCGGCGCCGGGGCTTCGGCGTTGGACGGTCGCGATCCTGGTCGTGCTGTTCTTTCAGCTGATATATGGGGCGCTCATGGCGGGGCATAAGGCGGCGAATGTCGCTTCGACCTGGCCGGATATCAACGGCAACTATATCCCTGCCGGGATGTTCCGAGGGCCATGGCTGGAAGCGCTTGCGGGCAACCGGATCACGGTGCAGTTCATTCATCGGACCCTGGCCTATCTGTTGTTCGTCATGGTGCTGATCTGGACGGCGAAGGCGGTCAGGCTAAAGGACGTCCCGGTTGAATTCCGGCCGCTCCGGTGGTTGCCGCTGCTGCTGATCGGGGCGCAGATCATCCTGGGAATCAGCAGTCTGCTGACCAGCCCCTGGATCCGGGCGCATCGCTGGGTAGCTTTCGACTGGCTGGCGCAGTTCCATCAGATCACAGGCCTCCTGTTCCTGCTTACAATGGTTGGAATGTTATACCTTGTGATGTCGGTTAGACGTTCTGTAATGGTATGATGCGAATCCTAAAAGCCATTTACTATTTTTTCCCGGTACAATTGCTGTTGCTGCAGCTCAGGAGACACCAGGTGTTGCTGATCTTCTGGGCTATTCTGTTCAGTACGCTGAATGGAGGTTTTATGCAAAACTATGGTGCAGCGGCCCTTTTCCTGTCGCCGGAATACCTGGGGAATGTAAGTCCGGTCAGCACGGCCTGGGTGGGGGTGGCCACCGGGATCTTCGTGATGAGCTGGAATATTACCACCTTTATTCTCTTCAGCCGGCATTTTCGTTTCCTGGCCACGACGACCAATCCGTTCCTGAAGTATTGCATCAATAATGTTTTGTTGCCGCTGATCTTCCTCCTGTTCTACCTGTTCAAGGCGATCCGGTTCAGTGTGAGCAAGGAACTGCTGCCGGCTTCTTCGATCGTCCTTCTCATTTTGGGTTTTCTGTCAGGATTCTGTTTTATTTTCACGATCTCTTTTCTATATTTTTTCCGGGCGGACAAGACGATCGTCCGGCGGATGGCTCCGGTGATCAGTAATCCCAGGCTATTCAAATCCCAGTTCGGAAAGGAGGAGGTAAAGCTCAATGAGACGCGGCTCATGCATGTGAAATGGTATCTCAATTCGCCGCGGACGATCAGGCAGGTCAGGGATGTCGCCCACTACAGCAAGGCCTTTATCGAGAGCATCTTCAACCGGCATCATATTTCGGCGGTGCTGTCGATCTTCGCGGCTTTTATCTTCCTGATCGTGATCGGATTCTTTATGGACAGCCGGTATTTTCAGCTGCCTGCGGCGGCCAGCATCCTGGTCTTCTTTGCGATCCTGATCTCGTTATCCGGCGCATTTTCCTACTTCCTCGGTTCCTGGGCCATTCCTTTTTTCGTATTGATCTTCTTCGTGTTGAACCTGCTTTATCGATACCGGGTCATCGATCCTACCAATAAGGCCTACGGGCTCAATTATACCAACCGCGATGACCGGCCGCTTTATGACCGGCAGACTTTGCTGCAACTTTGTTCCGACCGCAATGTCGAACGGGATAAGGCGAATATGATCCGCATCCTGGAGCGGTGGAAGGCGCGGCAGTCTTCGCCGCGGCCCATCCTTTACCTCATCAATGCGAGTGGAGGAGGGAACCGGAGCGCCTGTTTCACGATGAGTGTCCTGCAGCACCTCGACAGCTTATGCGGCGGCCAATTGATGCGGAAGACCTTGCTGATAACGGGGGCATCGGGGGGGATGTTGGGTGCGGCTTATTTCAGGGAGCTGGCGCGGCGCCGGGATGAAGGGGACACCAGCATCCATCTTCCCGATAGAAAATATGTCGATGACATCTCAAAGGATCTGCTCAATACGCTGTTCTCGTCTTTTGTGGCCAGGGATCTGGCTTCGCCGGCGCAGAAGTTCCGGGTAGGGCAATATGAATATGTGAAAGACCGCGGGTATGCGTTCGAGCAGCAGTTGGACCGCAATACGCGGGGGATGCTGGACATGCAGCTCAAGGATCTTGCGGGGGAGGAGGCGGCGGCGCGGACGCCGATGATGCTGCTCAATCCCGATATCACGCGGGACAGCCGGGCGCTTATGATCAGTACGCAGCGGGTCAGTTTCCTGATGCGGCCGGAATATGACAGTACCCGGATCGCCGAGATGGACCCGGATGCCGTGGATTTCGGTGCGCTCTTTGTCAAGCAGGGGCCGATGAACCTGCGGTTGCTGACCGCGCTCCGGATGAATGCGACTTTTCCGTATGTGCTGCCGAATGTATGGCTGCCGACCCGGCCGGTGGTGGATGTCATGGATGCGGGATTTCGCGATAACTTCGGGGAGTTGAGTACGATCCGCTATCTGAATGTTTTTCGCGATTGGATCCGGGAAAATACGGATGGCGTCGTGCTCCTGCAGATCCGGGATCGCAAAGGCGGCGGTTGGGAGAATCCGTTCGAATCGGATGATATTACCGATATTGTCACCAAGCCGCTCATCCTGCTGGAGGATAACTGGTATAATTTGCAGGAGTACAACCAGAATGACTTGTTGAGCCTCGCGCAAAATGCCATGGGCTTCCCGGTGCGCAAGCTGGTTTTTGAATATGTGCCCAAATCGGAAGATGCC
>DATJMG010000090.1:0-15570 GCA_035508835.1 Puia sp.
ATGAACCGCAAGATCCCCGCCTTCAGCCTGCAGCTGCTGATCGAAAACTGCATCAAGCACAACATCATCTCCGCCGCCCGGCCACTCTATATCCGCATCTTCCAGCAACACGAAGACAGCATCATCATCGAGAACAACCTCCAGATCAAACCCGCGGCCGATGAATCCTCCGGCATCGGCCTCGATAACCTGAGAAAACGATACGAGCTCCTCCAGATCCGCGACGGCGTAACCATCCACAAGACCGACACCAAATTCTCCGTCACCCTCCAACTACTGCAACCATGAACATCCTGATCATCGAAGACGAACCCCGCACAGCCAGACTGCTGAAGGAATTTATCCTGGCCATCGATGACTCCCATACCGTCCTGGAGATCTGCGACAGCGTCGAAAGCACCGTCCAATTCCTCCACCACACCCCCGACCGCATCGACCTTCTCTTCATGGATATCCAGCTTGCCGACGGGAGCAGCTTCGATATCTTTCAAAAGACCACCGTCAATATCCCCGTGATCTTCTGCACCGCCTACGAAGACCACCTGCTCGAAGCCTTCAAATCTAACGGTATCGACTATATCCTGAAGCCATTTCACGAGAAAGATATCGAACAGGCCTTCCGGAAGCTCGACCAGATCCGCTCCTCCCTGCTGCTCGCCCCGAGCCTCCCCGCCCGGATCGAACAAGCCCTCGCCAACCGGACCCAGTCGTCCTTCCTGGTCAAATTCCGCGAAAAAATGTACCCCGTAGCCGTCCGCGACATCGCCGCCGTGGCCCTCGAAAAGGAAATCGTCTACCTGTACACCTTCAACAAGGAAAAACATGCCGTCTTCCGCCCCATCGATGAGATCGAAGCCGCCCTCGAGCCCCAAACATTCTTCCGCATCAACCGCCAAATGATCCTCAATCGCGACGCCATCCTCGAAATGGAACCCTTCTTCAACCGCCGCGTCATCGTCACCCTCAAAGTGGCCACCGCCGAACGCCCCCTCGTCAGCCGCCTCAAAGTCACCCCCTTCCTCGAATGGGTAGAGAAAGGGTAGTCCACCCCAACCCGCCATTCCGCCCCGCCAGCCCCGTCAATTCACCCCCCGATTTGATCATTTCACCCCCATTTCCCCCCACAGGCCGCCCACCGGACCCGACCTTTGCCCAGTCCTCAAACCATGCCTATGCGACATGTCCTGATACTCTGCCTTGCCCTGGCCGCTCTCCACCCCGGGAGAGCACAGATCGTCTTCCATTCCCTCCCCGACGTCTGGACCGCCGCCCTCCGTGATAACCCCACCCAACACATCTACCGCCTGAAAACCGGCCAGCTGACCGCCGACTACCACGCCTCCCAATCCTACCTCTACCCCCAGGTCGCAGGCACCTTCTCCGGCCAGGACAACCTGAAACTCTCCGTTACCCCCGTCCCCGGCGAACTCATCGGCCAACCCGGCAAAACCCTCTACCTGACCTTCGGTAAACACTATATCTATAACGCCGGCGTAAACGCGACCGAGAACCTCTTTAACTGGCAATACATCTTTCAATCCAATATCGCCCGCGAAAACATTACCCTCAACAGCCTCCAGCAAGCGGCTTATGAACAAAACCTGAAAGCGTCAACCGCACAATATTATTTTTCGGGCCTCATCGCCGCTTCCTCGATAGAGATCTCGACCCGCGACCTGCACCTCGCGGAAAGCATCCTGACCACCGTCAGGAACCGCTATACCCAGGGCCTCGTCGACCTGAGCGCGGTCCATTCGGCGGAGATCAATGTCAATGATGTGGAACAGAACATCCTGCAAAGCCGTGAGCTGCTCGACCAGTCCATCCAAAACCTGAAACTCCTGACGGGCTGCACCGCCCGACAAACCCTGACCCTCGACGAACACCTCGCCGCCGACTCCCTCACGACCGACACCGCAAACACGCTGTCTCCGGGCCCGGACAAAAACCTCGACGTCTCCAACGCGAATACCCGCATCGCCCAACTGCAAGCGAGATCCGCCAAAGCCGCCTTCTACCCAACCCTCTCCCTCAGCGGCTTCCTGGGCTCCCAACAATTTCGCGACAACTTCGGCCTGACTTTCGGCGACCAGACCTGGAACGACTACCGGTACCTCCAGTTGAACCTGAACGTTCCCCTGTTCACCGGCTTCTATACCCGCAACAAATACCGCAGCGCCCGGGCGCTCGCCCGCATCGACGCCCAACAATACCACGACGCCGTCGAACAAGGCAAGATCTCCGACAGCCTGCTGATCAATACCTACGACAACTACCGCCTGCTCGCCGCGGCCTCGGGCCGTAACCTGCTGCTCTATCGCGCCAACGTGGAACTCTCACGCCAGAAGTTCGAAGAAGGCCTGATCAGCATCGACACGTTCCAAAAAACATTCGAAGACTACCTGCGCGCCGAGAATACCCACCTCAATAACCTGTCGTCGATGTTCTCCGCCATGTCTTCCATTATCTCAAGAAATTAGGACCATGAAAAAGATCATCCTCCTGTTCATAACACTCTCCGCCATCGGCTGCAAAAATTCCCCCACGACGACACCCCGATATAAAGATATCGTCGACGCCGTCTTCGCCAGCGGCAATACCGAGGCAAAACAACAATACAAGATCACCGCCTACGCCGACGGCTACCTCGAACAATCCTTCGTCGCCGAAGACGACAGCGTGCGGAAAGGCCAACTGCTCTTTAAGATCGCCAACGACCTCCAACGTACCCAGGTGAGCAACGCCGCCATCAACTATGACTACGCCCTGCGCAACGCCTCGGACAAAAGCCCCCAGATCCTCCAGCTGGAGACCCAGATCGCCCAGGCCCAACGGAAAAAATCCACCGACTCCCTCAACTACGAAAGATACCGCCTCCTCCTCCCCACCCACGCCGTAGCCCAGGTGGACTATGACAACGCACGCCTGACCTACGAAGCCTCGGCCGCAAGCCTGACCCAACTGCGGAAAAACCTCGAAGACCTCCGTACCAACCTGAACCTGAATACCGAAAACACCCTTGCCCAGCTGAAAGAACAACAGGAGAATAACGCCTACTTTACCATCACCGGCGCCACTAACGGCCGCATCGAAAACGTCTACAAAAAAGACGGTGACCTCATCCGGAAAGGTGACGTCATCGCCGACCTGGGTGCAGGGCTGCAGATCGCCCGGCTGCTGATCGCGGAGGAAGATATTGACCGCGTCCAATCGGGCCAGCGCGTACTCGTTTCCCTCAACACCGACAAAACCCACGTCTACAACGCTACGATCACGAAGATCTATCCCTCCTTCAATACCGACGACCAGGCGTTTATCGCGGAAGCCACCTTCGACCCCCTCCCGCCCAACCTGCGGAACGGAACCCAACTGCAAGCCAATATCATCCTCGACGAAAAGAAACACGCCCTCGTCATCCCCTCGAACTACCTGCTTTCCGGCGATAGCGTGATCCTGGCCGCTGACCACAGCCGCATCCCGGTAAAAACCGGCATCCACACCCTCGAATGGGTCGAGATCACCGGCGGCCTCCATGACAACCAGGCCATCGAACCCATCAACCCGGACAAATGATCCACCTGCCCATCAACTACCAGATCGCTTACACCTACCTGCGCTCGAAGCTGAAACAAACCATCGTGGCGGTCCTCGGCGTGACCTTCGGAATTTCCATGTACGTATTCATGAATAGCTTTATGAGCGGCGTGAACCTGGCCCAAAACCGCCTCGCCTTCAGTACCCTCGCCCACGTCCGGATCTACAACGACCGCCCCGCCGACCGGAGCGACCTCGTGAGCCGCGTTTACCCCGCGGGCACCATCGCCCATATCCGGAACAGCAAGATCATCAAATACACCGACGGCATCAAGAATTCGAGCGGGATCATCCACTACCTCCATACGATCCCGATCGTCCAGACCGTCGCCCCGGAAGTCAACATCAATGTATTCTTCAAAAACGTCGGTAACAAAGTAAACGGCACGCTCTCGGGCGTGGACGTAGTCGACGAAGACGAACTTTTCCAAATGAGCCGGATGATGATCCGGGGAAGGTGGCAGGACCTCGCTACCCGCCCCGACGGCATCATCGTCGGCGTCGAGCTGGCCAAAAGCCTGAGTTTAAAAGTCGACGATAATCTCAATATCCTGACCGCCGACGGCGTCTCCCATACCTATAAAGTGATCGGGATCTTCCAGACCAACCTCTCCTCGGTGGACAAAACAAAAGCCTACCTGTCGATCACCGCTACCCGCCAGCTGCTGGCAGAGAACGCAGATTACGTCACCGATATCCAGGTGAACGTCATCGACTTCAAACTCGCCAACCGGCTGGTCAGCGAGATCGCTCCCCTGATCCCCTACAAGGTCGAGTCCTGGTCGATGGCGAACGCCCAATTGGAAGCCGGTTCCAACCTTCGCGACGTCATCGCCGTAGCCGTATCCCTTACCATCCTGATCGTGGCAGGCTTCGGCATCTACAATATCATGCTGATGACCATCAACGAAAAGATCCGCGAGATCGCCATCCTGAAAGCCATGGGCTTCTCGGGCTTTGATATCCGCCGCATCTTCCTGACAATGTCCTCCGTCATCGGCCTCGTCGGCGGCTTTATCGGGATGGGACTGGGCTACCTCGTTTCCTGGCTCGTGAACCAGGTACCCTTTAACGTGGCCGGCCTCGCCACCCTGCCAATGGACTACGACCCGAAAGATTATACCCTGGCCTTTTTCTTCGGCCTCATCACTACCTTCGTTGCCGGTTACTTTCCATCCAGAAAAGCATCCCGCATCGATCCGGTTAACATCATAAGAGGATAAAACATGGAAAGACCCAACCTCCCCCCCACTGCCCTCGAGGCCCCCACCGTACTAAAGGTCGACCACGTCGTAAAATATTTTTATGACCCGGAGAAGTTCCAGGTGCTCAAAGACATCAGCTTCTCTGCCGCCAAAGGCGAATTCCTCGCACTCGTCGGAAAATCCGGCAGCGGCAAATCGACCCTGCTCTACGTCCTGTCGACAATGGATACCGATTACGAAGGCCGTCTCACCATCAACGAAGAAACCATGACCGGAAAATCCCAAAACGACCTTTCCGCCTTTCGTAACCAACACATTGGATTCGTCTTCCAGTTCCACTACCTGCTGCCCGAATTCACCGTGCTGGAGAACGTGATGATCCCCGCCCTCAAACTAAAACGCCTGACCCGCCCCGAGATCGAACAAAAGGCCTATGATCACCTCGAAGCTCTCGACCTCAAAGACCAGGCGCTCAAACTCGCCGGCAAACTCTCCGGCGGCCAGCAGCAACGCGCGGCCATCGCCCGCGCCCTCATCAACGACCCCTCGGTCATCATGGGCGACGAGCCGACCGGTAACCTCGACTCCAAAAATTCCCAAACCGTTTTTGATATCTTCCGCGATATTGCAAGCCGCGGCCGCCAGACCATCATCGCCGTCACCCACGACGAAGATTTCGCGGCAAACTGCGACCGCGTCCTCGAACTCAGTGATGGCCGCCTGGTGAAGTGACCCCATGACCGCCCGGTGAAGTGACCGTATCCGCCTTAGCCTTCACCGCCGCACTATCCAGCGCCTCCCCGGTCGCCGTACTGTCCGACCCCGGCCCCCCCTTGGGATACGGCGGAATATCCGGATGCCTTACTTTCCAGTCTTCGACGAAATATTGGCTCCACTCGCGTAAATAATGATAGTACTGATATTCCGTTTCACAACTTTGTATGAATTCCTTCGTAGGCCGGTATAAGACCATGAACGTGTCCAGCGCCGGCGACTCCAATCCGGTGACATGCCGCACGATCGCCTTGGAAAAGTGATGATCGACAAAGTTTTCCTGCTCCATCCAGATCAGCCTGTCCTGGAAGGCCTCCATCCGCCGGTTCTCCGCACCGTTGAAGAACATATCCAGGTTCAAACCCACTCCCATCCCGCCCCGACCCGTCGCCTTCACACTGTTGAAATACGAAGCCCCGTAATTGAAAACGCGCGCATATTCCTTCCGCGTGGCCAGGGAATCGAGATAATAATTGTTCCCGCGCACAAACGCCGCAGGCAGCGTATCGATCGATACCGCCAATGCCATATCGAACGGCTGATTCGGGTTGATCTCCCTCGCCGGGAAGCGTAACGTCGTCTTGCCTAAATAGGAAAAATAGATGGAATCATCCGCATCCATCCGGATCCGGTAATGACCCGTCGAATCGGTCGAAGTTCCTAACCCTTTAGTCGTCAGCACACTCACCCCGGCCATCGTATATTTCTGGGAGTTATCATAGACAGTGCCGGAAATAACGACCTGCCCCAATGCGGGCCGAGCGGATAAAACGAGAAAAGCCATCAACAGTTTCTTCATCAACCCAGTAACTAGATGAGCCCAAAGATAATTAATTCTGGAAACCGCCAAAATTCCCCTATTTGATCAGAATAACCGAACTCCACGCCGGGATCGACACCGAACCGCTATGGCTGACACCGGCCGCATCCTCGTAAGTACCGCTCAGCGGCAACGACATCGCCGAGTTGGACGCGTTGTATTGGAAGATATAATCATTTGCCGGATTATTCAACGTCACATTCGCCCGGTATAACGAGATATTCGAAATCGCCAGCGTCGGAACATTGCTGTTGATCTGGAACACCACCAGCGAACTCGAATTCGTTTTGGTCGCCTGCCAGACTACCGAATTGTTGAGACTTGGCGTTACCGTCGCCGTACTGACCACCGGGGTTAACGCAGGCCAGGGCGAAACACTCCCCTCCAGGAAATTCAACATCGTATGCAGATTGTCGGGAGCCGCCATGGAATAGTTGAGGACATAATAATAGCCCGAATCAACCGCACCAATCCCCGCCGAAGTAATCACCCGCACCCCCAGCGCCGCATCGAGGAACGGCGCAATGATACTGCTGCCCTTATACATATTCCCGCCGATATAGCTACTGACCGTATAAGGCGGGAAGTTCACCGGCAGCAGGTTCGAATACATCTGATCCTTTTTGTAAGTCGTCTGCCAGGCCCCAAACGTCCCCGTGCCATAGTAATCGCTCATGGCCATCAGATAAAAATAACTACCCGACGCAAGCTGCGCATAGTGATTATTGTGCTGCGACGAATAAGTCGGAAGCGCCGAGATCGACCCGATCGAGCTGACCTCCACGATATACTGCGTATCCAGCCGCGATACACAATAATTCCCGGACACATCGTTCCCGAAAAAAGTCCCCGTGGACAAGGCATGGCGCATGACCAGCTGCCCGATGCAGTCAAACAACGTGTTATTCTGGATCGCACAATTCCGCGCGTCCTGGAAGAATACCCCTGCAGTACAATGCGCTACCGTATTCCCCGTCACGGTACACTCCGTCGTATTTTCGTCGAGATAGATGCCGTGCGCAATCCCCGCCACGCTGCTATCCGTCCCCGCAGGTGCGGTAATCCCGTTGATCACGATATTGTTCTTGATCGTACCGGTAATATGACTGACCGAACTGTCCTGGTTCCCATTCCAGGTATAGATCCCGCCACCGTCATCTTTTACAAAACAGAAATAATTGACCAGGTTATTCGCTACGGTATTACTGTTCCCCTGAAAATCGATTCCCGTATAACCCGTCGTGTCGATCGTATTGCCCAGGATATTGTTGTTATTCCCGTAGATATAGATGCCCATCCCCGAATTGACCGGCAGGCTCATCCCCGGAAAAGCAGCCGTCCGCCGGATCGTACAGTTCTGGATCGTGGAATTGTTGCAATACGCCATGACCCCATTGTTATTGGAATAATCCATCAGCACATTGTCAATATTGAGATTACCACAGTTCGTGATGTCGATCGCATCAACCCCGGAGAACCGGATCGTACAATTCGATAACGTAACATTATAGGAATTGAGGAGCGAAACGCCGCTCTTATTCGCCCCTTGAAAAGCAATCCCATTCACCACTACATACTGCGCACTGTTGAACTGGATCAGCGTATCGATCCGGGCGATCTGCATATTCATTGACGTCGGGATGCCAACCGAATAAACCTGGACAACCTTGTTGGCGGGATTATAATACCACTCGCCGGGCTGGTCGAGCGTATAAGCATTATTCTGAATAAAATAGCCGAATTTGTCAGCCGGCACCCACGTACTGCTGGTCTTATAAGTAATGGTATTACCACTTTGCGAAACGATCGGATCGGTCTCGATCACCCAACGGTTCCTCCGGATCACAATACTCGCCCCGGTCCAGTTATGACCCGAAGCCGCAAGATGACTGTCCGTAATGCTTACAGTCCCATTAAAGGATTGGATCTGCGCATACCCCGCATCCGTATTGGACCATGAATTGGGCCATCGCCCCATGGGCTGCGAACTGTCCCCGATCATAGCAATATTCGCACTCAACCCGCAGTTCGAACACGTCGTCTGCCAAACGTTTCCGCCGCCCCCGCCCCAGCCGGTGAGCGCCGTGAACCCGCTAACCAGGGGCGGATTCCCCGATCCATACGTCGTGAGAACAATAGGTTTCCCCGCCGCTCCCGATTTCCAGACATTCAATCCGCTCGTAAATACGCTGCCGCATTGGAGCTTGACAGTGTCCCCCGGATTCAGGCTTCCCCAAAAGCTGTTCACCTTCCCCATCGACCGCCAGGGAGTAGCCGGATTCGTCGCTTGAGCCGGAGTGTAGGAATCATTTCCCGTGATAGATGATACGTAGTAGGTGGTTGCATGGGCCGATAGCCCTACAAAAAAGCAGATGACCCCGATGAGTATTGGATTTCGCAGTTTCATACGCACTATTAAATAGGAGACCTATCTACAGCCAATTTGAGGCCAAAATCCCCTCAGGATCATCATGAAATTAAAAATTAAGTGGTTTTACGCAGGCGCATCACCTGCCCGCCGCCCGGCGCAAGCCGCAACACCACACGGTCCCCGGCCTTAACCCTGCGGACTTCCTTGACCAAATGATTCGGGTTCACCCCCGCATCCGGCGCATCACTATAGATCGTGGCCTCATACGAAACTCCCGCCGGTAGCCAATCCAGCCGCAATTCCACCTCCCGCCCGACGCCGTTATTGATCGTCCCCACCCACCATTCTTCCCCCTTTCGCCTGGCTATCGTGACCCGCTGGCCCGGAATCGCCACCGGCACCTTCGTCTCATCCCACGTGGTCGGTACCGCCCGCAGGAAGTCAAAGCCCTCCTGACCCTCATAGGCCGTCGGGTCGTCACAAACCATCCCCAGGTAACTTTCCAGCACGACATACATCGCGAGCATATGACAGCGCGTGCCGAGGACGAACGGCCGCACAAAATGCGCCAGATAACCCGCCGGCGTTACCGCCCGGAACCCCCCGAGATGATAATCCGTGGGCCCCGCCAGCAGCCGGGTGAACACGACATTCAGATCGTCATCCGGCGTGATCGGTACCCCCCATTTGTCATTTTCATAGTTGAGCGTCCCCTCCCTCGTAAACTCATTGGGGTACGTCCTGCTCAACCCCGTAGGCTTATAGGCGCCGTGGAACTGGATATGCAGATGATGGGCGGCGGCCTTCTGCAGGATCGCCGTCTGGATATTGACCATCTCCTGGTCATCGCGGTTCAGGAAGTCCACCATCATCCCCTGGATACCCCAACGCTCGAACTGTGCAAACGCACTGTCGATCATCGGCCATAACGCACGCCAATGTACCCAGACCCGGATGCCTACCCCCTTGCTTTTTGCATAGTCACAGATGGCCTTCATATCCAACCCCGGTATCGGCCTGGTTACATCCGCATGCGGCCCGGCATCATAGCTGACCCCGTCATTCGTATACCAGGCAATCCCAGACCATCCAATAACTGTATGATAATCAATATGATTCCTGGCACAGAAATCGATATAATACCGGTTCGACTCGAAGTTGATCCCCGGCTGGAAACCCGTATCCGCCACCACATCCCCGTTCCACCAATGGAAGTCCGTTTTCCCCGGCTTGATCCAGCTGACATCCTTTATCGCACAGTCGTCATTCAGATCGGTAATAATGTTGGACTCCACCAACGCCCCCGCCCTCGCCGCCAGCAACACCACCCGCCACGGGGTCTGATGCGGCAACACCGCCTTGACCCGCACCGCCACCACCTTCCCCGCTTCCAGATCCCCCACCCGCCCCGCCTCCGCTTCAACCCCGGCCCCCGCTCCAACCGGACCACTTACCCGCACCGGTCCCCCCGGCTCTCCCGGCAGCGGCGACAACTCACTCTTGAGGGCATCCCCATGCCGGATCAGGTACATCCCCGCATAATCCACCAACCGCGCCTCCGTGATCGCCGCATAGATATGCCCACCCCCCCGATCGAAATCCAGAAAGATCGGCATATCCATCAACGTATCCTCCTTCACCTCGCTGAACCTCCCCTTCCAATATAACCCCTCATGCGAGGTCGTAAACCCCTCCCGGAACGACGCCATCACCATGGGATCCCCCACCACCCGAAAACTGCTCCCCTCATCCACCAAACTATAGGAAGTCCACCCCGCCTGCGCCGGGATCTGATACCGGAACGCCATCCCGTCATTGAAGACCCGCACCACAAAGTCAATCCGCCTCGCCGCCCCCGCCCCCTCCTCCAACGGGATCACCGCCTGATCATATTCATCATGTACCGACTTCGTCTTCCCCACCACCAACGTATAATTGTCCTCACCCCGACTCACCACCGCCACCCGCGGGACCAACCGCTCCCCAAACAACCCCGACCCCGCAAACCGCAAACTCAACGGCGACCGGTCGATGACCACCACCCCATGATAACTCACACTATACTCCGGCAACCCCGCCGTAAACCGAAACACAACCCGTATCCCCCCATCCGGCGACCTGACCTCGATAGATCGCCCCGCCCACACTTTTCCTCCCGTGACAAACAAGAGCAACAGAAGACAACGGCAAAACTTTTGCATATCCATCCAAAAGATTATCATGCGTTATTCTATTTTTTTCCTCCTCCTCACCCTCCAAACCCACGCCCAGGACACTACCACCACCCTCCGAACCTTCGCCCAAGACACCGCCATCACCCTCCGAACCCACGCCCGGGACACCGCCATCACCACCCACGATTCCAAACCCTGGGACTATATCATGATGAAACATGGTCACCTGATCGAAGTCACCAAAGGCCGGCAAACTCCCGTCACCTCCAACATCATCCTCGTCAACGAATCCACCATCCACCCCGACGGAACCATCAACGTCTCCAGCGGCCGCACCAAACACCTGAAAAACGGTCAATACATCACCATGGACGGCCGCATCCGCAAACTCAAAAATCTGCCCCGCAACCTCCCCGCCCAATAATTACCCCTCCCGCCTTAACACCTCCAACGGCGGCCGGTTCAACATACCCCTTGTATTCAACAACCCGACCACCACCGTCAGCCCACTCACCAAAAGAAACAAGACGACCACCGGCCACACATGCACCGCCACCCCACCCTCAAAAACAAACCTGGCCAAAAGCATACTAAACCCCAGCGACAGGATAATCCCTACCGCCGCGGCCAACCCGCCCACAAAAAAATATTCCAGCATCGTGATCACCAACACCTGCCGCCGGCTCGCCCCCAGCGTACGCAACAACACACTCTCCTGTATTCGCTGATACCGGCTGACCAGCACACTCGCGATCAGCACGATCACCCCCGTCATCATACTGAACCCGGCCATGAACCGGATCACAAATCCGATCTTCCCCAGCACATCATCCAGCACGCTCAGAATGAGACCCAGGTCGATCACCGAGATCCCCGGGAACCGCTGCACCACCGCCCGCTGAAACCGCGCCGAAACCTCCGCCGACGGCACCTGCGTCGTCATCAGATGGAACTGCGGGGCCTGCTCCAACACCCCCGTCGGGAACACCACCGGGAAATTGATCCGGAGCTTCCATTCAACCTTGCGCAGACTCCCCACCACCGTCGAAAACCGCACCCCCTGCACATCAAAAGCGACCGAGTCCCCCACCTTTACCCCCAACGAGCGCGCATAGTCCTCATCGAGAGAAATATCGATCCCATCCTTCGGCGACCGCACCGGCGGCCCCAATCGCCCGGCCACGAGTTTCTCCGTCGACATCAGCGAATCCCGATACGTCACCCGCGTCTCCCGCCCAAACCCCCGCGCCCGCGCCGGACCCGGCCCCGCCTCATCCCCACTCCCCCGGACCACATGCCGCCCCGATCCCGCTCCCGGCCGCGGCCGCGGACCCGCCCCCGAGCCCGCTCCCGGCCGTAGACCCGCACTGTCCTCCAACGACTTCCCCTTGATCGCCACTATCCGCGCCTCCACGATCGGCACCTCCTGCACCACCGGCAGCCCAAACTGCCCCGCCAGCTTGCGGACATCCGCCAGCTGATCCGGCTGAATATCGAACAACACCATATTCCCCTGATTGGCACTCGCCGCCACCGTCACCCGGTCGATCAACAACTGTTGCACAAAATATAACGTCCCGATGAACGTCGTCCCCAACCCGATCGTGACAACCAGGATCAGCGTCTGATTGTTGGGCCTGTACAGGTTCGCAAAACCCTGCCGCCATAAGTAGTTCCATCGCTCCGGGAAAAACCGCCTCACCATCCACATCAGCAGCCGCGCGGCGCCCGCCAGCAACACAAAAGCTCCCAAAAGCGATAGAGTGAAAACAATGGCCTTGCTCCAATTCCCCATCCGGATATAACTGAACCAGGTAACAAAACAAAATATTGCCGCATACACCACCGCCTTCCACCCATCCCAGCCCTCCGTATACGTCTCAACCGATAACCGTAACGTATATAAAGGCGAGATTTTCCGAACCCTCAACAACGGAAGCAACGCAAACAACATCGAAATGACCATCCCCGTTCCAACCCCTTCCCCGATCGCAGCCCACGACACCCGAAAATGCGTCTCCAGGGGCAGCAAGTCTTTCAATACGGAGGGAAGTACCTGCTGAACGACCACCCCAACCACCGCACCCAACAACGACCCGACGAGCCCGATGCCCGCAACCTGGATCAGATAGATCAGAAAGGCCTGCCGCGCTTTTAATCCCAGACACCGCAATACCGCCACCCCGCCGATCTTCTCGCGTATATAGATATTCACCGCACTCGCCACCCCGATACATCCCATCAACAGGGCGATAAAACTGATCACCGTCAGAAACTGCGTGAGGTCCCCGAACGCCCTGGACATCCCCGCCTTCCTCGTCTCCACCGTCTCATACCGCACTTCCATCGAATCCAGCTTCGGCCCCACCGCCGTCATCACTTTGATCACGTCCGTTCCGGGCCGGAATTGATAGTACCACTGGGTTTCGATCCGGCTGCCCCGCTTGACCAGCCCCGCAGAATCGAGATAACGGAGCGGAATATACACCGGCGGCGCCACCGTCAACGAAATCTCATTTCGGCCGGGGGCCTTGTCCAGCGACCCCGCAATGACAAAGCTGAGATCGCCGACCCGGATCGAATCCCCCACTTTCGCACCATATTGCAGCATCAATGTCTTATCCACCAACGCCTCCCTGCCCTGACGAAATCCAGGGCCCGCCGCACCCGGCGTTGTCTCCAGCGATCCGTAATACGGATATCCGCCATTCAGCGCCCGCACTTGCACCAGCCTGCTCGCCTGCGTTTTGAGGAAATAGACCATCGACGCCATGCTCTTTTCTTCCGAATGCTGCATCCCCATCGAATCCGCTGCCGGCACGACGCCCGGCGGAAGACCCCGCCCTCCCCGGATCACCAGGTCCGCACCCACTAACTCATTCGCCTGATCGTCGACGTCTTGCCGCAGATTACTCCCGAAAGACAATGTTGCCACCAACGCGGCAATACCCAGCACAACAGACGATATGAACAGGAAAAGCCGGCCGCGATTCCGCCGGCTGTCCCGCCACGCCATCCGGAACAGCCAGGACAACCGCAAACCACCGGACGGCCCCAAACCATTTTTATTTTTCATCCGCAACGGCCCCCGCCCGTCTGTCACCCGTGACCCGCCCACCGGCCAATCGGATGATCCGCTGCGTGGCCGCCGCCAACTCCGCATTATGCGTGACGATAACCAAGGTAGTACCCGCCTCCCGGTTGAGCTCGAACAACAACGGCACGATCTTCTCGCTCGTCTCCGCATCCAGGTTGCCCGTGGGCTCATCCGCAAACAGGATACGCGGTCGCCCCGCAAACGCCCGCGCCAGCGACACCCGCTGCTGCTCCCCGCCCGACAGTTGCGCCGGATAGTGATGCAGCCTGTCCGCCAGCCCGACCTTGCCCATGAGCTCCTTCGCCCGCTCCCGCACCCCCTTCTCACCCCGCAATTCCATCGGCACCATGACATTCTCCACCGCGGTCAACGTCGGCAATAACTGAAAATTCTGAAAAATGAATCCGATATACCGGTTACGTATGCCCGCCCGCTGATCCTCATCCAACTGATCCAGCACAATGCCGTTCAACTCCACCGACCCCGACGTGCTCCGGTCCAACCCCGCACACAAACCCAGCAACGTCGTCTTTCCGCTCCCCGACGGCCCCATAATGGCCAGCGTCGATCCCGCCTCCACAGCGAAACTCACATCCTCCAGCACATTCAACATCCTGCCCGCCGCCCGATACGACTTACTGATATTACTGACCTTTAAGATTGTTTCCACCGGCATATTTTATTACAACTGTATCTTTGCTTTTTATTACAACTTTATCTTTGCATTACACAACATCCGCCTTTATGTTGAAATTCCGTCACGTTATTTGCCCGATCATCCTTATGATTTCCGCTTGTCATAATAGTCCGGCCTCCAAGTCAACCGACAGCCACACCCCCGCCGCAACCAACGCCCCAACCCCCCGTGACAGCCTCAGCACCGCACCCGCCGCAGCAAACGCCAACCCATCCGCACCCGAACCCGCCGGTAAAAAGACCATCATTTTCTTCGGTAACTCGCTCACCGCAGGCTACGGTCTCGACCCCGATCAGTCATTCCCCGCCCTCATCGGCCATCGCCTCGACTCCCTCCACCTGCCCTGGAAAGTGATCAACGCCGGCATCAGCGGCGAAACGACCGCGGGCGGCAAAACCCGCCTCAACTGGACCCTGCGTCAACCCGCGGATATCTTCGTCCTTGAGCTCGGCGGCAACGACGGCCTCCGCGGCATCCCCGTGAAGACCACCCTCGACAACCTCCAATCCATCATCGACACCGTCCGCCTCCGCTACCCCGCCTGCAAGATCATCCTCGCCGGAATGCGCGTCCCGCCCAGCATGGGCTCGACCTACTCCGACGCCTTTCACAACATCTTCGCCCAACTCGCGGACAAGAATCACACCGCCCTCATCCCCTTCCTGCTCGACGGCGTAGGCGGTAACCCCGCCCTCAACCAGGGCGACGGCATCCACCCAAACGCAAAAGGCGAAAAGATCGTGACCGAAACCGTCTGGAAATCCCTCCAACCCTTCCTCTAAAATCCCTCCAACCCCTCCTCTAACCTATCAAAATTCTGCCACACAAAAAAAATGAC
>DATJMG010000091.1:0-5285 GCA_035508835.1 Puia sp.
GGATGCCGCCGTTGGGGTTCTTGGTATCGAAGACGAGGGTAGTCATGTTGGTGATCTTCTGATTGCCAAGCTCGCCAATTAAAAAGCTATTTGGGTTTTTCTGTTCAAAGATGCCGTTAAACTGCTCGCCATTGAACTGATCGTCGCCATAACCCGGGATAGGGGTCCCATTGAGGGTTGTCGGTAAAGTGGATGCGGTCCCGGGGAACTGGTTGTTGGCCGGAGGGCCGACGAAAGATTGGCCCAGAGCGAGAACGGAATTCCCGTGTGGGATGACGGAGAGCCGGGCGATGTCAAAATTGTTATTAAAATTCGTAACAAACAGAAACAATCCCCTTTCCGCATGGATCACGCTTCCGTTCGGGAACCCTCGTTGGGTGCAGGGTTTATTTCCCGGACAGGCGCTTTTGATAATCTGTTCATACAGCAGCCCCGTTATCGACTGATCGTTCTCAGTGCTACCGTCAGCGGCGAATGGCCCGCGGTTGCCGGCTGTCACCACCGGGCAAAAGGTCAGTTCTTCCGTATAGGGGATCACTTCCAGCACGAATCCATCCAGCTTGGCCGGTGGAGGCGGCGGAGGGTTGATCGGACCTGGAACGGAGATTACATTCCATCCCGATGCAATTAGGGCTGGTTTGACGTCTTTGGATTTCCATTTGCCCTGAAGTTGGGCAAGGGGGCCGAGATTGACTTGTGCGGCTTCTGCAGCGGTGAGTATCCGGATGCCTTTTGGCATTTCAGGTACACTGCGACCCTTTTCGATAAAGAATGCTTCGAATGGCTTTGACATGATTAATAGGTATTAAAAGTTAAATATTTAGTAGTGCCGCCATCAGCGCCCCCACATTCGGCACCCCGATCCCCGTCACCAAGTCATAACCCCGGCCCGCGTTGAACGCGCCATTGCTGCCTGCGGTGATATCGCGGAAGGCGTTACTGCCCAATAGCGGGTAGAGATGCGGATTGAGAAAAGGCAGCGCCGGTTTGCCCGCCTTTGTCCGGGCCTCATTGATGAGCGCACAGAAGCCCGCCCACACAGGCGCGCTCCAGCTTGTTCCACCGATCTGTTGAGAACTGCCGTTCAGGACGACGAGTGCGCCGAAGTTTGGATCGGCGGTCAGGCTCGCGTCGGGGACTAACCGCTGCGTACCGGCCGGGACGCCGGCGCCTTTCTGCCACACGGGACGCGGAAAAAAAATGCTCTTGCCGCCGCCGCCATTGGTCCAGCCGGTTTCCGAGGCGACCGACCCATCCCCCGCCAGGTTGAGGCTGGTGCCCCCGACGCCAACGACTGCGGGATCGGAAGCAGCGTATTCCGCCTGGGTCGGACCGGTTGAACTGTGACCGGTATTATCGGGGTTGGAGCCCGCATCCCCGCTGGAGACAAACACATTTACACCCGCGGCGGCGAATCGCAGATATTTCTGGTGCTGCGTGGCCGCTTCACCTTGCGGGCCGCCCATGAAGGTTTCACCAAGTCCGAGACTGATCGACAGTTGGCGAAGTCCAGGGATGCTGTCCAGATCGTTGAGAATGGCATCGAGCGCCTGATCGAGGGCGACGAAGTCCAGCGACCCACTGGCATAGATGCGGATGGTCGCACCAGGGGCAATACCGCTTGTCCATTCCGCGTCGAGCGTTTCTTCGCCTTCGATGGCGGGCAGCTGGCCGCCGCCCACATTGATCTTCTGGATGCGGCCGAGATTGGAGGGTAAATTATTTGCCGCCCAAAACTGTGTTAGATCCCCATCTGCCGGAAACGTATCGATCAAAATCGCTATCGTCTGGCCATTGCCGGTCACGCCAAGGCCATCGGCGTGGTAAGCTTTGAGGATCTCGCTGACCAGGTAAGGCGGGGCATTGTCGATGTTGGGGGAAGGCGCGACGGCGGCTGCGGCGCCATGGCTGGGGGCTCCCGCCTGGGCGGGGGGTTTGCGGGGAACCGACAGGCGGTTGTGACGTTTATTGACAGGCAGGATGCGATGTTTGTTAGGATGGCGGAAAGGCTGGAGACCGATGATGGCATGGACGCTGCCGGCGACTTCGGACGGGAGGCTGGGGGCATCTTTCGCAGCCGTATAGGTGATGCCATCGCGGGTGACCCGCACCATATTGACCTGGAGGCTTTGTTCGATCTGACCGGCGGTGGCATCCGCATAGACACCGGTGCCGTTGGGCGACACCTTTATATTCTTGTATCCTTGTGCAGTCAGCCAGGAAACGAGCTTGGTGGTGTCGTTCTTGTCGGCGGTGTAGTCGTTCTTGAGCTCTTCAGGCGACACGGTTTCGCCGGCGGCGACCTTTGCTTCCAGGGCGGCTTGTTTGTCGGCCGGCAGGGCCAGCGAGAAGAGGACGGTCATCTGGTGGGTCTTGTCTTCCGGTGCGGCTGCATTGACCATGAGACCATGCGGGGTCGGGCCGGGTTGGTCGGGGAGCGGGGTGACACTATCGGAATAGACTTTACGATCAGCCATGGAATACCTCCTGGGATTTAATTGTTAAGAAAGTGACTGTTGTTCGGGTGGTAGAGTTGGCGGTAGTAGAGTTGTCGGGTAGTGGCGTTACCGGGTTCCAGGGAAAGTGGATACAAGTTACGATATATGGGGTGGATCGGGCAAGGGTGAAAACACCCTTTTTGGGCGCGTGAAATTAGGTGTTTTTACGGCTGGGTAAGTGGGTAGGAAGAATGTAAATTTATGGATATAAATAAGGTATATGAATAAACGTTCCTTTCAAATTGTTATATGCGGGTTTATTTTGGTCCTTCTGGCCGCTGCCTGCGGGGGTGGTTCCTTGTCGGGAGCGCAGCAGGCCGGCGCCGAAACGGGCGACAGTTCTGCGAGTGCGAAACGCATGGGCGACAAAGAGATCGTCATGGCGCTGCTCTATCAGCAACGGGCCGCGGAATACCGGGCCTTGTGCTACCAGTGTTATGGGCTGGCGAAACAACGCGTGGAAGATGCGCTGCGGGATACAAAACACTACACCGACAAACCTTTTGCCGTCATCACGGATCTTGATGAAACGGCGCTCGACAACAGCCGGAATGAAGCGTGGCTTTACCTGGACGATTCAGCGTATCAGCCGTCCGAGTTCAATGACTGGAGCCAATATGGTCAGGCCTGGGCGGTACCGGGGAGCGTGGATTTTTTCAATTGGGTGAATAATAAACGGGACGCACGGGGCCGGAAGATCACCATTTTCTATATCTCCAACCGGAAGGGCAGCACGCCGATCATCGACTCTACCATGGAACAGATGCGTCACCTCAACTTCCCACAGATCATCGACACTCAGTTCATGTTCAAGGGCAACACCAATAGCAAGCAGCCAAGAAGGGACAGCGTAGCAAAATACCATAATATTATCGTGCTGTTGGGGGATAACCTGATCGATCTGAGCGCCTCCTTCGACAGCCTTTCCATCGATTCTGCCGAGCGGATGAGAAGGGTGGAGCGGATCCGGGATTCTATCGGGAAGCAATATATCGTCTTCCCCAATGCGGAGTATGGAGATTGGGAAGAGGCCCTGTATCCGGGTGGTCAATATCCGGGGGGTGCGGACGCATTGTCAAAAGAGCAGGCGGCCCGCAGAAAGGATCTGGATTCGATTCATAATTCGCATTGATCGAATATCTGCAGTGAATATCCCGGGGTTTAGGTCGGACGGCCGGAGCAAAAAATAGGTGAAAACACTAATGTCGTTGACTTAAGCAAAAATGGGTGTTTTAACGGGGGGACAATAGTTGATAATGAACTAATTTGGTTTATGTAGATAGAAGGAGCGATGTGATCGCCGAAAACCATCAAAAGATTACCGGATCAAAGTAACCAACAAACTAAACTACCATATAAATGACAGCGAAGCATTCAAAGGCCGTCACACGCACGGCCAGGAAGGGGCCTTCACCAGGAACCGCTTGCTGCCGTTTGGTCATTTGATAATCAGTATATTAAGGATGGGAAAGACAGGATTACAACGGGAGATGGACAGCTTCTTAAGGGAGACGGAGAACGAGCAGTTCAACATTCGCAGGATCACCAAGAGCGGTTTCAGCCGGTCGAGACGCAAGCTGGCACCCGAGGCATTTCTGGAGCTCAACGATATTATCTGGAAAGACTTTTATAAAGAAGTCGACTTCTACGGCTATCATGGACATAAGTTGTTTGCGGTGGATGGCACTTATCTGAACCTCCCAAACCACTCGAGCATCCACGAGGAGTTTGACAGAAGAGGCATGGGGCGGGGTAAGAATAAAGACCTGCCGAAGAGCATGTGCCTGCTCTCTGCGCTGTATGATCCGGTGAACTATCTGACATTGGATGTGCAGACAGGTCCGACGGATGGCAACGAGCAAGACTTATTATTGAAGCATTTGCCGAAGGTGGAATGGGGAGATATATTGCTGCTGGATCGCGGATATCCTGGCACGGCGCTGTTTGCCGGCTTGCAATCCAGGGGCATTCAATTTATTGTAAGAATGAGGGAGCACTGGTTGCCGGTCAGGGAGTTTAGAGCCAGCCGCAAAAGGGATATGATAGTAACCTTGACGGTGCCGGACAAATATTATGATAGCTTTGCTGAGCAGTTCCCCTCGATGAAAAGGGAATTCAAATGCAGGCTGGTTAAGATAGCCCTGGAGAATGGAGAGGAGGAAATATTGGCCACCTCATTGTTAGATCCCGTAAAATACAAGCTGTCGGAACTGGGTGAACTGTATCAGATCCGTTGGGGTGCGGAGGAAGGATACAAGATGTACAAAGCCCGGGTGCAGGTGGAAGCCTTTAGCGGAAAGACGGCTATTGCCGTTAAGCAGGATATTTACGCCAAGGTGATGATGATGACCCTATGTGCTGCTTTGGCGTTCCCTATAGAGGAAAAAGTCATTGCGGAAAGCAATGCAGATAAACAGAAGGGCAAAGCTAAGCACGGCAAAAAGATCAACCGCACCTTTGCTTATTGGACGACCAAATGTATCCTGATCGGCATGTTCATTAAGAGGACTATTAAACTGGCCCTTGCTGTCTTCGACAAACAGGTGGCCGCCAATACAGAAATCGTTCGACCCGGCAGGCATGAAAACCGAAAGCGACGACCACCGCGATTGTACCACATGAATTACAAAGACGTGTAAAACCCTTAAGTCAACGACATTAGTGAAAACACCCTTTTTTAAACCCTTCTCTGATCTTATTTTACCACTAAATAAACTAACTGCCGGTGAGATCACTAACCGCAAAACCGAACTACCTCTCATGTCTGCTACTCGCCCTGATCCTCTC
>DATJMG010000092.1:0-5876 GCA_035508835.1 Puia sp.
CCCGAGGAATACCGAAAGATCCCTTTCTTCTGTTGCCGGTAGATCACCTGCAGGGAGAAATGATAAAAATAGAGGCCCAGGACGAAACCCATCTTGATCCACAACCATGCCGGCACAGATCCCATCAGGTAAAGCATCCACGGGCCGAAGATCAGGGTCAGGACGGCAGAAGGCCACGTGATGCCGAACCAGAGGCGCCGGATCATCAGCGAGAATTGCCCGCGAAGGATGGTCCGTTCAGGCTCGGGCCGCCCGCCGGCTTCGGTGTTGTAAATAAAGAGGCGAACCATATAGAACATGCCGCTAAACCACGTCACGATAAAAATGATATGGAGCGCCTTGATATAATTGTACATATTTATTGAAGTATCGTCTTTATTGAAGGATTATCGTTTATTGAGGGATCGTCTTCATTGAAGGATCATCGACCGGACTATTCCAGGATCATCGACCGGTCGCCGCCGGCATAGTCCCTGACCCAACCCGCCAATGCCTCCACCCAAAGCGGGTGAGTATTCAAACAGGGGATCATCGTATACGACTGGCCGCCGGCATTCAGAAAACTCTCCCTGCCCCGGATGGCGATCTCCTCCAGCGTCTCCAGACAATCACTCACAAAGGCCGGGCAAAGGATCAGCAGTTTCTTGATCCCTTCCTTCGGCATCTCTTCCAGCCGGATGTCGGTAAAGGGTTCCAGCCAACCCTTCCCTAATCTCGACTGAAAAGAATTGCTGTATTTTCCTTCGGGGATGGAAAGCAGCCGCACCATTTCTTTGGTGGTGACAAAACATTGATGACGATAGCACGTCCCATGCGCGGCGGAAGATATCTCACAGCAATCTGCGGAGCTCAAACAATGGGATCTGGTAGGGTCGGTCTTGCGGATATGCCGTGCCGGAACTCCATGATAGGAAAAGAGGATGTGGTCATATTCACCGGAAAGATAAGGCCGGATCAGGCCGGCGAGCGCGTGCAGGTAATCGGTGTCGTTGTAGAACGGCTTTATGAAGTTCAACCGGAAGGAGTATTTGTTTTTCCGGTGGACGGTTTCCGCATATTCTACTGCCGTTTCGTAAGAAGCCATTGCATAGTGCGGATATAGCGGGATGGCGATCACTTCTTCCACATCCGGCATCCGGTGCAGGACGGCATTAAAGGCTGCCTCCATGGTAGGGTTTCCATAGCGCATGGCAATTTCGATGGGAGTGTGAAGTTGTCCTTCGAGGGTTTTGCGAAGCTGGCGCGTCAGGACGATCAGGGGCGAGCCTTCTTTTGTCCAGATGGTCTCATAGGCTTCTGCCGATCTCGATGCCCGGAAGGGGACTATCAGCCCGCCGACGAGAATTTTTCGAAAAATGTAAGGATAATCGATCACCCGTTTGTCCATCAGAAATTCCATCAAATACCGGTGCACATCATGAGTTGCCGTGGAGTCCGGCGAACCGAGATTCAATAAAATAATGGCGCGTTTGCCGATGGGTGTCATGGTGGCGCAAAAATACGGTAATTGCCGCGCCGGACGGTAATTGACGGGCCGGCTCCCATAAATGACATTCTAATGACATTAATATGCGTGGAATAGGAACTCCTGCGAGTAATTTTGCGTACTATTTCTTACGATGATTACCAAGACCCCTGATATTTCCGGATTTTTTGTCGTCGGGATAAATTATAAAAAGTCAGATGCCGCCAAAAGGGGTCAATTCGCTATCGGCACCGGGCAGTATGAAAAGATGTTGGCACTTGCGCCTTCCTTTCATGTAACCGAACTCTTTGTCCTTTCCACCTGTAACCGCACCGAGATCTACGGCTTTGCGGATAATTCCGCGCATCTGGCCAGCCTGCTTTGTACGCAAACGAGCGGCACCGTGGATGCGTTTCTCGGGTCGGCATATGTCCGGAAAGGTACGGCTGCGATCGAGCATCTTTTTGAAGTCGGCGCCGGATTGGATTCGCAGATCCTTGGCGACTATGAGATCGTCGGTCAGATCAAGCAGGCGGTGAAATTCGCACGGGAGCGGCAGTATGTCGGACCCTTCCTCGAACGCCTTGTCAACAGTGTGCTACAGGCTTCCAAAGCAATTAAAAATCAGACGGCGCTTAGCGGCGGAACGGTCTCCGTCTCTTTCGCAGCTATTCAATATATCCGGGAGCGGATAGCCAATCCCGGCAGCCGGAAAATTCTGGTGATCGGGACGGGCAAGATCGGCCGCAACACGTGCCGCAACCTGGTCGACTATCTCGGCACCCGTCATCTCACGCTGATCAATCGCACTGAATCGAAGGCTGCGGAGCTCGCCGCCGAGATCGGCGTCAACCATGCGCCTGCCGACAGGATCGCGGAATGTGTGCATGCAGCAGACATCATCCTGGTGGCGACGAATGCGGATCAGCCTACCCTGCTCAGGAACTGGGTGGAAGGAGCGGGCGAGAAGCTCATCATCGATCTGTCGATACCCTGTAACGTGGAGAGATCGGCTGCGGAACTGCCGGGCATTACGCTGGCGGGGGTGGATGAGCTATCGAAAATAAAGGATGAGACGCTGCAGAAAAGGGAGGCAGAAGTTCCTAAAGCAAAGGTCATCATTGCCGAACATATAGTCGAATGGATGGACTGGTATAACATGCGGCGACATGTCCCGGTGCTGAAGGCGGTGAAGACGAAATTAAAAGAATTACATACCTGTCCGGTATTCAGCCGCCTGAGAGGAGAGCCATTCCCCGTCACCGACGATACGCACGCCGAAGAACAAATCCAGCGGGTGATCAACGGCATGGCCAACAAGATGCGCCACAACAACCAGGGGGGCTGTCAATTCATCGAAGCGATCAACGAGTATATCTCCACCACGAAATAGGTTATGCGGAGGAATAGTGTTATGCAAATCCCTGTCAGAATTGGGACACGAGAAAGTCAGCTTGCGGTCTGGCAAGCTTCCCAGGTACAACAGCTCCTGGAGAAGGAAGGTATTCCCGCGGTATTGGTCCCGATCAAAAGCGAAGGGGATATCGATCTGACGACTCCGCTTTTCGCCTTTGGCGAACAGGGAATATTCACGCGCAGCCTGGATATGGCATTGCTCAACCGGTCGATAGATATTGCGGTCCATTCCATGAAGGATGTACCGACCGGGCTCGCCGGGGGGGTCCGTCAGGCGGCGGTGTTGAAACGCGGCCCGGTCCATGACCTGCTGGTTTATAAAAATGATGCGGACTTTTTGCGGGACAGAAATTCCTTTGCACACATTGCGACCAGCAGCATCCGGCGGAAAGCGCAATGGCTGCACCGGTTCCCGGCCCATCAGATCCACCATCTTCGCGGCAATGTCAATACCAGGCTTCGGAAGCTCGCGGAGGAGCCATGGGATGCCGCTATTTTCGCCCAGGCCGGTCTCGAACGGATCGGCTTGCGGCCCGCGAAAAGTGTACTGCTCGACTGGATGTTGCCTGCGCCGGCCCAGGGCGCGATATTCGTGGCGTGCCGGGAAGACGATGAGGAGCATTTTTCGTTGTGCGAGGCGCTGAATGATCCGGATACGGCCCTTTGTACGAAGATCGAAAGGGATTTTCTCCGGACATTGCTTGGGGGTTGTTCCACTCCCATCAGCGCCCTGGCAGAGATCGAAGATGGGGATGTGTATTTCAGCGGGCAGCTGATGTCATTGGATGGGGGGCAGCAGATAAGCATCGAAAAGATCCTTCCTGCCGGCATTGCCGCGGGGATCGGCAAGACTGCCGCGGAAGAGTTGCTGGACCGGGGCGGGCGAGAGATAGCCGACAGCATCCGGGTGAATACTCCATGAGCAGCCGGCCGATATATCTGTTAGCTACGGCGGTCTTGCCCGGGGATTTGGCGGCCGAGGCGGCTTCGGCGGGAATGACGTTGGATGTCCTGTCTTTTATCGGGATTGAATTTGTGGAAGTGGATGCGGTGATCCCGGAGGTTGCGGTATTCACGAGCGTGCATGCGGTGACCGCGGTTAAGCGGTGGTTGTCCGGCCCATCGCCGAATCTGCGGATCTATTGCATCGGCGGAGCAACGTACAGGGCCGTGGCGGAGGCGTTTGGAGAGCGGACGGCAGTGGGAACGGCAGGATCGGCGGGGGAGCTCGCGGAATTGATCCGGGACCGGGAGGCGGGGCCGAGGGAGGAGATCATTTTCTTCTGCGGCGACCAAAGAAGAGAAGAATTACCCTCGATCGGGGTCACCGTCAAGACCGTGTACCGGACCGTACTCACGCCGTGGAAGCTGGAGCGGGTCTATGACGGAATTGCTTTCTTCAGTCCGAGTGCGGTGGAAAGCTTCTTTTCGGTCAACAGGATCGGAGCGCGGGTCCCGTTGTTTGCCATCGGCAAGACCACGGAAGCGTCCCTCCACGCCCGATGTTCAAATCCGGTGTTTGTCGCGAGTGAGCCGGACAGGGCGGTGCTGATCCATAAAATGATCGATTTCTTTTTGTTCGAACCATAAATCTTTATTCAAACCATAAAATAGTGGCCATACTCCGGAACGATCTGATATTAAGGAGCCTCGACGGGCAGATGACGGAACGTACTCCGGTCTGGATGATGCGGCAAGCCGGCCGGTACTTGCCGGATTACGTCAAGCTCAGAAAGCAATATTCTTTTTTCGAGCGATGTCAAACGCCTGAGCTCGCCGCCGGGATCACGATCCAGCCGGTAGACCAGATCGGTGTCGATGCAGCCATTATTTTTTCGGATATTCTTGTTGTCCCGCAGGCCATGGGCATGGAAGTCCGGCTGGTGGAATCGAAGGGGCCCTTTTTGCCTGAGCCGATAAGGAGTACGGACGATCTGGAGAGGCTGCTGATACCGGATGTGGAGGAAAGGCTCGGCTACGTATTCGAGGCGCTGCGGCTGGTGAAGCGGGATCTGGATGGGCGGGTGCCGTTGATCGGGTTTGCGGGCGCACCGTGGACGCTGCTTTGTTATATGGTTGAGGGTCAGGGGTCCAAGACATTCGATCGTGCCAAGGCTTTCTGTTATACACAACCGCGCGCTGCGCATCGGCTGCTGCAAATGATCACCGGGACGACGATCGCTTATTTAAGGGGGCAGGTCAGGGCGGGTGCGGATGTGGTGCAAATTTTCGATAGCTGGGGCGGATTGCTGGGTCCGGAGGATTTTGAGCAGCTATCGTTACAGTATATGCGCCAGATCGTTGCCGCGGTGAAAGATGAGGTCCCGGTGATCGTTTTTGCCAAGGGGGCCTGGCATTCGCTTGCGGAAATGGCTGCGACCGGCGCCGGCGGGCTGGGTATCGATTGGTGTATCCGGCCGCAGGTCGCGCGGCAGCTGGCGGGGGATAAGGTAGCGCTGCAAGGCAATCTGGATCCCGCAAAACTACTGGCGCCGATCCCTGTTATCCGGAAAGAAGTGCGGGTCATGCTCGATGGGTTTCGCGGCTATCCGCATATTGCCAATCTGGGTCATGGGATCCTTCCCGAGGTGCCGGTCGATCATGCGAAGGCGTTTGTCGAAGCTGTAAAACAATACATATGAGCCATCCGCCGGAAACATATAAAACCGCTACGAGGGACTTGAGGGATCGGTGGATCGGTTACATTCATGGATTGCAGGATCGCATCTGTGCGGCTGTGGAGGCCGTCGATGGGAAAGCCTGTTTTGCAACCGATGAGTGGGATCGGGAGGGCGGCGGCGGCGGGCGGACGAGGACGATTGCGGCCGGTGACGTTTTTGAAAAGGGTGGTGTCAATACCTCTGTCGTCTGGGGAAAGGTGACGGATACGATGCGGGCGCAACTAAATGTGGAAGGTCACCGGTGGTTTGCGGCGGGGTTGTCGCTGGTGCTGCATCCGGGGAATCCGTATGTGCCGACGACGCATGCCAACTGG
>DATJMG010000093.1:0-10285 GCA_035508835.1 Puia sp.
CGATCCGGCCGCTGTCGCTGCTTCCGATATATATGCAGCGCTGACTGACGACATGATCATTGTCATCGAACAGGAAGAAAACGGCGCGTCCCACCGGAAAATTCCCCAGCGGAACACTCACCTGGTACATGTCCGACCCTATGGCTGCGAAACACAGACTGTCACGGCTCATACCCAGTATCCGGGTAGACTTATGCTTCTTGTAAAGAGAGTCCCCCAACGAAACCTGCAATTTCAGCATCCGGTCATCCCGGCTGACTACCGTCAGCTGACTGGCAAACTGATCGATCGCAGGCAGCGGATAGAGCACTTCCCGGCCACCCCAGGTAATGTGCGCAGTATATTTTCTGGGATTGAATGCGTCGAAACTGAACTTACCCATCCCCTGCGCGCTTGAAAACCGCGCGACCGTGTCATTAAGAGGATCCGTGACAAAGCCCATGATATCTACCGGATGACCGTCAGCCGAACTGCTCCGAAAGGCGACCGTCGCCGTCGTCCCCGAAATGATCGAGCCCCCTTCAGGATAAAAGATCACTCTCGGCGCACCGGTATCCACGGCAGCAGCGGCGGATTTGCTGGCATAAGCGTCGAGGGCGCGCGGGTTTGGCTTATTCGGATTGATCACATAGATCGGCTTCACCAGGATCCGGCTGCTGTCGCCCTTCAGCATCCGGGTCGTATAGGCCCGCAGCCAATAGTATCCCTCATCCAGGGATGCCGGAAGCAAGATCTTGCCGGCGGTCTTTCGCTCGGGAATATTAAACAGGAGCTGGCTGATCACACTGTCCCTGTCGTCAACCAGGTCGACAAACAAATTTTTGCTGAGAAAGAGGAACCGGTTGGAAAGCGAGTCGAGGCACCAGGCCTTTAACCAGATGTTCTCCCCAACCGAATAGAATGGCTTATCCGTGAGAACAATGAGCTTCTCTTTTCGTTCAGCCCGAACATATTTTACAAATTTTCCGGCAAGGTCATCCAGGGAGGATTGACCATTTGACGATTGACCATTAGCAGCAACGGCGACGGTAAGACCGGCCGCCAGCAGTAAGTTTTGGCAAGACAATGACATAATGGTGCTTTTTAAGGACAGATACTGTTACAGGCATATCAAGGTACGAAATTTCCGGCCACTCGCCGAATTCGCGTCCCTCTCCAATTTCGCGCCCCTCTCCGAATTTCCCCGCCACCCCAGCACTATTCGCCTTGAAAACCCGGATAAAATTCCCGCCCAGGATCTTTTCGATATCCGCCGGCTTATACCCTCGCTTCAACAATTCCCTGGTGATCAACGGATAGCTGGCAACGTCATCCAGCTGCTGAGGCGGCGACTCCATCCCGTCAAAATCGGCCCCCAACCCCACATGATCCACCCCGATGAGCCGGACGATATAATCGATATGATCCATCAGGAGCGATAATGGCGCCCGCAGCGAATCACTCTCCGCCGGATATTTCTTGCTCATGACATCATCGATCGCATACTGCGGCGCCTTCGCCGCGCGGAGGCTGTCTATCTCCGCCTTATGCCGCGCGAGAAACCTTGTCAGCCGCGGCGCATAGTTGCTGTCAAGAAAACCCGAATAGAAATTCACCTGGATAACCCCCCCGTTGGCGCCAATAGCCTTGATCTGATCATCCTTCAGATTTCGGAACACCGGACATAAGGCATATACGCTGGAATGACTGCAGATCACCGGTTTCGTGCTGGTATGGATCGCATCCCAAAAGGTTCTCTCGCCCACATGTGAAAGATCCACCATCATCCCCAGCTCATTCATCCTCCGGACGATCGCCTTTCCCTCCTCCGTCAGCCCATACGGCGTCACCGTAAAAGCATGCGAAGTCTCATCCATCGCCGAAGTAGCCCACGGAGTGCTGTTGTTCCACGTGAGCGTCATATACCGGACCCCAAGCCGGAAAAAGCTGTCGAGATAGTCCATCCTGTCCTCGATCATATGGCCGCCCTCGACCCCCATCATCGCGGCCAGCTTATGATGCTTCACCGCCTGCTCCAGTCCCGCCGGATCGGTTACGATCTGCATCTTATCCGGGTTGCGCCGCGCAATCGCATACAGACTGTCGATCTCCCGGTGCGCATACGCAAACGCCGTCCCCACTCCATAGTGCTCGTCACAGAAGATCGAAAAAACCTGCACATCGACCCCTCCCTTTTTAAACCGCGCCAGATCGGAATGGGTCTTGCCTGTCAGATCCGTCTCGATGTCCAGCCCATTCATCGTAGCCTCGGACAATACGTCATTGTGCGTATCCACCACGATCGCCTTCTTATGCAGCGCCAGGTAAGATTGGCCATCCGCACCCCTCGTAAACCCTAAGACCGCACCCGCCGCAAACAGCGCAACCGAAAAGACCTTCTTCATGTGTTGTTGTTTTATTTTTCCCGGTGAAAATCCAGATCCTGGAAGTCATAGCTGAAATCCGTCAACGGCGACACCGGTTTCATTTTTATTCCCGTCGCTATCCCCCGCTCATCAAGACTGAAGATCACATAAGCATCGGCATCCATGCTCCGGTCACGCCATTTCACGACAAAAGAATTACCCTTATAAGGCAGCATCTCCCCGGTCAGCCTGGGCGACCGCTTGCTGTCAAACCACAAATGCCCGTTTTTAACCGCAATCGTGACCTCTCCAAACCAGGCATCCCGATACTCCCCCGTATAGACCGACCAGCCTGCCACCCCGGTCCTCGCACCCGAATCACCCAATCCGCCTGATCCGCCCGATCCACCCGATCCCGCGACCCGATCCACCTCCTTCCAGATGGAATCCGTGATCCGCCTCGCCCTCCCCAACTGCGCCTTCCTCGCCGCCGCATACTCGGCAACCCGGTCCGTCCCCGTTATCCCCAGATAACTGTCCTTTATCTGATTCGTGATCGCCGAAAAAGCGCCCCCCTCCTCCGCATTGGTCAGTACGATAATCCCCAGCTGAAGCTCCGGGATCATCGTGATCTGCGTGACCATCCCCTCGAGCCCGCCGGTGTGGCTGATCTGTTTATACCCCCGGACATCCTGAAGACCGAAACCCAACCCGTAAGCCGCAAAATGCGTATTATACGGCCCCGGTCCCCCCACCGGCAAAATAGTCTGCGGCGCCCACCGTTCCCGCCATACGGCCTCACTGAAAAGCCGCACACTATCCGGCCCATATTTCCCATGCTGCAAATGCAACAGCACCCACTTGCTCAGATCCGAGATACAGGAGTAGATCCCGCCCGCCGCATCATCCACCTGCCCCCTGTGCCGCACGATCACCTGCACCTTCCCATCCACCCGCGAATGCCCGTCGATCACATCCGAAGTGTCCCGCAGCCGGTCGAACGTCGCCGCAGAATGACTCATGCCCAACGGCCGGAGGATCCGCTTTTCGATAAAGTCTTCCCAGCTCATCCCGCTCGCCCGCGCCACGACCTGCCCCGCAATAATATACAGGTTGTTGTCATACGCATATTGCGACCGGAAACTGGTCACCGGTTTCAGAAATTGCAGATTGTGAATGATATCGGGGATCGTGAAATCACTGCCGTCAGGGAAGAACATCAGATCGCCCGCACCCAGCCCCAACCCGCTCCGATGACACAACAGATCCCGGACCGTGAACTCCTCGGTCACATATGGATCGAACAGCTTGAATTCCGGGATAAACTTCCGGACCTTGTCATCCCAGGACAGCTTGCCCTCATCGACCAACATGCCGAGCGCCGCCGTCGTAAAAGCCTTGCTGTTCGACGCAATCCCGAATAACGTATTCTCATCGACCGGCTCCCCCGTCCTGAGCGATCGCACCCCATACCCGCGGGAGTGAATGACCTTCCCATCCTTGATCACACAGACCGCAATTCCCGGAACATCAAAGGCCCGGCGCGCCCGCTGGGCCAAACTGTCGATCTGCTCCGACGTGAGACCGGCCGGTACCGGCATGACCCCCTGCGAATAAGCGCCGAAATAAATAAAAAAGGAAAGCAGAAAAAGACCGCGGAATTTCATGATAATCAGGTTTTGCCCCTTCAAAGTATTAAAAAAACATTAAATCCCGCCCCCTCTTCCGCAATAAGTATATTTTAACACTGGGCTTAACATTGCGGGTACTAACTTTACACTCGGAAAGCAAAACAAAAAAAATCATTATAAACTTTCTCAAGCAGTCAATTTTCTCATAAGCAGTTAGTTTTGGTTACGGCCCCTGTTTCTACAGGGGCTTATTTTTTGCGGGACGGCCACCGCGCACGGGCCCGCGCGGCGGGCTCACTCACTCCGTTCTCAGGCTTTTAGCCGGATTCGCCGTGGCAGCGCGAACCGCCTGCGCACTGATGGTCCCCAGCGCAATCACCGCCGCCAATACCCCCGCCGCCACAAACACCCACCACTCAATCCCGATCCGGTATGCAAAATCCTGCAGCCACCTGTGCATCACCCACCACGCCACCGGCGACGCCACCACAAACGCCACCCCCACCAATACTATGAAATCCCTCGACAACAACGCCACAATATTCACGACTGAAGCACCCAACACTTTCCTGACGCCAATCTCTTTCGTCCGCTGCGCCGTCGCAAACAACGACAACCCCAGCAACCCCAGACAAGCAATAAAGATCGCAAATCCGGCAAAAATGCTGAATGCCTTCCCAAACAGCTGGTCATTTGCATATTGCTCATTATAATGCTGATCCAGGAAATAATAATCGAACAGATTGCCCGGAAAGAACGCCGCATACGTCTTCTGCAGCCGGGTAATCACTCCCGGTAGATCCTGCGTCGCAATCCGGACCGAAATATCACTCCCATTGCCATAGAACGGCAACAACAACGTGGGCTCCAATGGAAATCGCAGCGACTTCTGATGATAGTCGCCGATCACCCCGATCACGACCCATTTCCGGTCCCAACGGACAATGGTCTTCCCAATCGCATCTTCGGGACTTCGATACCCCAATAGCTTCGCCGCACTCTCATTGATAACGATATTGTGCTCCTTATTGAAGTCCGGAGTGTAATCGGTATACGCATATCCTCTGCCCGCCAGGATCTTCACCTGGTAAAGTCGGAGCCAATCGGCGCTGATGCCGTTCTGGCGCATCGTAAAATGTACCGTACTATCCTGATCCTCGCGGCGAACATTGAACGTCCTGCCGGTCTCGCCGCCAATAGCGCTCCATGAAGCCGCCACTCCTTCCACCCCCGGGATCCGTTTGACCTCGTCGAAGAAACCGTTCTCCTTGCCCGCAAATGTCGAATCCTCCCTGGTAAGCGATGGCGCACTGATCACGAGCACCTGGTTGATATTCACCCCGAGCTCCTGCCGGTTCATAAACCGGATCTGCCGGTAGACGACAAACGACCCGATCATCAACGCGACCGTAATCCCAAACTGCCCTACCACTAACCCCTTTCGCAACGCAATTCCCCTTTTGGACGCACTGAAGCGTCCCTTCAATACCAGGATCGGCCGGAAAGACGACAAAACAAACGCCGGGTAATAAGCCGATACGACAACACCGAGCAACAGCAAACCCAGCAAGCCGATGGTCAACCCATAACCACCCATGCTCCGCACGAACAGATAACCGACGGAAAGCCGGTACCCTACAAGGTCATCGAACGGCCCCTGCAACAGGAACATGAGCGCCACCGCAAGGATCAGCGCGAACCCATTGATCAGGAAAGACTCGGTGAGGAACTGGCGGATGAGCTGGACCCTCGCCGCCCCGATGACCTTCCTGACCCCGACCTCCCTGGCCCGCTCCACCGACCGCGCAGTGGAAAGATTGATATAGTTGACCCAGGCAATAACGATGATAAAGGAGGCAATGACCAATAATCCCCACACAACCGTTGCGCTCCCCGTCTTGCCGATCTCGTATTCGAAGTCGGAATACAGATGCGCCCGCGCCAAAGGCTGCAGATGGAATTTTTCCACGCTGCCGGATATCTTGTTCCCCTGGAAATGCCGCTCGCTGAAACCATCGAACTTCGCTTCCAGCGCCTTCGGATCGACGCCATGCCTGAGCTGGATATAATGCCAGAAGTCCGAGTCCTGAAAATTGTAGTCCGCTTCCCGCCACGGGTTCTTACCCGAATACAACGTAGAGTAGGAGAGGAGCAGATCGAAATATAAATGGGAATTTTCGGGAAGACTTGCAGTGACCGCCGTTATCCGGTATGGGATCGTATCGTCGGCAACCACGAGCGTACGGCCCACGATCGACCCGGGATCATCGGACCCAAAAAATCGTTTTGCCGCTTCCGCCGTCAGCACCATCGTATGCGGCTCCGCAAGCGCCGTCCGCAGATCACCGCTCAAGAGCGGATATGTGAACATGCTCAGGAACGCATTGTCGACAAATAAGGCCTGCTGCTTCCCATACTGCCTGATCCCCCTCGTGATCACGATCGGCCCATACGGCTCGACCCGCGTATGGTTGATCACTTCGGGATAATCATCCTGCATCGCCTTGCCGATCGCCGAATATGTGATCGTCCCATGCTGGATGAGCTTTCCGTTCTGATACCGGTCGTTATAGACCCGGTACAGATCATCTATATTTTTGTTGAACTGATCGTAACTCAACTCGAAATTCACGTACTGCAGGATCAGCAGACACGCCGCCATTCCAATAGCCAGACCGATGATGTTGATGGCAGAAAAAGCCTTGTTCTTGCGGATATTCCGCCAGGCGGTGGTGAGATAACTCTTAAACATTTCCCGGGATTTGTAAGCTTATAGACGGGAATCCGGTCCAAATGTTGCTTTCCACCCGCCCCGAATATTCCACCTGACCTTTGTGGACCCTGCGTGGCTCGAACACGCGACCCGCTGATTATGAGTCAGCTGCTCTAACCAACTGAGCTAAGGGTCCGGTACCGGGGGCCGATCCCCGGCACGGCGCTGCAAAAATATAGAATTCAGCGCTATACGCAGCATTATATCGGAAAAAAATGTCACATTGATAACGAGTTGAAAATCTTCTTAACTTGCTAAAGATTGATCTGGACCCTTTATTGCTTGCCAAATGATGATTGCCGGAAAAATTAAAGACTTACAGCACAGGATAGTCCGCATGGACGATCAACAGGCCTATAAAGAACTATATACCTCGTTATATGCCTTCCTGCTTGGTTTTGCCAGGACGATCGTGCCATCCAGGGAAACCGCCGAAGAGATCGTTTCGGATGTCTTCATCCGATTCTGGGAGCGGCGAAAAGAGCTGGAGAAAATAACAAACCTGAAGGTTTATCTTTACGTCGCGACCCGCAACACCGCGTTCAACTATCTCAACAAGCAAAAAAGAACCCCTACCTACTCCATAGATGACGTGGAAGCCGTATTCACCAGCATCTATTTCGACCCCGAACAACTCATGATCACCGCTGAAATGCTGGACCTTATCCAAAAAGCGATCGATCAGCTGCCGCCCAAATGCAAAATGATCTTCAAGCTCGCCAAAGAAGACGGGCTGAAATGCCGGGAGGTGGCGGAGATTTTGAACCTTTCCGTAAAGACCGTGGAGAACCAGTTAGCCATTGCCCTCGAAAAGATCGGTAACACCATTCATTTCGATGTTGCCCGGAGCGTTCCGTCGAGCATCCTTCGCACAAAAGGCTAAAAGTCAAATTCTTACAAAAGCGCCAACATTTTACAATTTCCTTTGGGGGTTTTTTTGCTTTTTCTTGTCCTAATGGTTCACCACTAGAACGCTCATGGGACAAGAGGATAAACAAGTGATCTGGAATCTAATAGCCAAAAAGCTCGCTGGCGAGGCCTCCCCGGAAGAGATCCGGGAGCTCGAACGGCTATTGAAGAACGATCCGGAATTACATTATCCCATGCAGACGATCAGCGATATGTGGAACAGTACGGTAAACCCCGATAAGGAAGCGGCAGAGGCGGCCTTCAGCCGTCATCTCGAGCGGATGCAGGAGCAGCAGATCGATTTTCCCGAACCCGCATTCGATCCCCACACGGAATCCCCGGCCCTGTCTCAAACCGGCCCGCACTCCGGCCGCCGCACCCTTTTTCTCTCCCTTTCCCTGACCATCGGTATCGGGGTGCTGATAGCCCTTATCTGGTCACCCCATCGCACCCCGCCCTTTGCTCCCGCCAACATCGTTCACCAGCCCGCCGCCGGCAGCGATATTTATACCGCCAACGGCTCCCGGACCCATCTGACCCTGCCGGACGGTACCCTGGTCTGGCTGAATGCCGGCAGCCGCCTTACCTACGGCAAAAATTTCGATCTCACCACCCGGGAGGTCAGCCTGGCCGGAGAAGCATTCTTCGATGTAGCCCGCAACAGCCAGAAACCCTTTCTGATCCATACCGCCCGGATCGATGTCCGGGTATTGGGAACCAGCTTCAACCTCAAATCCTACCCGACGGATAGGACCACGGAAGCCACCCTGATCCGCGGCAGCATCCAGGTGTCGATTAAAGACCGGCCAAGCGAGAAGATCATCCTGAAACCGAACGAAAAGCTTGTGATAGCCAATTACGACAGCATCCTGCATCCCGCTGTCCCGGGTAAATATATCGCCGCTCCGGACAAGCCGCTTATAGCCATCGGCAAACCTACCTACGAGCAAAAGACAGGAACGATCATCGAGACATCCTGGGTAGACAATAAGCTGATCTTCCGGGAAGAGAATTTCGGCGATCTGGCCAGACAAATGGAACGCTGGTACGGCGTGACGATCCAGTTTGACGACCCGGCACTCCAACAGCTGCAATTTACGGGATCCTTTAAGGAAGAAACGATACAGCAGGCGCTCGATGCCTTGAAGTATACGGCCAAATTTAATTATCGGATCGAAGGGAACCTGATCACCATCAACAAATAAAAAAATGAACAGATCAAAAAAGCCATAGGCAGGAAAACAAAGCGGGAAATGTTGGCGCATTCCCCGCGGAGGTTACATTTTGAAACTTAGCAAAGCCTGGCAAGCCGAAAATTGCAGATCGCTTGACAAGTCGCGGGGTTTCGCATTTATAAGAACCCATAACGATAAAAGTATGAAAAAAAGTCTAACGATTGGAACGTCCTGTATCCATGCCGTTAAAAAAGCTCTTTTGATTATGAAATTAACGTTTCTGTTGCTGACGGCAGCCATGCTGCACGCATCCGCAAATGTCAGCGGGCAGGCTAAGGTTACGCTAAAATCCGAAAACGTAGAAATCGCCGGGGTTCTCGCCAACATCGAAAAGCAAACCAACTATCGCTTTTTGTACAACAACGCGCTTAAAAGCATCCGGCAAAAAGTCGACGTCGATGTCCGGGATGCAGATATCAGGTCATTGCTGGACAGGATCTTCTCCGGCACGGATTTGACCTACAAGATGCTGGAAAACAACCTGATCGTTATATTGTCCGGTTCTGCCCCATTCCAGGACATCCGCGTCACGGGCAAGATCACCGGCCAGAACGGCGAACCCCTTCCGGGCGTCTCGGTGACCATTGTGGGATCCACCGGGGGGACAGCTACCGATACAGGCGGTAACTTCACTATTATGGCGCCCGAAAACGCCAGCCTTCGCATCAGCTATGTCGGCTATCTCACCCAGGTTGTCAAAGTCAGCGCCCAACCGCTCAATATCCAGCTGAAACCCGCCGAAAGTCAGCTGAACCAGGTTGTCGTCGTGGGCTACGGCACGCAGCGGAAGGTGGATGTCACCGGGTCGGTCGGCCACGTCAACGGCGAGGAATTATCCAAACAACCCGTCTTGACCGCCACCCAGGCGATGCAAGGCAAAATTGCCGGGGTAAATGTCATCAGCAGCGGCCAGCCGGGTAGCCTGCCGCAGGTCATCATCCGGGGCGCAGGCTCCATCCTGGGCGGCGCGAACCCCTTGTATATCGTGGACGGTATCTGGACCGATGACATCACCAACATCAATACCGCCGATATCGTTTCGGTCGACGTACTGAAAGATGCCTCGGCTGCATCGATCTATGGCGTGAGAGGCGCCAACGGCGTTATTCTCATAACCACCCGGCAGGGCACAGGCAAGATGAAATTCAACTACAGCGGGAATTTTGGTGTTCAACAGGCGGCATACGTGGTCCCCATGGCGAACGCAGCACAGTACATCAATTACGAAGAGAACACGACATTCCTGCCTGTCAGCAATACCGGGTACAACACCAACTGGTATAACGAAGTCTTACGAAACGCCTTTTACCAGAATCACACCGCATCCATTTCGGGTTCCACCAGTCAGAATAAGATTGCTCTCAGCGCGGGATATCTTCAAAATAATGGCAT
>DATJMG010000094.1:0-5727 GCA_035508835.1 Puia sp.
ACAAGAAAGGAGCAAATAGAAACCCAAAGTATGTCCAAAGGTCAGAAGTAAATTAACCGCAAAACTAAGACATTCCCCCTATCACACCCAAAAACATTGACCCGCGCATCAAGAACCCGAACCGTTAATCCCTACCCATAGATCAGGATCTCATCTTCCATACAATGCAGCTCATCCTCCGGATCAAAAACATATATCCGCCAGATATGCCGGTACTCCTCCCGCCCCTTTAACAAGTCGATCAACGGGGTCATCTCATCATCGTCCTCCCCCAGCTTGTGATTCACCATGACATTCAGGGAGAAATTCCGGGATGACCTCGTTCCCCCGTCAAACTCGAAAGGAGAAAGCCAGACCTCCGCATACTTCTCTCCCTTTTTGTTGACGTCACGGAATAATCGCTTAAGGTTCTTTATAACGTCCAACGGATCCATGGTATAAGTTTCGTCCTCAAGTTAAAAAATTTTCTATTTCCCTGAGCATGAAAAAAGTCCGCACCGGCCGGCGCGGACCTTTCGACCATTCCGGCCCGCCCGGATCATTCCGCCAATTTGAACTCCTTATCCTGGTTCCTCAGTTCCTCCAGTTTCTTCTTGCCGTAAGTCATCCGGGTAATCACCACGAACAGCACCGGAACAATAAAGATCGCCAGACTGGTCGCCGCAAACATCCCGCCCAATACGGTCCAGCCGATCGTATTCCGGGCTACCTTCGCAGCGCCCGTTGCCAGCGCCAGCGGCAGTACGCCCAGCAGGAAGGCAATGGACGTCATCAGGATCGGCCGCAACCGCAGCTTCACGGCATCCAGGGTCGCCTGAACCACCTCCATCCCCCGATCTACCCGCTCCTTGGCGAATTCCACGATCAGGATGGCATTCTTCGCCGACAACCCGATCAAAGTGATCAATCCGATCTGCGCATAAACGTTGTTACTCAACTCGGTCTTGAAGGTCAGCGCCACAATTGCGCCCAGGACGCCGATCGGCACCGCCAGCAGCACCGAGAACGGCACCGACCAGCTTTCATACAACGCCGCCAGGAACAGGAACACGAAGACGATTGAAAGCGCAAAAATATACACCGCGCTATTCCCCGACTTGATCTCCTGCAAACTCAGCCCCGACCAATCATAGCCATATCCTTCCGGCAACACCTTCGCCGCCACCCGCTCGAGGGCCGCGATCGCCTGACCGCTGCTATACCCCGCCCTGGCGCCGCCATCGATCTCGGCGCTCCGGTAAATATTGAAATGCGAGATCAGCGGCGCACTCTCCGTCAGCTTATAGGAAACAACCGTACTCAACGGGATCATCTCCCCGTTGACATTTTTGACATAATACCTGGAAAAGTCATGGATATCCGATCGATACCCCGTATCGGCCTGCGCGACCACATAGAAGTTCCGGCCATAGATCGTCAGCTGGTTGATGTAGGTGCTGCCCATATACATCTGCATCGTGTTATAGACGTCAGCCAGGTTCAACCCCAGCTTTTTGGCCTTATCCCTGTCTACATCCACCTCGTAACCCGGCGTATGCGCACTGAAGAAGGTGAACGCACTCCCGATCTCCGGCTGCCTGTTCGCCTCGGCGACGAACTGATTCACAACACGCTCGAAAGTTTTGATATCGTCATTCGACTGCCGCTGCTCGATCTGGATACTGAAACCACCCGCATTGCCCAGACCGGGGATGGCGGGCGGCGGAATGACCACGATCCGGGCATCCTTGATCCCCCCAAACCGCTTTTGCATTTCTGCAATGATCCCCTGAAGCTGCTCCGATTTTCCATGCCGCTCATCCCACGGCTTGAACTGGATAAAGACACTCCCGGCATTGGATTTGATCCCAAACGTCAAAATGTTCAGTCCGCCTAACGCCGCTGTATGCAGGACACCCGGTATATGCTGCGCGATATTCATGATACTGTCCAGGACCTCGATGGCGCGCGTCGTCGAGCCCGCTTCGGGGATCTCGAAGGAAATATAAACCCGGCCCTCGTCTTCCTGGGGAATAAAGCCGGTGGGCTTTTTCTCGAACAGCAGGACATCCCCGATCCCGATACACAGCAGGAGGATGACGACAAACGGCGCCCCCTTGATCCAACCCCGCACCCCATTGGTATAGTGATGCGTCACCCGTTCGAACCAGTTATTGAAGCGGAAGAAAACCCAATTGAGCCCCCGGGAATTTTTGTCGATATGATGCTCCTTGAGCAGGAGCATACATAGCGCCGGCGTCAGCGACAACGCCACAAAAGCCGAGATCAGCACCGATATCGCAATGGTAATGGCAAACTGCTGATACAGCCGCCCGACGATCCCGGGAATAAAACCCACCGGGACAAATACCGATGCCAGGATCAGCGCAATGGCGATAACGGGGCCGGAGATATCCGCGATAGCTCTTGCCGTCGCCTCCTTCGCCGACAAATGCTCCGCATCGATATAATGCTGCACCGCCTCCACCACCACGATGGCGTCATCCACCACAATCCCGATCGCCAGGACGAACCCGAACATCGTCAGGGTGTTGATCGTAAAGCCAAGCGGGATAAAAAAGATAAAGGTCCCGACGATCGATACCGGAATGGCCAGGACAGGAATAAGCGTGGACCGCCAGTTCTGCAGGAACAGGAATACCACCAGCGTCACCAGCCCCAATGCGATCAGCAGCGTTCTGACCACATCGTCGATGGATACCTTCACTACCGAGACGGATTCGAACGGCACCTTGTAGTCGACATCGGCCGGAAAATATTTTTTTGCCTCCACAAGCGCCTTATAAACCCCTTCGGCCGTCGCAATCGCATTGCTGCCGGGCGCCTGGTAGACCAGCAGATAAGACGCGCGCTTCCCGTCCACGAACGAGTTGGCGGCATAGCTGACCTTGCCCAGCTGAACCCGCGCGACATCCTTGAGATACACGATCGAATTCTGCGCAGGATTGGCCCGGATCACAATATTCCCGAACTGCTCTTCCGTCGTCAGCCTGCTGTTGGTGAATACGACAAACTCGAACGCCGTACTGCCCGCCTGCGGCGGCGCGGATGTAGACCCGGCCGCAACCTGGAGGTTCTGCTCATTGATGGCGTTCTGGACGTCGTTAACCGTCAGCCCCAGCTGCGCCAGCTTGTCGGTCTTCAACCAGACCCGCATGGCAAAATTATCCGCCCGGCTGAACACATCGCCCACGCCCGGAACACGCAACAGGATATCACGCAAATAGATATTCGCATAGTTATCCATGAAAGGAACACTATGGGTACCCTTCGGCGAGTAGAGCGCCACCAGCAACAGGATCGCGGGGTTGCGCTTCAGCGTAGTGATACCAAGCCGCTGTACCTGCTGCGGCAGGGTCGGCGTGGCAATCCCCACCCGGTTCTGGATATCCAGCGCCACAATATTCGGATCGGCCCCGATGTTCAGGGTAGCCGTGATCTGGGAAGTCCCGTTGTTGGAACTGTTACTCTGCATATAGGCGATCCCGGGCACCCCGTTGACCTGCGTCTCGATCGCCGTTGTAGTTGTCTGCTCCACCGTCTGGGCATCCGCGCCGACGAAATTGGCGGTGATCTGTACCGTCGGCGGCGTAATGTCGGGATATTGGCTGATCGGCATATTCAGGATAGCCAGCGTCCCCACCAGCAGGATCACCAGGGAGATGACGATGGCTGTCACCGGCCTTCTGAGAAATATATTGGAAGACTTCATTTGTAAATTTTTTGATTCATTCCTATTTTTTCGCCGGCGCCAGCCTTACCACCGAACTATCCCTTAGCTTCTGCACCCCATCGGTGACTACCGACTCTCCCCCCGTCAACCCGGCCCTCACAACGATATTGGGACCGATCCGGGTTCCCAGCGAAACCTTCTTCTGCAAGGCGATGCTGTCCTGCACCACGAAGACAAAGAACTCCCCCAACGCTTCCACAACCGACTTGTAAGGGATCAGCAGCGTGCTGTCCCCCGACGCATGCCTGACCCGGATATCGGTGGTCAATCCCGCCCGGAGCTCGTCCTTCGGATTGGGAAAAGTGATCCTCGCCCGGAGCGTTCCCGTCGTCGGATCGATCGACCGGTCAAGCAAATACAGCTGACCGGGATACGGATAGATAGACCCGTCCGGTAACACCGCGGTAAAGATCGAGTCCTTAGCCTTCGACCCCTTTTCAAAATACCGGTTGAACTGGGGGATCTCGGCCTGGTCGATCGCGATATCAACGGCCATCGGGTCATCCGTAGAGACCGAATTCAGCAACGTCTGCGGATAAACAGCCGTTCCGACCTTGACCTGCGAAATGCCGATCGTGCCGTCGAACGGCGCAAAGATCTCCGTATACTTGAGGTTGGTCTCGACATTGTCGACAGCCGCCTGCGCCGCCTGCAGCTGTTCCTTGCTGGCTTCGAGATCGGCCAGCTGATGATCCAGTGTCTGCTTGGCGATGGCGCTGTCCCTGGCCAATGCCAGGTACCGGTCCGCATCCTGCTGTGACTTTACAAGATTAGCCCTGGCGACAAGCACATTGGCCTTCGCCTGCTCAACCGCCGCCCGGTATTGCTGCTGATCGATCTCGTATAATTTTTGTCCCTTTCTGACTTGCTGACCGTCCTTAAAAAAGATCCCGCTGATATTACCCGAAACCTGTGGCTTGATGTCCACCTGGTTCAACGGCGTCGCCGTACCGGGATAGCTATCGTAATAGGTAGCATTGCCGGACCGGACCGTATACACATTCACCGCAACCGGGGGCGGAGCCGCAGGCCCCGGATGTTTGCTGTCGCAGGATGCGAGCCCAATGGCCACAGTTAACAATAGAAGACCAATCCACTGTCTGGATTTCGGGCTCTGCCCGGTCAGGGTATTTCTCATATAAAAAGATGATTTATCCATGAAACCAAATCTGATTTTCACTATTGAAATTTGATCGTTCCCAAAGCCTTCTCGACATCCAGCTTGCTGCTCAACACCTCGTAAAGCGCGTCACTGTAGTTGGCCTGCGCCGTCCGCAGATCGGTCTCCGACGTGATCAGATCGAGGTAGGCTTTCACGCCGTTACGATACTGGAGCTCGATCGTATTGAATACATCCCGCGCGAGCCCGAGATTGTCCCGCTGGATATAATAGTTGCTGAGATTGCTTTTGTACGCCGCCAGCGCCTGCGCATACTGCGAATTGATCGCACTCTGCAGATTGATCACATCCCAGTCGATCCGTGTGAGCTGTAGCTCGGCGATCCGGATATTTTGAGTACGCTGCGTACCCTGGAAGATCGGGACACTCACCGTCAGCCCCGCATAGGAAGTCGGAAAATTATTGTTGTACAGCTTGCCGAATTCCGGATTCAGATAGTTGAGGCTATACCCCGCCCCAGCCGACACCGAAGGGAGGAACGCCCACTTCTGATACTTTATTTCCGCCTGCTGCAACCGCTTCTCGGTCATGAGCTGCTGAAATTCGATCCGCTGATTGTAGTCCGGTACCGCCGTCGTATCCAACGCCACCTCCTGCTCCATAGTGGTGCTGTCATAGACAAGATGCAGTGAATCCTTTCCCGTATACCCCATCAGCTGGATGAGCACCGCATATTTTGCCTTTAAGGTCTCCTGGTCCGTTTTACGCTGCGCCACGCTGTTGTTGAGCGAAATGGTAGCCCGCTTGTAATCCGTCTTATCCACCAGGCCGCCCTGGTCTTGGTTGTAGGTGTCTTTCAGGTTCCGCTGCAACC
>DATJMG010000095.1:0-12836 GCA_035508835.1 Puia sp.
CCGGAGAAGAAAGTGGTATGGCTCATCACCGAAAGCGCCCTCAATTTTGTCAAGGATAAGGACGAATGGACCGGTACCACCATCAGCTTCGAGATCACGCCAAAAGGCGATCAGAGCGAGATCCGCTTCACCCATCACGGCCTTGTTCCATTGATCGAATGCTATGATGCCTGTTCCAACGCCTGGACCGGTTATATTCAAAACAGTCTGCATAACCTGATCGCCGGCGGATTCACCACCACTATTCTCGTAAACGCGACACCCGCGGAAGCCTTCAAAGCCGTCACCAATGTCCGCGGCTGGTGGTCGGAAGAGATCGAAGGCGGCACCGAAAAGCTGAACGACGAATTCACCTATCATTACAAGGAAGTCCACCGCTGTACCATGAAATTAGTGGAGGTCATCCCCGACAAAAGGGTCGTCTGGCTTTGTACCGCCAACCATTTCGATTTTACAACGGACGAAAGCGAATGGATCGGCAACCGGGTCAGCTTCGATATTTCCGCAAGTGGCGATCAGACGGAGATCCGCTTCACCCAATCCGGCCTGGTCCCCGCCTATGAATGTTATGACGTTTGTCAGAATGCCTGGACGAGATATATCCAGCACAGCCTCCGCAATCTGATCAACACCGGTAAGGGAAACCCCAATCCCCGGGAGAACTAGCCGGATGCTGCTTGAACCCAATGCCTTCCCGGTTTTTTCCCGGAGCCTGGAAATGAATGTTGGGCTGCACCTCATCCAGGGCGATGAGATCATCCGTATCGCCCAGAACCTCATCGATAAGCCCATATTCCCGCGCTTCAACCGCATTCATAAACCGGTCGCGGCGGAACATTTCCTCTATCTCCTCCCGGCTATGACCCGAGAATTTCCCTATCAGGTAAAAGATCTGGTTCTGCAGCCGCTCCTGTTCCTTGTAGGCAATGCGAACGTCTTCAGTATATCCTTTGGCTCCCCCACCGGTCGGATGCATGTGGATCGTCGCATGAGGTAAGGCATAGCGTTGCCCTTTCTGCCCCGCGGTCAGCAGCACGGTACTCATGCTGCCGCAGAACCCCATCGCCACTGTAGCTACGGGGGATTTCAGTTTCCGCATCGTATCATAGATGGCAAAGCCTCCATAGACGATACCTCCCGGACTATTGAGATATAGCATGATCGGACTATGGCTTTCACTGTCCAGGTAGAGCAGCTGGGCGACAATCAGGTTGGCGACGTTCTCCTCGATGGCCGTACCGAGGTAAACGATCCGCTCTTTGAGCAACAGGCTGTAGATATCGAAGGCGCCCCTGGTTGCACTATCGATGACGGTTGGAATTATCATATCAGGTAAATATAGTTTCCAATTGGTGAGCAAAATTGCCTTCCGTCAGCAACTGCCGGTAAATCCCGTCCAGCCGGCTCCGCACTCTCCTTCGGCCATACAGCCGGATCAGCCCGTGAGCCGTGCGCTGCACCTCGACTTTTTCGGCTAGCGCATCGTTCAGCAGCAGCCCGGATTCAAATGTCCGTGCCTCTTCTTCGTTTAACTGCCGGAGCAGGTATTTGTCGATCAGCCGGACCTCATTCAATTCGGGACGCATATGATTGAACTGTTTTAATTTCTTCGCGGACCTTCTCCAGGCACTTATATTTCTGAACGGCAGCCGACCGGCGCCCGTTAAATCCAAATCGTCCGGCAATGTCCTGCATGGACAAATGATCATAATAAAATGCTTTCAGGAGCTCCATACATTTCTTCCCGCTCCGAAGCAATGATTCCAGCAGGCCATTCTCCCGTTCTGCCAAATCCTCATCTTCCGGCTCCGCCGGTTCGAACTCCGCCGGCAATGGCAACATCGACCCCTTGTTCAATGCGTGCAGCCAGCAGATCTTCGCAGTACCGAGCAGGTAAGCCTTTGGTGTAGAATGAAGATGCAGCTTCCCCGCCCGCTCTCTTTCCAGGTAGATCACCAGCGCGTCATGAAAACTATCTTTAGCCTGCTCCAGGGTGCCGCCCATCCGCCGGACCATCCGGGCAAAATCCGGGAAGCCTTCCCGGTACAGGGTGACAATAGGGTCCTCCTCTTGTGTGGTCATAAGAACTGCTCTTTATGATAAGTGTCTAAAAGGTAGGATGATCACCCGGAAATCGCAAAATAATGTCCGTGGTCAAGAACGGCGATCACCCTGGGCCCGAAACCGGCGCCAAAACAAGGACATTTAAGCCGGATCCGCCAACTTCGCCGACCGGGTCAACCTTATCGTTAAATTGCCTAACTTTAACGCCTTCATCGGCATCCGCCTAATCCAATAAGCCGCCCCTTGCCTTTGGCACTCAACTATCTGTTTGCTTTATGTTGAAGAAGACTTTATTTTTAACTGCGCTTCTTATTGGATTGGGCACTACAGTATTTGCCCAGGCGCTATTCATCTTTTCCCCCGGATCACTTCCCGATGGCCAATACGGGTCGGCCTATGCCAATCAGACCCTGACAGTGATCGGCGGCATCCCACCCTACACTTTTTCGGTCTCCGCCGGGAGCCTGCCGCCCGGCATGTCTTTATCCCCGGCCGGCGTTATATCCGGCACGCCTACCGCTGCCGGCAGCTACACATTTACGGTTACCGCTCAGGACAGTGACCCTTTGGGTCCATTCTCGGGTTCACAGCCATATACCCTGAACATCGACCCTGCCCCGCTGACAATCACCGCCAACGACGCGACTATGCCTTATGGCGGCACCTTGCCCGCCCTGGGTGCCACCTATTCCGGATTTGTAAACGGGGACACGGTTTCCAATCTTACCGTTCAGCCTGCCCTGAACCTCCCGGCGAACGCCAACTCCCCCGTCGGATCGTATCCCATAACGCCTTCGGGAGCTCAGGACCCGAACTACACCATATCCTACGTAAACGGGACGTTTACGATCACCGCCGTACCCCTGACGATCACGGCAAACAATGCCAGCATGACCTATGGGGGATCGGTACCGGCCCTTAGCGCCTCCTATACCGGCTTCGTCAATGGCGATAATTCTTCCAGCCTGAAGACGCAGCCTACGATATCAACCACCGCAACCTCGACTTCCGCCGCGGGCACCTATCCCATCACTGCCACCGGCGCGGTAGATCCCAACTATACCATTACTTATCAGGCGGGGACTATGACCATCGGCAAAGCGCCGCTGACCGTTACCGCCCAAAACAAAACCATGCCCCTGGGCGGCCCGCTGCCGGCCCTGACGATCACCTACACCGGTTTTGTCAATGGAGACACCACGTCCAGCCTGTCCCCGGCCCCCACGGCTACCACGACGGCGACCGCCTCTTCCCCTGCCGGCACCTATCCGATCACCCCTGCCGGCGGCTCATCGCCCAACTATACGTTTACTTATGTCAGCGGTGTCCTGTCCATAGGAAAAGCGCTGCTGACGATCACCGCCAACCCCGCCGGCAGCGTCTATGGTGCAGCCCTGGTGCCCGGCAGCTCCCTGACGGTCAGCTACAGCGGCTTTGTCAATGGGGACGGACCCGGCAATCTGACCACGTTGCCTACAGTTACTAATTCCGCGACTGCCGGATCACCTGCAGGCGCCTATACCCTGACATCCTCCGGCGCATCCGACCCCAATTATACCATAGCATACGTCAATGGCGTATATACCATCCATACTGCGCCGCTGACCATCGCCGCGGTCAATCAGACGATGACATACGGCGGAACGGTGCCGGCACTTTCCGTAACGTACAGCGGCTTTGTCAATGGGGACAACGCTTCCAGCCTGACCACCAGTCCTACGGTTACGACGACAGCCACCTCATCTTCCCCGGCAGGCAGCTATCCCATCACGGCCTCGGGCGCCGTGGACCCTAACTACAGCGTCACCTATGTCGCCGGGACCATGACTGTTCAGCGTGCGGCGCTGACCTTGACAGCCAACTCGCTGTCGATGAGTTATGGCGGCGCCGTTCCACCCCTGACTATTTCATACAGCGGCTTCGTCAACGGCGACAATGCTTCCAGTCTGAACCCAAAACCAACGATCACCACAACAGCTACTTCATCCTCTCCGCCGGGCGGCTATCCCATCACCGTCTCGGGCGCCGGAGACCCCAATTACACCATCACCTATATAGACGGTACGATGACAGTGGGAGGAGCGACCCTCACCATAACGGCCAATTCCGCGTCCATGACCTACGGGGGAACCGTGCCCGCCCTGACCGTTTCGTATAGCGGCTTCGTCAACGGCGACAATGCTTCCAGCCTGACTACCCCGCCGGTGATCACCACGTCGGCGACCTCCTCTTCATCCACAGGTACATATCCCATTACGCCTTCAGGCGCCGTGGACCCCAAATACACCATCATCTACGTCCCGGGAACGCTGACCATCGATCCGGCCACCCTGCACATAACCGCCAATGGGCAGACAAAGGAATATGGCGCTCCGGATCCCCCCTTAACGTTCACCGTCAGCGGGTTTTTGAACGGAGACAATTCGAATATCTTTACCGGCAGCCTCAGCAGAGCTCCGGGTGAAGATGTGGGCACCTATCCGATAACAGAAGGCAACCTGAGCGCGGGAGGCAACTACACGATCACCTATACCGGGAACAATTTGACCATAACCAAAGCCTCGCAGCAAATTACCTGGACGCAAAGCCTGGTAGTCGGATGCAACAGCATGACACAGGTGCAACTGACCGCCGCGACAACCAGCAGCCTGCCGATAACCTATTCGGTGTCCGACCCGACTGTCGCCACAGTCTCAGGGAGCGTGTTGACGTTGTTGCAACCAGGCACCGCTGTTGTTACGGCCGCTCAGGCAGGAGATTCCAATTATGATGCGGCCACACCCGTCGCCGATACCGTATTGTACCAGTCGGCTTCGCTCATCAGCGAACACTGGAATGACGTCATCTTCTTCGATAACAGCAGCGGAGACTATACAGCCTGGCAATGGTATAAGAACGATACCGCCGTTCAGGGAGATACCTTGCAATATTACAGCGAATCACCTTCGCTGAATGGACAATATTTTGTGATTGCAACCAACCGGGAAGGCCAGCAGGTTCAATCCTGTACCCTCACCATCGCCGCCGGAGCCGCCATACCCGGCGGAATAAAAGTTTTCCCGAATCCGGCTAATATCGGCGAGCAAGTCACTGTCACCTGCAATTATTCCGCCGGCGCCCTGCAGGGAGCCGTTATGCAGATCGTAGATATCAGCGGCAAGGTGGTGCAGGTAATAACCAATGTTCAACCGTCCATGCAGGTCAGCATGCCATCTGCAGGCGGCATCTATATCGTCAACCTGTTGCTGGCTAATGGACAAAAAGTAAGCACCAATGTGTTCGTGGGAAATTAAAATAAAATGATCCGGAAGGTAATCGCCATAGCTGTCTGTTTTATCGCCGTCGTCACTCAAGCCGCTGCGCAAGGCCTGATCATCGAGCTGGATGGGGGGTTGCAGGGAACGCAGTACCCGCTTACGAACGGCCGGAATAAACCGCTGCCGGGCGGTTCGTTTGGCCTGCTCTATGCCTTTCCATTGGGTAATCACTGGGGCCTGCTCACCGGCATAACCGGTGGCGTTTATCGAACACAGGCTACCCTGCCGGATGGCGTTGTTTTCAGCAACTACCAGGTTGACGACGAAGGCTCCGCGTTCCAATACAGCATGAAAACAAAAGGGTACACGGAGACGCAGCAATTCTTCGCCGGAGGCATTCCACTGTTGTTGCAATACCATACTGCCGGCGCAGGCTCGCAGTGGTACATCAACGCAGGTGGAAAAGTTTTGTTTCCGTCCAGTGCCGGCGTGGCAATCAAGGCGCAACAAGTGACCCTCTCGGGCTATTATCCCGATTATAACGTGAATATTTCGAACCTGCCGCAGCATGGTTTTGGCACCATCGATAACTGGAACGCGAGTTCCACCACCGAACTGAAACCTGCCGCCGCATTGAGTGCGGCAACCGGCCTAAGTTTCAGGTTATCCCGGAGTACCCGCCTTTATACCGGCCTCTATATAGAATATGGCTTGACCGATCTGAAAAGTAAAACCGACAGCATGCCGCTGGTGACGTACAGTTCAACCGGGGTCAATGGAGTACAAGCCAACGGTATATTGAATACACTGAACGCCGGTCAGGTAAAACTGCTTTCTTTAGGGCTGCAAGTCAGACTAAACTTCGGACGTGCCGGAACAAAAACTGCCGCTCCGTCGAACCCCGCAACCCCGGCCATCCAGTCAAGTCCGACAACCGCGCCAAACCCCGCGAACTCATCGAACCCCTCCAACCTGACGATCAGCGACGATGAAGCAAAGGTCATTCAACGACCCGTCGTATTCGGCGTTTTAGACGAAACCAACCTCCTTCAAATTCAGAAAGATCATTTAGACGACGTGGCGGCAATCATGATGCAATATCCCGATATTCGCATCTCCATTGTGGGCCACATTTGCAACAGTGGAACGGAAACAGAGAAGGCAAAAACAGGAATTGCGCGCGCACGAGCCGTTGCACGTTACTTACGAAGCAAGGGCATTGATCGATCCAGAATGAACATCAGCGCGGTGGACAAAAGTGACCCTGTACTGCCTTACAATCCGGGAGCGAATTTCCAAAACCGGCGAGTGGTCATTACAATTTTGTGAATCATCTTTGCATATTTAACAGGATTCCGCTACACAAAGTTCACTTCTACCCGAACAATAATATATTTGCCGTTTGACCCTTCACGCCTGTTTCAAATCCCTAATTTGGCAAATATATGAGTTCATATTTGCTGGATTTTCCCGATATCGACACAACCAAACTTGCAGTCGTCGGCGGTAAAGGCGCGAACCTGGGAGAGCTTTCACGAATGAAAGGAATACGCGTTCCCCCTGGCTTTTGTATCACTACCAAAGCGTTTCAACGAATCATCGAAGAATCTCCGTCAATCGATGAATTGCTCGGCCGGCTGTCGCTTCTCAACGCAGAAGACCGGGATCAGATCACCGACCTCAGCTGTCAGATCCGCCATGTCATTGAACGGACACCCATCCCCGAAGACATGCAAAAAGAGATCACCCGTTGTCTCTCCGCTCCTGGTGAAAAAGAAGCCTATGCCATCCGATCAAGCGCAACGGCAGAGGATTTGCCGACAGCTTCCTTTGCGGGCCAGCAGGACACCTATTTGAACATCACCGGCGAAAAGGCCATTCTGGAACATATCAGCAAGTGCTGGGCGTCGCTCTTTACCGCGAGAGCAATCACTTACCGGGCCCAAAAGGGCTTCGACCACCGCAAAGTCCACCTTGCCGTAGTGATTCAGAAAATGGTTTTCCCGCAGTCTGCCGGAATTTTATTTACTGCCGATCCCGTCACATCCAACAGGAAAGTGATATCCATCGACGCCGGCTTCGGCCTCGGCGAGGCGCTGGTCTCCGGCCTGGTGAACGCCGATGTCTATAAAGTACATGACGGCAGGATCATCGATAAACTGGTACGCCACAACACCCCGTCGCTGACAGACGACCGGATCTTACAGCTTGAACGCATTGGGCGAGCGATCGAAGAACATTTTGGCTGCCCCCAGGACATCGAATGGTGTCTGGCTGACAATGTATTTTATATTGTCCAGAGCCGGCCGATCACCACTTTGTACCCCATCCCTGAAGTGAATGATGGCAATAATCACGTTTATGTCTCTGTGGGCCATCAGCAAATGATGACCGACCCGATGAAACCATTGGGATTATCCTTTTGGCACCTAACAGCCGGCCGGCCGATGTCTACAGCCGGTGGAAGGCTGTTCGTCGACATTACGACTAATCTGGCTACGCCTTCAGGCAGAGCGGCGCTGTTAAATGTCCTTGGAAAATCCGATCCGCTGATAAAAGATGCACTTCTGACGCTGATCGAACGCGATTTTATACAATTGGGGCCGGATGAAAAAACGGAATTGACCCCCGGCGGCTCCCAGGCGCCGATCGAAAACAATCCGGAAATCGCAGCTGCCTTGATCAGGAATAGCCAATCATCCATCCGCGAGCTGCGGCATAACATCCAAATGAAGTCGGGGCCCGGTTTGTTTGCTTTCATCCTGGCAGATATTCAGGAACTGAAAAGGACATTATTCAATCCCCAAAGTATACGCGTGATCATGGCCGGAATGAATGCTTCATCATGGATCAACGACAAAATGAAGGAGTGGTTGGGAGAGACGAACGCGGCAGACACGCTTTCCCAATCTGCACCCAACAACATTACTTCGGAAATGGGCCTGGACCTCCTGGATGTCGCAGACGCGATCCGCCCCTATCCGGAGATGATCGAATACCTGAAGCAGGTAAAAGAAGATCGGTTCCCGGATGACCTGGTTAAGTTTCATGGCGGACAGGAAGCCCGGAAGGCAATCGTTGCTTATCTTGACAAATACGGGATGCGGTGTGTCGGCGAGATCGATATCACTAAAACCCGTTGGGGTGAAAAACCAACTACCCTCGTCCCGATGATATTGAGCAACATTAAAAATTTTGGGCCGAATGCCGGCAAGCGCAAATTCGAACAAGGGCGGCGGGAGGCCCTTGATAAAGAGCGGGAGTTGCTGGCTCGGCTGGCATCTTTGCCAAATGGTGCGCACAAGGTCAATGAAACCCGACAAATGATCAGCCAGGTCCGGAATTTCATCGGCTATCGCGAATACCCGAAATATGGGATGGTTAGCCGCTACTTCGCTTACAAGCAGGCCTTGCTCAAAGAAGCCGAACAGCTCGTAAATGCCGCTGTTATTCCGGACAAGGAAGACATCTTTTACCTGACATTTGAAGAGCTGCTGGAAGTCGTGCGCACAAGGCAGCTGGATTACCGGATCATCGCCAAACGCAAGGATGAGTACAAATTATATCAAAAACTGTCTCCGCCGCGGGTGATTACATCTGATGGGGAGATCGTAACAGGCAGGTACGACCGGGAAGATCTGCCGGCTAATGCTTTCGCCGGCCTGCCCGTTTCTTCCGGAGTAGCAGAGGGTAGGGCAAGGGTCATCTTAAAGATGGAGGAATCGGATCTTGAAGAAGGGGACATCCTGGTCACCGCCTTTACCGACCCCAGCTGGACCCCCTTGTTTGTATCCATCAAGGGTCTGGTCACCGAAGTGGGCGGACTGATGACCCATGGAGCTGTAATCGCCCGTGAATACGGCATCCCGGCAGTGGTCGGAGTGGAGAATGCTACCAGGTTGATAAAAGATGGCCAATGGATCCGCGTGCATGGAACGAAAGGGTATGTAGAGATCATTTGACCTCAGATGCCGGCAAGAGATCATTTGACCTCGAATGCCGGCAAGAGACCAGCCGGATCAATGCAGCAGCTTTTCCAGGTAACTGTAGCTATGGGCAATGTTTTCCAGCGGTTGCGGCGCCTGGTCCTGCTCGACAAAGAAATATTTCATTCCCGACTCTTTTGCATGATCGAAAATGCGCTTGAAATCGATAATGCCCGAACCCACTTCCGCCGGCTGCATGGTTGTCTTGTTCAGATCCTTTACATGCCACAACGGATAGCGGCCGGGATGGAGTTTGAATAACTCAACGGGGTCCTGCTTGGCTTTCGTCGCCCAGGCCAGATCGAGCTCCATTTTCACGAGGTCTTTATCGGTATGGCCCAGAATATAATCGAACGGCCGATGACCATCCACTTCGTCAAATTCCGTAACATGATTATGGTAGGCAAACTGAACCCCGTTCTTTTTACACGCTTCTCCTGCTTTACTGAAGACATCGACGGCGGTTTTTATCTCATCCATCGTACTGACGGGGATGCTGGAACAAACCAGGTAACTCAGGCCGCCTTCAGCCGCGTCATCGGCCAATTGTTGGTAATTATCGGTTAGATTGGGAGTTTTGGGACGGTCCTTCATTCGCTCCGCCATCTGTTGTATCCGGGCAGAGTCCTGTGCCGTCTTTGCCATCTTCATGATCCGTTCGATGGAGAAAGGCGCGCCGCCCACATGCGCGGACCGCCAGTGCATACCCGCATCTTTGATCATGGCAGATAATTCCTTCGGGGTAAACCCGTAAAAGTTCCCTTTTTGTGAGCCTGCACTTTCCATTTGCGTATACCCGATAGCGGCCACCTTTTCCAACGTTCCCTTTGGATCCGTAATCATTAAATTGCCCAGCGTGTATAACTGAAGACCGATTGGCATGGAGGGTTTGCCGGGAAAAATACTGGCCGCCCGGCCAAGCTGCGGTAATAAGACGACTGAACCTGTAACGGTCCCTAATTGCTGAAGGAATTTTCTTCTGGATGACATGGCAAGAGCTTTTTTTGTGAATAAGCCCTTAAATATACGACAATTGAGGCATCCGCCGCGCGCTGACCATAGACAAGGTCGGTACTCTGTCCGACCTCGATGATACAACCGTCCGGATCGCGGATGTAGCAGGAAGCAGGATTCAGTGCATGGAGCCGCCTTTGTCCAGTGGGTTGGGTTTCAAGTCCTGGACGGCTCCATGTGCGGTGGTCTTCAGCTTGTCAAGGTCGATCTTTTCCTTAAATGCTTGCCGGAACGCATCGCTTGGTCCCTTCATCAGGATGATCAGCGAGCCGTCCTCTCGCGCGTAGGGGTTTGCAATGCTGTCCACCAGCCGGACCGATTTGAATTCTTTGATGAAACGGTGCTGCATCTCCTGCCTGTCATCTGTCACGAGCAGGAGGACGTCGAACCGGTCGTAGTCCCGGGGCATCCAGTAGAGGAAACTGGCATTATCGCTGTAGGCCGGCGGCAGATGGTACTTCGGCCCATAGTAGTTCACAGCCCCCGCTTCACCGTAATTGTCGCAGAACAGCAGCGTGTGAGCCTTCTCCATGCTGTCGAGGGATGCGTAGGCTCGGGCGACCTTGTGGGTCATCTCCTCCCAGGACAGCATATCCGCGAAGTCCTGGGGCAAAGAATGGTCTTGAAGGTCCTCCCAGCGGAGGGCCCCCGCTTCACGGGCCAGGGGGTGATGGACGTAGTATTCGGCCAGGGGAGCCGGGGCCTTGAAGGGAAGGAGGAGTGGGACCAGGCGGATGCCAATGAACAGGCTGAAGGCAACCATGCCCATTTTCCACCATTTGTTCGCCAAGGCTTCCAGACGGGCAGCGCCGAATGCGAACAGGACCGGATAGGCTCCTTGCGAGTAATAGCTTTTTCCGTGGCCCATCATCAGGAGTGCGAGTGTGACGAAGAACGCCCATGCTATGAAACGGTATTGTTTCGTGCGCGCCACCCAGACGAGGCCGGCCACCCAGGTAAAGAGGGTAGCCACATTGTCCAGGAGCTGGTCCGTGAGGAAAGTCCAGGGACTCAGGTACTGGAGCTGGCTATCCTCGAGGGTTTTCATGTGGTAGACCACCGGGAAGCCGTGACGCGCTTCCCAGAGAAGGTTCGGCAGGAAGAGCAGGAAGCCAACGCCTATTGCATAATAGAAGTGGCGGCTGGCGAGTACCTTTTTGTCGCGGACGAGGAGGAGGCCAGCCAGCAGACCGGTGGCGTAAAAGGCCATGGTATACTTGGCGAGCATGCCGAGACCGAAGCTGACGCCTGCTACGTAGAGGTGCATGGGTTTTCCGGTCTGCTGAAATCTGGTCAGACCATAGGCTATCGCCGTCCAGAAGAAGATGTCCAGGAAATTGGGCTGGAAAAGGAAGTGCATCCTGAGCCAGGTGCCCGTCACGAAGGGCATCCACGCCAGAACCAGGGCGAACCAACGGCCGCCGAGGTGAAGCACCAGCCGGCCCACAAGGACGTACGTCATTGCACCGGCTAGCGAAGGCCATATTTTGATCGCCCACATCGCGCCGCCCAGCAGGTTCGTCAGCCAGGCGAAGACCGACAAAAGCGGCGGGGCCTCCATGTAGCCCCAGGCCATATGCCGCGCCTCCGCCAGGTAAAGGAACTCATCGCGGTGCGGACCCCAGACAGGGTTCTGAAGGAAGAAGGGCAGGATAAGCTTGATCAGGGCGAGGAGATAAAGAAGACGGGTTGGTTTCATGGGAAAAAGGTAAAAAGATGGGGGTACATTCCCGGGAAATTTTGACCAAAGGCACGAAATCGGTGTGCTCCGGCTGTTTTGGATCCCCTGATGACGCACGTTGCCTTCACCCCCCCACATTTCTCTTTTAAAAAAATATTTTGAAAAATATTTTGCGAAACCAAATAGTTGCGCTTATATTTGCAACCAATCGGTTTCGAATAAACCCAAACAATATGAGACGCGACATTTTCCACGCCATAGCCGACCCCACAAGACGGGCAATCATTACCTTAATTGCAGTCCAGGCAATGACACCGAACGCCATTGCCGACAACTTCCACACTACCCGGCAATCTGTTTCCAAACACCTTCGCATACTCACCGAATGCCAACTGGTGAAACAGGAACAGAAAGGCAGGGAAATTTATTATTCGCTTGAAATTGAAAAAATGAAAGAGATAGATAAATGGATGGACCAATTCAGAAAGATCTGGGAAACCCGCTTCAATCAATTGGACAAAGTATTATCAACAATTAAAAAACAAAAAAAATGAACGACTTGCTATTTGATTTTACGCTGGACAAAACAAAAAAAACAGTATATATAAACAGGGAATTTGATGCCGATCTTTCGCTGGTATGGGATGCATTTACCAAAAAGGAAATTCTTGATCAATGGTGGGCGCCCAAACCATTGGCATCAAAAACAAAAGTCATGAATTTTAAAGTCGGCGGACGAAGATTTTACGCTATGGTAAGCCCGGAAGGACAAGAGCGTTGGTCAATCCAAAAATATACCTCCATCAGCCCGAAAACCAATTTCAAATTTTTAAA
>DATJMG010000096.1:0-2750 GCA_035508835.1 Puia sp.
CTTTTTATGTTTGATGATCACCTCGGCAACGGTGGAAGGCATTTCCTTATCCGTCACGGCAATGAAACTGTTCTTCCCGCTCAGCGGCACCCGGTAGCGGATCCTCGGCCGCTCATGCGGCGGATTCCTCAAATCGCTGAACCGGGCCCTGACCATCCGCTCCACGCTGTCCACATGGATGTCCCCGACGATGATCAACGCCTGCAGGTCGGGCCGGTACCAGTCATGATAGAACCGCGCGATGGCCGGCCGCTTGAAATTGTCCAGCACCGTATCCAGCCCGATGGGTATCCGAACCGCATACCGCGAGCCGTGGAGGAGCACAGGCCAGTATTGCCGCTGCATCCTTTCGCCCGCGCCCTTGCCGAGGCGCTTTTCTTCCAGCACCACCCCGCGCTCCTTGTCGATCTCCGTTGGGTCGAGCAGCGCTTCATGCGCCCAGTCCCGCATGATCGAGATGCCGTTCTTCAACAATTCCGGATTATCCGACGGGATCGGCAGTTCATACACCGTCTCGTCGAAGCTGGTATAGGCATTGATATCCGCACCGAACCGCACCCCTGCCTTCTGGAGATAGTCGATGAGCTCGTTGTGCGGAAAGTGCCGGGTCCCGTTGAAGTTCATGTGCTCCATAAAGTGCGCCAACCCCCGCTGGTCTTCGTCTTCGAGTACCGAGCCGACCTTATTGACCAGGTACATGACCACGCGGTTCTTCGGCTCTTCATTGTGCCGGATAAAATACGTAAAGCCGTTTGCCAGACGGCCGGCGCGGACCGCAGGATCCAGCGGCAACGGTTGGGCGTTTGCCCCGGAAATCATAGCCGAAAACACGCAGGCGAAAAGAAGAAATTTGATGCGCATGGGGTTCATTATTTATCAGAATGTTGAACAATCGGTCAAAGATAACGATCATCTCTTTGTCGCCGCTCATCCCGACCACTGATGGCTGATTGCAGCGCCGATGAATAGCTTAGCTTATGCAACGACAACGCCTTATCCTCCTGACGGCCATCCTGGCCCTCCTCGCTCCCATCGTGTGGATCGAGCACGACATCCTGATCCGGACCCGCGGCACCTTCGCCTACCCCCTCGACGATGCCTTTATTAACCTGACCCTGGCCAAGAACCTCGCCTTCGAGCACGTCTGGGGCCTTACCAGGTATTCCTTCTCCTCCGTCTCAACTTCGCTACTCTACCCATTCGTCCTTGCAATCATTTACCTGGTTTCCGGGGCTTCGCTGTTCGTTCCGCTGCTCGTCAATGTCGCTGCTGCTATATGGTTCCTGGCCGCGCTTCAGCGCTGGCTGGGGCGCCACGAAATAAGTCCGCTGCACCAGCTGCTGACCCTGCTGGCGGTCATCTTCCTGACCCCTTTGGCGTCACTCGTTGTCTCCGGGATGGAATACACGCTGGTGCTGCTCTTCACGTTCCTCTTCCTGAAAAATCTTTTTGACCGGGCGCCTTCCCTCCGGCCGCGGACCTATCTCTATGCCATCCTGATGCTCACGGCGAGCTATGAGACCCTTCCCGTCCTTCTCGTCGCCTGCATTTTCCTGGCCATTCGCCGCCATGGGTGGGCGGCGGTCAAACTAGGGTTTTTCGGGGTGCTGCCGTTGTATCTTTTTGGGCTCGTGTCGATCACCCGACACAACTATTTCGTGCCCACCCCGCTTGTCCTCACCTGGGTATTCCACTCTTTTTCCCTCTCCCACTACTATCCGGGTGTCCTGATCGGGTGCGCCCTGGCCATAGCCGCCCCCCTGATCCTCAAGACCCGTAACAAATGGTTTCTCTATCCCCTCTCCGCCCTCATCGCCTTCCCGCTGATCATCCGCTCCGTTACCTCCCTGCGCCGCACCGCCGCCGACTGCATCGACGTCTATACCGAACAATACCAGACCGCCAAATTTGTATACGACTTCTATTACCGCGACCCGGTTGCCTCCAATGACCTTGGCGCAATCTCCTTCTGTGCCGATGACGCCCGGATCGTCGATCTTGCCGGCCTGGCCAACCTCGAAGTCCTCCATCGCAAACGTATCCACAACTGGACCCCTGCCGCCGCGGATTCGTTAAGCGAACGGATGAACGCCAATGTCGCGATCCTGCATCACAGCTGGTCCGATGCAGAGGTCGAACCCTATTGGTACCGGATCGCCACGTGGCAGCTGCCCCACGACAGCGTATCGTTTTATAGCATCGACAGGAGATATATTGAGAAGCTGCAGAACAATATGCGCGCTTTCGAGCCCAAGCTTCCTCCCGGCGTAATCGTCCGGTATTATGCTCCGGTTGACTAGTGGCGGGTAGCAAGCCAATTCCCTTCATTGTGTATTTACCTCAAATACATAAGCCACTATACTCCAATTGTTTATCCAGTGACCCTTTGCCTTTACCAAAGAAAAATAACAATGAAAGCCAGCACTACGCCGAAAAAAATCAACAAAGCTCTCAATTCTGGCTGTAAGGTCATCACTGATCATTGGGCTGACACACACAAAATAATTTTTGCCCCGAAAAACCCTGGAAATCTGTTCGCATAATTTTGGAAGAGAGATTTCCCGAATATCCAGAATATTGGAAAACAAATGGAGAGTAGGGCGTGCTGCCGAGAGCAAGTCCTTGTCATCAATGGTGTTAAGATATTGATGAATGGTAATGATCTCCACCATATTGTCCATCATTTTCACATGCAACGCCGCTCTTTTAAGTGCAATTTCAGAAGGCTCGATCAGGGTTACGCTATTGAC
>DATJMG010000097.1:0-14823 GCA_035508835.1 Puia sp.
GCCGACGAGATCATCTATTGCATCGGAAAAGAATTTTCGTTCAAATCGGCCATCCATGCACTGGAAGCCAAAAGCCGCGATAAGACCGCCGCTTTCTATGCCGCAGGCTGCCATGCCGTCCTTGGCAGTTCACGCCGCGACGGAAAAGGGGAAATATGGATCCTATAAGGATAACTCTCTGATAAACCTCTTTAATTGCCGCCGGGTCAGAAAGAAACCGACCGCCAGGATGACGAACCAGATACCCACATATTCATAGGCATGTAACCACGTTGTATCCGGACCGATGAACCACCGGTTGAGCTGCCGGTTCCATAACTTCTCCAGCCAGCCGGGCAGCAGGAACATCAACGGGAAGGCTATCAGCTTTCCCTTGAACCCCGGTAACCGGAGAAAGGCCCGGACCAATCCGGGTAGAATGATCAGCAGCTGCACGATCAATCCGATCCCGGTTGCCAGCGCATGGTTGGAATTCGGCCCATGCCGCTGGATGAAGCGGATAGACTCGGTAATATCACCCCCTCCCGTAAACGCTGCAATCAGATTGTTCAAAGGCATCGCGGCAAAAACCAACGCCACCCCCAGCGAGTTCTCTTCTGCTGAATTCTCCGCATCCAGCAAGGACCAACCGGCCCAGAACATCACTATATTGATCAACGGCCCTGCGATCGAGATCAACGCATGCTGCCCATTCGAAGGAGTACCGCAAAGCACCCAGCCGCCGAACGACCTGTCGGCCCAACAATGACAAGTCGCCCTGACAACCAGCACATGCGACCAGTCGTGGACCTCCTGTACCAGGAATACCAATAGAAGAAATGCCAGAATATAAAGGGGGTGGAGTTTGAGGTTCATAAGAATTCCAATAAATAAATGTAATAAAAATATCATCCAAAACATTAATTTCGCCGCAGATAAAAGACAGGCTTCCTCAATGGCATTGATTGAAATTCAATTACCTAAATCCCTGGCAAAAACGCTGCGACTGCCCCTGAAATCTCCCCGGCGGCAACAGCTGAAAGTATTGCGAAAACTGCTGAGGAAAGCCAGATTCACCGAATTCGGTCAGAAATTTCGCTTCGATGAGATCCTGCTGGACCGTAATCCCGACAAGAAATTTCAACGGATCGTCCCGACCTACGACTATAGCTCGATCTACGCCGACTGGTGGAACCAGACGCTCGAAGGCAAGGCAGACGTGTGCTGGCCGGGAAAGATCAAATACTACGCCCTCTCCTCCGGCACCTCCGAGGCGGGCAGCAAATACATCCCGATCACCAATGACATGCTTCGCGGTAACCGGATCGTTATGATCAAACAGCTGCTGACCCTTCGGACCTACCGCGATATCCCGGTCAAAAGCCTCAGCAAAGGCTGGCTGATGATCGGCGGTACCACCAGCCTCCAAAAAGGCTCCGGCTACTACTCCGGCGACCTTAGCGGCATCACGGCCCGGAAAGTACCCTTCTGGTTCCAGCCTTTTTATAAACCCGGAAAAAAGATCGCCCGCACCATCGACTGGTCAAAGAAGCTGGAAGAAGTCGTACGACTGGCGCCGCAATGGGATATCGGATTCGTCGTCGGCGTGCCGGGATGGATCCAGCTGTGCATGGAGAACATCATCGCCCGCTATAAGTTGAAAAATATCCATGAGATCTGGCCCAACCTCGCCTTCTTCGTACACGGCGGCGTGTCGTTCGAACCCTACCGCCTCGGTTTCGAGAAACTCCTCGGTAAGCCCCTGACGTATATTGAGACCTATCTCGCTTCCGAAGGGTTCATCGCTTACCAGGATTCCCAGAATAGCCGCGGCATGCGCCTGGTCACCAATCAACATATCTTTTTCGAATTCGTCCCCTTCGACAGCAAGAATTTCGACGCCGACGGAAATCTCATAAAGGACCACGAGGCATATATGATCCACGAAGTGGAAGAAGGCCGCGACTACGCCATCCTGCTGAGCACCGCCGCGGGCGCCTGGCGCTACCTCATCGGCGATACCATCCGCTTCCTGGATAAGCAGAAATGCGAGATCATCATCACCGGAAGGACGAAGCACTTCCTGAGCCTCGTCGGCGAACACCTTAGCGTCGATAACATGAACCAGGCCATCAAGGTGGTAAGCGGGGAATTGAATATCTCCATACCCGAATTCACTGTGGCAGGCGTGCCCCATGGCCTTTTTTTTGCACACCAATGGTGGTTATCCTGTAACGATCCCGCGGATGAGGACGTCCTCCGCCAAATGATCGACAACAAGCTGAGGGAACTGAACGACGACTACGCCGTGGAACGGAACAGCGCATTGAAAGACATCCGGGTCCGGGTACTGCCGGAACAGAAATTCATGGAATTCATGCGCCTGAAAGGTAAGATCGGAGGTCAGCATAAGTTTCCCCGCGTACTGAAAGGCAAGATCCTGACGGACTGGCAAACATTCCTGGAGACAGGAAGTATCTAAAACGATAGACACCATATATGATGGAGGCCGTATTGAAAGGATTGGCGCTTGGTCTTGTTCTGGCCCTGTCGGTAGGCCCCGTCATTTTCACCATCATCAAGCAAAGCCTTAACAACGGCCATACCGGCGGCTTTAGCTTCGTTGCCGGAGTATGGATCAGTGATATCCTGCTGGTAACGCTTAGCAATACCCTTACAGCCCTCGTCAGCACCTTACAGGAGCATTCCACCGTGATCGCCTATTGCGGGGGCGGCTTCCTGATCGCCATGGGCATTTATTTTGTATTCTTCAAAAAGGCCGTCATAGCCGGGGACACCCTGACCGGCGAGCCCCGGTTCCGCAAAAGAGATATGGCCCGCATCTTTGCCTCAGGGTTTATTATCAATACCCTGAACCCGGGAGTTATCCTTTTTTGGCTCGGGAACGCTACAGCCCTCTCGGCCAGCCACAGCCTGCGGGAACGGATCGTCATCTTCTCCGTTTGCCTGCTGGTCAATATGGCAGCTGACGTCGGAAAAGTAATGGCGGCAGGCACCCTGCGACGCAAACTGACGGCACGCACCTTGTCGGTGATCAATAAGATCGCCGGCACGATCCTGATGGCCTTCGGGATTGCGCTCATCTGGGACGTCATTGTTTTTCACCAGCTCCCGAAATAGCCGGCCCCAAGCCGGCCTATTAACAAACAAGTTCTTTATTTTTGAACACTATGATCCACAAGGCCCTTATATTAATAATTTGCCTGATCCCGTTTTATTGCCGGGCCCAGCACGACATTCTCGTTCTCCAGCGCCGCGGCATGCACGAACGATCATACGCCATCGGCGATCCCTTGTCCTTCGAGACGATCTATGGTCAATGGTTCAACGGAACGATCGACGACTTGCATCATGACACCGTGTTTATCGCCGGCCAGGCGTTCAACTATCACGAGATTGCCGCCATCCGGCGCGAAAACAAAGCCTCCTGGCACAAGGCGGGAACATATATGATGATCATCGGCGGCGGATTTGCCGCCATCAGCGCGATCAATGGCGGCCTTCGCTCGGACCACCCCGACGAGTGGTTCACCGCCGGCGGCTATATCATCGCCGGTGCCCTGCTTGTGGGCGGATTTATCGTGGGCGAGTTCACCCCGAAGTTTTACAAGCTCGGTGGCCGGTTCAAGCTGACCTACCTGCAAATAACAAAGTGACCACCTCGAATAAAAACACCAGGGGGCAGCGTAACAATCCCACAGGACTGCTTCACCGCATCTGGCGGGTGACCAAACGTGTCTTTCTCATCCTCTTCATCCTGCAGTTTGTCTATATCTTCCTGCTAAAATGGATCAACCCCCCGATTACCCTGACCCAGATCAGTAGCCTGTTCGCGGGCGACGGCCTCAAACGCACCTATGTCAGCATGAAGGAGATCTCCCCGAATGCAAAACTGGCCGTGATCAGCACCGAAGACCAGCTTTTCCCCGACCACGACGGATTCGACTTTTCGAATATCGAGAAGGCTATGAAACATAACCAGAAAAGCAAATCCCTCCACGGCGCCAGTACGATCAGCCAGCAGGTGGCAAAAAATGTCTTCCTGTGGCAGGGCCGTAACTGGTTCCGGAAAGGCCTCGAAGTCTATTTCACCTTTATGATCGAACTGGTCTGGGGAAAAAAACGAATTCTCGAAATGTACCTGAACGTAGCCGAAATGGGAAAAGGCATCTACGGCATTGAAGCGGCCTCCCGCGCCTATTACCATATCCCCGCCAAAGATCTGTCCCGGATCCAGGCCGCCCGCATCGCCGCCTGCCTGCCCAATCCAAAAATATATACCGTCAAACCACTCTCGGATCATGTAGCCGCCCGATCCGCCTGGGCCGTCGACCAGATGAACCACCTCGAAGCCGACCCCGATATCCGGAAATTATTGCAATAGCCGCCCCACCGCGCCGATCGCCCCCTCCAACCGCCGGCCACCCACCCCGGTCACCTCCGCCCACGGTACAGACTGATTGACCAGCAGATCCTTGTAAATATGGAAGAGACGCTCCCGGATACCCGGATCGGGATACTCCCGCAAGGGATCATGCGCCCACGGCAGATCGGTGTTGGCAAGCAGATAACCATCATACTTCCGCCGGACAATTTCATCTAATACCCAGGCCTCACACCGGCCAAAGACATACTCACTCCAGACCTTGATGACATACAGATCCGTATCGATAAACAGCAAGCCATCGGCCTGCGCCGCACCCTCATCCTCCAGCGCCAGCTGGCCCCGGGCAATCGTATTTAAAGTAGAATAATCATACCCCATCCCATGCTCCTCCAGGTACGCCCGCGCATACTCCCGTACCCACCCGGTATGAAAATGCGCCGCCAACCCCTCACAGAGCGTCGACTTGCCCGTCGATTCCGGTCCGATGATGACGATCTTCTTAAGTGGCATACCTTACCGCTTTTGCCCGCCTGCTCCACTCCACCAACCCCGAGACCGCCATGATCAGCAGGACCACATAATACACGCTGGTGAACACATAATGCTTGACGAAATACAAAGGGATCGATGCTATATTCGTCGCGATCCACCAATGCCAGCTTTCAACCTTCTTCTTTGCCATCAGCCACATCCCCGTATACGCAGTCGCCGAAGCAAAGGCATCCGCCCACGGAATGGCCAGCGGCGCAAACCCCTTTTTCAAGTAGGTAAGCGCGAAATATACCATAGCATAGAAGAAGCCAAAAAAGGCCAGCTCCAGGACCCACTCCCGCCGCGACGACCACGTGATCTGAAGAATATGTTCCCGTTGCGCGTTCTTCCTCGCCCACAACACCCAACCATAAATGCTGACAACGGTATAATAGAAGTTGACGCTGGCCTCGCCGATCAACGACGATTTGAAAGACAGATAAATATAAATAATGGTATTCGCAAGCCCCGTAGGGTAGACCCAGATATTCTCTATCCGGCTGAGCCAGACACTCGCGATGCCGCTGATCACGGCCACAAATTCAAGCAGGGATGTCTCCTTGAGATCTGCAATGAACCGGGACCAGATTTCCATTACTCCGCCTCCGCCACCACTTCTTTTACCTCCGGGATCATCCTTTTCATCATCCCTTCGATCCCCGCCTTCAAGGTGATCATCGAAGAAGGACAGCCGGAACAGGAACCCTGCAGCATGAGATTGACGGTCCCCTCCTTATAGCTCCTGAACTGGATCGCCCCGCCATCCATTTCAACGGCCGGCTTCACATAGTTCTCCAGCAATTCCTTGATCCGCTTGACTACATCGTCATCGTCCGCATCGATAGAATTGCCCTCCGACTTGACCAATACGATCTCCTCTTCATTGATCACCGGCTTATTCTCCTCCAGGTATTCCTTCAGGAACTGCCGGATCGCAGGGATCACATCATCCCAGTCCGTATCGGGGGTCTTGGTGAGCGTCACAAAATTGCTGGCAATAAACACGCTCTTGATAAATGGAAACCCAAAAAGCTCAGTTGCCAGCGGAGAAGGTCTGGCAGCTTCGGTATCGGGAAGATCAATGCTCTTTCCGGGGTACAACAATTTGTTCGCCACGAACTTCATCGTCTCCGGATTGGGAGTCATCTCCGTATAAATGCTGATAATCGGATTTCCTGTTCTGATCATAAAGGTCCCATTTTACGACCCAAAGATAACGATTCCTGCATTACTCTCAAAACGCAACAATGTTGCAAAACAAAACATTCCCCCATTCCGCCCTACCTTTGTAACCTATATGAATAAGAAAAGAATCGCCTTTTTTGCGGGATTTTTTATCCTGCTCTTCATCGCCTTCTATTTTGCGCTGATGAAGCTGATCCCCGGCTTCGGGAAGCCGGAACTGCCTGTACTTGGTTACGTCCCGCCCTTCGCCTTCGACAACCAGGAAGGAAAGACCATCACCGACAGGGATCTTGCGGGAAAGGTCTATGTCGCCGAATATTTCTTCACCACCTGCAGAGGCATCTGCCCGAAGCTGAATACCAACATGAAGAAGGTGGCCGAAGATTACGCCGCCGAACCGGATTTCCGCATCCTCTCCTATACCGTCGACCCGGAGACAGACAGCGTGGCGCGGATGAAACACTATGCCGACTCACTTGGCGCCGACCCGCAGCGCTGGTGGTTCCTGACGGGCCGGAAAGACAGCCTCTACCATCTCGCCAGAAGCGGATATCTGCTGGACGACCCCAAAAACAACGCCCTCAACATCAATGAACAGTTCCTCCATACGCAGTTTTTCGCGCTGGTCGATAAAGGCGGCCGCGTTAGAAAGATCTATGACGGACTAAAGAAGGACGAACTGCAGGAGATGGAGAAAGATATAGCGACACTGCTTAAGGAAAATCCATCCGCGCCGCGATTCGCCAATAATCTTTTTAATAATAATCCGTAACCATAATCCCGCAATGACAACCATAATCCCGCAACAACATGGAAAAGAAGATCGATGAGCTGCTGCGCAAAGGTCAACTAAGCGTCACCGGGAGCCGCCGGAAGATCCTCGAATTGTTCTTGCAGCACGACGGCGCATTGTCACACAGTGATATCGAAAAAAAAGCGGCCGAAAAATTCGACCGCGTGACCGTCTATCGAACCCTCCAGGCATTCGTCGAAAAAGGGCTGATTCACAGTATACCCACGCCGGATAATTCTATACGTTATGCGTTATGCAAAGATGACTGTGCCGGCGGACAACACCGCGATGATCATGTACACTTTATTTGCAACACCTGCGGCAATACCGTATGCCTCGAAGAGGTCGTCGTGCCCCCGATCAAACTGCCGCGCGGCTATGTCGTACAGCAGGTAGAAATGCTCGTTAGCGGCGTGTGCAAAAGCTGCGCAGCGCACGGATAAAAGAAACTCCCAACTCCCCTTTAAAAAGAAAGCCCCGATGTAGAAACACCGGGACTTTTGGTTAAGGCTCTGATTAGTAGCTTCTTTATATCGAAGACGGCGAACCGCCTGATCATTCCTCACAAATATAGCCGGAAAAAGGGATATGAACAAGTAGAATAACTACTTTTCCATTTCTTCTTCGACAAAATCCATCAATAATTTTATCCTGTCTTTATCAAAATTAAATTTTAGTCCCGCTGCAGCATACAATTCAGGCAGCGTCCGGGTACCACCCAGCGAAAGCGCCTGGACATAGTTCTGTAAAGCATTCTCCTTATTGCGCTTATACTGCATCCAAAGGCCAAGGGCTCCTAACTGCGCAATCCCGTATTCAATATAGTAGAACGGCACTTCGAAAAGATGCAATTGCTTCTGCCACCCATACGCCCTGAACTCCTGCAACCCTGTCCAGTCCACGGAATGAGAAGAAAACTCATCCAGTATTTCCATCCATCTCTGCTTCCTCTCCTCAAGACTGTGCTGAGGATTTTCGTATACCCAATGTTGAAATTTGTCAATAGTTGCAATCCAGGGGAAAATGGTGATCACTCTTTCCAGCTGATGTTCCCGCGCCCTTGCTAAATCGTTTTTATCTTCAAAGAACAAATCCCAGTGATCCATCGTAAATAATTCCATCGACATGCTGGCTACTTCCGCGATCTCCATCGGATACTCCTTAAAGGCACTCAGTTTCAACGGATGTGTCAGGAAAGAGTGGATAGCATGACCGCCTTCATGCACCATCGTGGTCAGATCACCCATCTGCCCGGACGCATTCATGAAAATAAAGGGTGCACCCGTTTCCGCTAACGGACAATTATATCCGCCCGGCGCTTTCCCCTTTCGGCTTTCAAGATCGAAACGGCCCATTTTCAACATGGTACGAAGACAATCCCCGAAAAAAGGATTTAACTGATTAAAGCAGGCGATCGTTTTTGTCAGCAGATCATCGCCGTTCGTAAAGGGCCGAAGCGGTTTTATCCCTTCAGGCTCGGCTTCGACATCCCAGGGCCGGAACGTTTCCAGCCCCAACTTCTTTTTCTTTTTTTCATTGATCTTGTTGACAAGCGGAACGACATATTCCCGGACGGCTTCATGAAACCGGAAACAATCCTCTTTGCCATAGTCAAAACGCCCAAGCTCCTCAAACTTGAAATCCCGGTAATTGGGGAATCCCGCATTAAGCGCCTGTTGATGCCGGATCCCGATCAGTTTGGAATACAGATCGTTCAACGCCTCCTTGTCCTGCAGGCGACGCTCCTGGACCTTCCGGTAAACACTTTCCCGCAATACCCTGTCCGAACTCTCCAGGAACTTGCTTGCCTGCTGAAGCGTGTACTCCCTCCCGTCCACCTCTACCGTCATTTTGCCCGAGATGACCCCAAACTGCTGCGCCAGCACACTGGCCTCGGCATACAAAGGAATATTTGCTTCCCGGAACAGCTCGATCCGCTTCCTGACCGCACGCAGATAAGTGAAATACTCCTTTTGATCCAGTTCCTTCGTATGCGGATTCTCGACCAATCTCCTGTTAAGCCGGTCAGCATAAGGCTGGATCCTGGGCTGGATCTCCATAAAGAAATAATTGAACGACTCTTCCAGGCTCTTGTTCTCCGTATCGCAGGTCATCCTGATCTGGCGCCAGCACGCATCTTCACTGACCACCGCTTCCAGCTCGCTCATATCGAGCAACCACTTCTCCAACGCCTCGCGCGTCTCCAGCGGACGCTGCTCCAGCTCCTGGAAATAAGGCTCGAGACTGTTCCAGTCCGTCAACACATACCCGGCTGGCAAAAAATGCCGGACCGGCTTTTTCAGATCTGCCATCGCTGTCATCATAATAATTATTTCTTTTTAGCAGCCTTCTTCGGTTTATTGCCTTCCGCAGCCGCCTTCCTGGCTGTCGCAGCCTTTTCACCCTTTCCCGCAGTCACTTTCCCGCCTTTTTCCGCAGCCACCTTTTCCTCCTTTCCGGTCGTTGCTTTCTTCGCAGCCGCCGGCTTCTCCGCTTTGGCCTTCGTACCCACAGCCGGCTTCTCCGCCGCTTCCCCCCCATCCTCCAAACCGTCCACATCCTCCGCTACCTCGTCCGCCGCCTCTTCTTCCTCCGGCTCGCTCAATTTGATCTCGATATGATTTGCTTTCAGAACGGAAAACCATTTCACCATTTTCTTCAGGTCACTACTGTATACGCGGCTAAAATCCAGGTCCGGATACACCTTCTCGAAATAATTCTTCAGCGCCGCGGCGTCCCTTTCATCCGGCAGCTTGTCCGTGCTCACTTCCATAGCCTTCAAAATATCCACCAGATTGACATTATCCCGCACCGTATAAACCTCGATGCTCTCCAGATGCGAAAAATTATGAATGCGGCTGGATACAAATCTCGTGGTCTTGTCATCCAGCGAACGGACGATAGCTCCGTCGGCTTTACTGCTCACCAATTCGTACAGTCCCGGCAACCCGGTCACGGCAATGATCTTGTTGTATTCCATATCTCTTATTTGACTACGCTCCGCGACGCCCCGCGTCGTCTTTGGAGGACATGCAAGTTAATGTTAATCGCCCATTTACAGCCAATTATTTTCCCTGCGCCACTGCATCATCCAGGCTTTTCTTCAACGCCGGATAGTCGGTATAACCCCTGCTCAGTAAGTAGAATTTCGTTTCGCTTACTTGTAGAAATACGGTGGGAAAACCCGTGACACCCAATTGCTGCACCAACGCAAACTCTTCATAGGCTTTCTCTTTATACGCCGGGTCCCGTAGCTTTTGATAAAACCCGGTCTCCGGGATGCGGTATTTTTCGGGCAAATGCCGGTAAGCCTCGTCATCTGTGAGATCCCGCCCTTCATAGTGCAGCGCGTATTGCAGTTCGGCAGCGAACGGCACGCAAAGCTCGGGATGATACTCCCGGAATACACACATCGCAATCGCCGGCTTCTCGGAACCGGGATACCAGTCGCTTTCCTCCGGATGAAAGATATGCCATAGCCAGTCCTCGCCAAATCGAACCCCCGTGCGTTCTTCGACCGTCTTGTAAGCCTTCTGGATATATCCGGCCATCACCCCGATCGGTTGGGGGTTCGCAGGCAAGATCATTCCGCCGGACAAGACCTCGAAGGCGACTATCGACCGGTATTCGTCAAAAAGGCGGGTGATGACAGGACTGAACCCGTAACACCACCCGCAATAAGCATCGTAACAATAATATATCGTCGGAGTCATATCAATGCCTTCCGCCACGGCTTCCACCACCGCCGCCCGATGGCCGCGATCCGCCGCCTGACGGCCGCGAAAACCCGCCGCCCGACCTGCTGGCAACCCGCGCCTGGTTGAAGTTCTGCGTTCGCACCTGACCGCGATCGCGCATCTGTAGCTGCCGGTTCAGGTTTTGCCGGACCTGCGGATTGTTCTGCATCGGCCGCCACGAGTTGTTCGTGCGCTGCTGCCATCCATTGGTCGCGGAATGCTGGTAGACATTTCCCGCCCGGTCACTGAAGACATTATTTGCCGTTCCCGGCCGCCCGCCATTGACCACTCCGCCCGCGCGCCCACCGGTAATTCCCCCGGGTCTGGAAAAAGACCGCTGCACGAAATTATGGTTATCACGCGTGATCACCCCGGGCCGGCTTGCATAGATATTTGTATGATAGCTGTTGATAAAGACATTCCGGTTGCGGGCAAATCCGGGACCATAGAAACCCGTAGACCGATACCTGTTCCATGCATAGGCCGGATGATAGGCCGCAGGGCCCCACCAACCGCCGCGCCAGCCACCCCAGCCGCGCCAGCCGGCGCCCCAACCGAAGTGGAACCAGCCAAAGCCATACCCAAATCCGATCGACCAGCCCACATACGGATTGTAGCCGAACCCAAAACCCCAGGACCAGGGCCGCGGATAATAGAACCCGTTGTACCAGGGATTATAGTAATACCCGGTTCCGTAAACGACCGTCGGCCCATAGATATAATCATTCAGATAGCCCGGCGTATAACCCATATACACATAGTCGGGGGTCACATCATAAACATAAACATACTTGACATTGTATATCGGGTACGTCGGCGGGATCTGATCGACCTCGGCCGGTCTGTCAGTCGCCACCGTCCATGGACCGTTCGGACCAGGCGCCTGGAACCAAACCCCGTTGTCCACACTATAGTAAACGCCGTTCTCCTGGATCACCGAAGACCCGGTATTGGTAGCATATTGCATATCCGTCCCCTGCAAGGGCGCGAATTGCGGATCGCCGTCATAATTCACGGAAGTAGTGGCTGTATTCCGGTCGACCTTCGCGGTCTGCGGGATCTCCGCATCCATGATCGCCTCACGCGCTTCATCTGTCCCCGCCACACTTGCCAGCACATTGTCCTTCGGCGAACCCTGGGGGATCTTTGCAAAATCGGCCGGCAATCCATTGGCCGGTACATAATGCCAGCCGCCGGTAAGCGAATTGGAACTATACCAGCGACCGGAGATCAGCACAAAGTACTTGCCGCCCTGGTCCTGGAAAATATCGTTGGATGAATTGCTGGCATAGGAAAGACTTGTTCCCTGGATCGGCGTCCAGCTCGGTTGCCCATTCGTCTGGATCAGCTCCGCCGGACTGGTGGATACCTGGATGTCCGATACCACATTGTCCTGGGCCGACGCCGCCGAATCCGTATAACCCGGATTGGAATTGTTCGCATTGTCGACCGCACTCTGGACCTGCTGCAGCTCGGATGGAACATTGCCAGCCTGTGAATAAGGCCCCGTGGCTTCCTGAGCCGTATACCAGTGCTTGTCACCATAGAGGTAGAACTGATTGTCATGCGCCTTCACGATCGTGAACGGCGTATTCACCACCACATCCAAACCCCAGTCTTTATTCGTCTGCAGCTTGGGCTGTCCGTCGATCACCACCAGCAACGAAGGATGATCGGCATAGATGATCCGCGGGGCGGCCGTACTAAGATTTCTTGACTGTTTTTGGTTTTCGAGGTCCTGATCCAGCGAAGCAAGCAACTCGTCCAGCGAAAGATCACCCGCCGTCGATGGCAGATTCGTCTCCAGCGCAGTCTTCATGCTGTTCGTGAAATTCTCATCCGGCTGACCGGGGAACTTCACGTTCGGAACCTTCGCCGATTGGATCACCACCCTGCGCGCATCCCTGTCCGTCTCGACATTCGCTACCGACCAGAATGTCCCGAAAACCGGGTCCGTCTTGCCGGGCTGAAGTACCGAGATCGCCCAACGGGATTTCAATATATTGTTGGAAAAAGACTCCGGCTGCGGCTGATAGATCTTCACCACCGTGCCATCATCCATGGTAAAACTCCTGGGCCAGTCCGGCTGCTGCTCGGCTTGCGGCGGCGGACCCGAAGGCGGAGCCTGCCGGGCAAATGCCGGGACGGATAAGACACTAACAGCCAAAAGCATAGAGATTATCATCTTCGTGCTTCTCATATTTTGTTTTTTATTCGTTTACAAGGCTTTTAGGACAATTTTGGGCCCAAAAAAAGAGGTTGGCCCAGATTCTGCATATATGACTGCCTCCGGAGCCCAAAGTTTGCCCGTATTTACAAAGAAGTTGTTAATAACTCACTAATGCGCTTCCAGCCAATTGATTCCGGACCCGATCTCCGCGGTCGCAGGCACCTCCTGGGGCAGGGGCAGCGCGGTCTGCATACAACGCATTATTATTGGTTTAATTATATCGATCTCGTCCTTATGGGCGTCGAAGACCAATTCATCATGGACCTGCAACAACATCTTTGAGCGCAATTTCCGCTGCCGGAACTCTTCATGGACCCTGATCATCGCCAGCTTGATCATATCTGCCGCCGATCCCTGTATTGGCGAATTGATGGCATTCCGCTCGGCAAAGCCCCGGATCGTGAAATTCGCGGAATTAATATCTTTCAGCCACCGCTTGCGCCCCATCAACGTCTCCACATAACCGTGCTCCCGCGCGAAATTGATCGTGGAATCCATATAACGCTGGATACCCGCAAACTGCTTCTTATAGTTGTCGATGATCTCCCTGGCTTCCGTGCGGCTGATCCCCAGATTGTCCGCCAGCCCGAACGCACCCTGACCATAAATGATCCCAAAATTTACGCTCTTCGCTTTGTACCGCATCTCCTTGGTTACCTCCTTTTCCTCCACTCCAAACACTTTCGCCGCAGTCGCCGTGTGGATATCTTTCCCATCCCGGAAAGCTGCGCACATATTCGGATCGCCGCTGATCGCCGCAACGATCCGTAGCTCGATCTGCGAATAGTCCGCCGAAACAAGCAGGAACTCATCATTCCGCGGAATGAACGCCTTGCGGATCTCCCGGCCCCGCTCCGTCCGGATGGGGATATTTTGCAAATTGGGATTGTTGGAGCTTAACCGGCCGGTCACCGCAACCGACTGCGCATAGCTCGTATGCACCCGGCCGGTCTTTCGATTGATCATCAGCGGTAACGCATCCACATATGTGGAGCGCAGCTTCGTTAGCTCCCGGAAAGCCAGGATATCATCCACGATCTGATGCCGGGCGGCCAGCTTCAACAGGACATCTTCACCCGTAGCATATTGACCGGTCCTGGTCTTCCTTGCTTTCGGGTCGAGCCGCATCTTCTCAAAAAGGACCTCGCCCAGCTGTTTCGGGGAGGACAAGTTGAACCGCTCCCCCGCCTGCTGATAGACCCGTTCCTCCGCCTGCCGGGCTTCCCTTTCGAGCTCTTTGGAGTACTCCCGCAGGAAATCCATGTCCACCCGGATACCCTCGAATTCCATGTCGGTCAATACCCGCACCAGCGGGTTCTCGACTTCATAAAAGACCTTTTCCACTGCCTTCTTCTCCAGCTGCGGAAAAAAGGCCTGCTTGAGCTGCATCGTGATGTCCGCATCCTCGGCCGCATAGTCTTTGATCTTTTCCAGTTCCACATCCCGCATATTCCCCTGCCCTTTCCCCTTTTTTCCGATCAATTCCTCGATATGCACCGGTTCATAACCTAAGAACTGCGCACTGAGCAGATCCATGTTCCGCTTGCCCTCCGGCTCGATCACATAATGCGCCAGCATGGTATCGAAGATCGGCCCTTTCGGCTCGACGTCATACCACTTCAACATCAGCCAGTCGAATTTCAGGTTCTGCCCGATCCAGGTGATCGATTCGCAGTCCCATAGCGGCCGGAACAAATCCAGGATCTTCTTCACCTCCGCCTGGTCCGAAGGGCAGGGGATATACCACGCCTCCCCCGGCTGATAGCAAAAGCTCAATCCGACCAGTTCCGCATCATTGGGATCGATACCCGTCGTTTCCGTATCGAAACAAATCTCTTTTTGCTGCTTTAAGAACCCAACCAGCTCACCGATCGCCTTCTCGCCAACCACCGCCGTATAGGAATGCGGAGTATTGTAAATATTTCGGCTGCCATGCAGAACCGCCCCCGCTGCCCCCTCC
>DATJMG010000098.1:0-25578 GCA_035508835.1 Puia sp.
CCCTTTCTTGTAGGCGTGCTCTGTCTTTCGCTTCATCATCAATGCCAGATCCGAGGGCGGCAGGCCGGTAAGAATGGACCCGCGCTCAAAATCCCATTTATCGATCGGAAAAAGACCTTGTATACTCATCCGCTATGCTTCCAATGGTAAAAAAAATGATATTCGTCAATCTCAGCGGTGATCAAGATCACCCGGTGGGGACCAAATCCAACCTAAATTTAATAAATATGCCGAAAGACCCATCTGCCATCCGCCTGACCCGGCAATCCCTCGAGAAATTGAAAGAAGGGGGATACCGGTTCGTGCTTGTCGAGAGCTATACCGTCGACCGGCGTCCGGAGCATATCGAATTGAATCATTTCCTGCTTAAGCCGGTGAAGGAACTACCGCTAGCCGGTGACTGGGGGATCTTCGAACCGATCGACAGTCATATCCTCAGCGAATGGGCCGATCATCCGGACAATGGCATAAAAGCTTTTATCGACCCGTGTTCAAACCCAAACTACTCGACACACTAAAGAACTATAGCCGGCCGCAATTCGCCCGGGACCTGATGGCCGGCCTGATCGTGGGACTGGTCGCACTGCCGCTGGCCATCGCGTTCGCCATTGCCTCCGGAGTGGCGCCGGAAAAAGGCCTGTTCACGGCGATCCTTGCCGGCTTTATCATCTCCGCCCTGGGCGGAAGCCGGGTGCAGATCGGCGGCCCCACGGGGGCTTTTATCGTGATCGTATACGGGATCGTTCAAAGTCATGGCGTCGGCGGTCTTGTCATCGCGACCTTTATCGCCGGCATCCTGCTGATCGGGATGGGTCTTGCCCGGCTTGGTTCCGTCATTAAGTTCATCCCCTACCCGTTGATCGTCGGATTCACCAGCGGGATCGCCGTAGTCATTTTCTCGTCGCAGGTGAAAGATCTGCTGGGGCTTCAAATGGGTGCGGCCCCTGCGGATTTTACGCAGAAATGGCTGACCTATTTCCATTATTTTCCAACGATCCGCCTCTATGCCCTGCTGCTTGGGGCGGGGACGGTGATCCTGGTGTTCCTTTGGCCAAGGGTCACCTCCAAGGTGCCCGGCTCACTGGTAGCGGTGCTCGCAACCACCATCCTGGTGTCTGTCCTGCATTTACCGGTAGAAACCGTCGGCAGCAGATTCGGGACGATCCAATCGACGTTCCCCCACCCGCTTATCCCGCGGCTTGATTTTCCGACCATCAAAACGCTCATCCAGCCGGCATTCACCATCGCCCTGCTCGGCGGTATCGAATCCCTGCTTTCGGCGGTGGTCGCCGACGGAATGATCAGCGGCAATCACCGGTCAAATACGGAGCTCATCGCCCAGGGCGTGGCCAATATCTGCTCGTCGCTGTTTGGCGGCATTCCGGCTACCGGGGCGATCGCCCGAACGGCCACTAATGTCAAAAACGGCGGCCGTACGCCGGTGGCGGGGATGACCCATGCCGTGACCTTGTTGCTGATCCTGTTCTTCTTCGGCCGGTGGGCCGCCCGGATCCCGATGGCTACGCTGGCAGGCATTCTCGTGGTGGTCTCGTATAATATGAGCGAATGGCGGTCCTTCCGGTCGATACTCCAGGGGCCCGGCAGCGATGTGGCCATTTTGCTCACTACTTTTCTCCTCACGGTCATCATCGACCTGACCGTGGCTATCGAGATCGGGATGATCCTGGCGGCGTTCCTGTTCATGCGCAGCATGATCCGGTCCAGCTCCGTCAGCTCCCTGATGTCATCGGAACAGGAGGATGACAGTGAACGCAGCGGGTCTTTTGACAAAAGCCGGTTTCCCAGGGGGGTGGAAGCGTTCGAAGTGGAAGGTCCCCTGTTCTTCGGTGCCGCTTATAAGTTCCAGGATGCGATCCGGCAGCTGGAACAGACGCCGCGCGTGCTGATCATCCGGCTGCAAAAAGTACCGATCATTGACGCGACCGGGATCCGGGTCATGCGATCGATTGTCAGGGAGGCTGCACACCGCGGCACCAGGATCATCCTGTCCGAGCCCGATCCCCGGATCCTGAAGGAGCTGACAGATGCCAGGCTTGTCTTTATGGTAGGCAAGGCCAATATTTCCGATACCCTGGAGAAAGCGATCGACCGGAGCAAGGCGATCCTTGCGGGATCATAAAGAAGGGCTTTACGATAGGGTACGGATCAGTTCGGTTGTATATTGGTTTTTCAATTTGCGCGGGCGTCGGGCGGGCACCAAAATAACGACGACGGCGCGCGGGAAAAAATAGATCGCGATACAGAAATGTTGTGGGGATTCGACCGGATGATTGTCGTCGATCCACGACAAGGTGAGCGATGAGCGGCCGAAGAGCTAACCGTCGATCAGCTGATGACGGATGGCATAGCGGGTGAGGTCGGCATTGGTCGTGAATTTCAGCTTTTGCAATATCCTTGACCGGTAGGTGCTGACGGTGGTCGGTGTCAGCGAAAGGCTCCGGCTGATCTCGATGAGCGGCGTTCCGGCGGCCAGCAGCCGGAAGACCTCAAACTCGCGGCTGGACAGCTTTGTATGGGGAAGGTCGGTGCTATCGGAGTTGGCATGGTCCATCAGGTGCTCGGCGACGGCGGGAGTGATATATCTTCTTCCCTGCAAGACGTGGCGTGTCGCCGCGATCAGCTCGGCGGAGTCCATATTCTTGGTCAGGTAGCCGGCAGCTCCCGCCTTGAGGGCCCGCAGCGCATATTGCTGTTCCGGATACATGGTCAGGATCAGGACAGGCAGTCCGGGCCGATGCTCCCGGATGCGGGCCAACGCTTCCAGGCCTCCCGCGGCGGGCATCGACAGATCGGAGATCACGAGGTCCCATTCCGTGTCCTGCACCTGCTTTATCAATGCCGCGCCGTCAGCAACGCTGGCGATAAGGGCATCCGGGTATTCCGCCCGGAGGATCTTCTCCAATCCCTGGCGCACGATATCATGGTCGTCTGCGAGCAGTATTCTCAACATACTGAAAATTAAATAAATTATGTTAAATCCACATATTATGGTACATTTCTGACATGAAGGGGTTCAACCGCTTGCGGGTCGCAGCTTGCGTTCTGGGCGTGTGCGCTTTGACATCCTGTTCGGGCAAGCGGCAACCCGGGTATTCGCCGACCTTCGAAGTCGCTTCCGGGAGCCGGAAGGTACTCACGCTCGGAGTGCCGGGCCAGTCCTTCTATGAGACCACCGATCTGGTGGTCCAATACCTGAATAACCATTTGGACAGCGTGAAGATCAAAACCGTTGCGTGTGAGAGCATGGACGACTACCAGGAAAAGCTGCGGAACGATTACTTCGATCTTACCGTCATCAACGGGCCGCAACTACTGGGTGCGGAGCACAACGGCTACCGGGCGGTCGGCCAGATCATCGATGTCTCCAGGACGGTCATTGTTGTTCATAAGGATTCAGGCATTCGTGAATTCGCGGATATCCCGGGACATACGATCGCTCTGGCGGGGAAGAACTCGCTCTCCGGTGCGATCATGCCGCTGCTCTTCCTGTACCGGCAAGGCGTTGACGTCAACAGCCACATTCGCCGCCTCTATGCGCCGTCGTTCGAAGCGGCGCTGCTGAATGTCTACCTGGGTCATGCGTCCCTCGCGGCCGCCTGGAAACCTGCCTGGGAGACCTACCTGAAGCAACGACCCGAGCTCGGCAGCAAGCTCGAAGTCCGATGGGAAACACCGCCGCTCGTCAATGCCGGCGTGCTCCTGCGGGTCACGATCGACGCGCCGCTTGCGGGGAGATTGGCGAAGCTCTTTTTCCAAATGAACAAGGACGAGCCAGGCCGGCGGGCGCTGGAGCGATTGCGCATCAGCGGGTTCGAACCAGCCGACAGCACCACCTTCCGGCCGATGGAGACGTTCTTAAGCGAGTACAATGAAAAGATTAAGTAGATATTGGCCCGCCACTATCCGGGGTCAGCTGGTGCTGGGGATCGTCCTGGTCCATTTTGCGCTCATGTCCCTGTTCGTCGTCGACCTGGTCCGAAGACAGCTGCTGTTCCTGCGACGGCAAAGCCAGGGCCAGGCGCTGAGCCTCGCCAACGAACTGGCCGTGAATTCCAATACCTATCTTATCGGGAACGATTTCGACGGGTTGGAACGGATGACCCTTTCCTACAAGAATTTTCCCAACCTGAATTATGCGATGATCCTTTCCCCGGACAATATTGTCCTGGCGCACAGCATTCCCGGGCTTCAGGGGGAGAAGGCAGTCGACAGCATAAGCCGGCGGCTGCGGCCGGAAGCGCGAAGCCAGGTGCTGGTACAGGACAACCATATCCTCGATGTAGCCGCGCCAGTCCTGCAGGACGGTCAGCTGATCGGCTGGGCCCGGGTGGGGATCAACGAGGATTATATTTATGCGAACAGCATGTCCATCATCCGCAACGGACTACTATATATCCTGGCGGCGATGGTCACGGGTCTCGTGGTCGCGCTGTATATCGGGCGGCGGTTGACGGCAGCGCTCACCAGGCTGGTAGCCGCGGCCGAATCGATCCGAAGCGGAGACCGGAGCAGGAGAGCCGAGCTGTCGGGAAGCTATGAGATCGTCCGGCTAGGGACGGCATTTAACGAGATGCTGGACGTGCTGGTCGCCAATGAGCGAAACCTCGCGACGGTGCTTGAGAACATGCCGGTCGGAGCATATATCCTGCAGGACGACCGGTTCGTATTTGTCAATCCCGTCTTTGAGGAGATCACCGGCTATAGCCGCAAAACGATCCTCGAAGAACTTCGGCCCGAGCTGCTGGTCCATGAGGAGGACCTGCCTATGGCGCAGCGCCGTTATCAACGGAGAATGAGCGGTGTTGCCCGCAGCGATCAATATTCCCTCCGGATCATCCGGAGCGACGGTTCGGTCATCTTCGTCGAGGCCATCGTATCCCGGATCAACTACAACCAGCGGCCGGCGACCATCGGCACGATCAATGATATCACGGACCGGTTACAGGAAGAGAACAGGATCAACAAGGCGGTGATCGACGCCCAGGAACGGGAGCGCATGCAGATCGGGATGGAGCTGCATGACCATGTTCAGCAAATCCTGGCAGGGTCGCTGCTGACGCTCGACTATGCCAGGAGCCGATTCGATGACCGGACGTCGGCGCTGGAGGCGTTACAGGATGTCAAAGGCTATGTCAACAAGGGCATCCATGAGCTGCGAAGGCTTTCGCATCAGCTGGCGCCGGCGATGCGGACGCCGGAACGGCTGCCGGAGAAGATTGTCGAGCTGGTCGAAAGCATGAATGCCAGCCACCGGCTTCAGATCGAGGTGGAGACGGATGCGTTCCTGACGTTGGAGGATGATGAGCTGGAACTGGCGATCTACCGGATCGTACAGGAGCAGCTAAACAATATCGTCAAGCACGCCGAAGCGACGCGGGTATTGATCGTGCTGAGGCAGAAGGACGATGGGCTTTACCTCTCGATCCGGGATGACGGCCAGGGGTTCGATCCGGCGGAGCGGGCGCCGGGAATAGGGCTGGAGAATATCAGGCGCCGGGCGGTGGCGATGGACGGGGAGCTGAAGATCCTGTCTGCGCCGGGGAGAGGATGCGAGCTTATGCTGCGGGTGCCGCATGGACCGCATTAAGAGTAATCACTTATGAGGGTTCGCCAGGCTTTTTGAATTGCTCCTGGCGGCTTTTTAGTTTCCCATTAAGTATTACCTTCGCCAACGTTCCATTTTCTTACAGTCGTTGTTAAGTTTCATTCCATCCTGAGAAGAGTCTGTTATCCTGATCAAAAAGCGCCGTTCACGCTGCTGAAGGAAAGGCGAACGGGCAGTCATTTGCGCATGCCAGGCAGATCAGCATGGAGCCGGGCAAGCGGGCGAGGATATTGGCAGCGATCGAGGATAATACGGACCGGCGGCCGGCGGAAAGCTAACGGTGGATGAGCGGGGGGGGGGAGCGGACGTCAGGGAGGGGGTGGACGTCAGGGCAGCGGATGTCGGGGACGGGGTCGATTTCGCCGGGGAGGGCACGGGCTTGATGCGGGTCTCCAGTTCCAGGTTCCGGGAATGCAGGTCGTCGTTGATGCTGAGGAGCTCCTCGTTCATACATAAAAGCTCTTCATTGTACCTTACTATTTCTTCGTTGGCCTGTTGAAGATCTTCCTGCGTCTGTTTAAACATGCGGTGGGCGGTCTGGAGTTGGTAGCGAAGTTTCTGTATTTGCCGTTCGAGCGCTTTTACCCGCTGGTCGCGGGGAGCGGCATCCGGGTCATCGTTGTGATAGGCGGGCGCCGATGTTCTTTCGCGGAAGATGACCAGCTTATTCTTCCGGTCCCCGTGGTTGATCGGGATTACTTCCAGGCGGTATTCGGGTCCTTCTTCCCCGGAAAGACAGATGTTGTCCCTGGTCGCCGGCTGCCGGGTCGTGTCCACCTTTTCGAGCAGATCGCTCAGTTCGAAGATCAGTTCGTCGCGCACCAGATTTAGCAGGTGAAGGGTAGGCCGGTCCATCTGGCGGCGCAGGAAGGGTGACATGATGCCGTAAAACCGGATCACCCGCAATTGTTCGTTGACGAGCATGGCGGCCGGAACATAGCCGGTCATGAGGATCTTGTCGGCTTCTCGTTCGGCTTCGGAAGGCGGCCGGGTGGATGGGGCGGGAACGTGGACCGGTTCCTGATCATCGGCGCGGGTATAGAGGCCGGGGATATTGCTCACCGCATCAAAAAGGACGAGCCGTTTTTCTGAACCGGTGAAATTGGGGGGAAGGAAGAGGAGGCCGTGAGGGTTGAGGGCATAGTGCAGGTTACGCATCAATTTATTGCTATCCGGTTCGGAGAGCAGGCGAAGGGCTTCTCCGCAGACGATCAGGTCACAATGGGAAAAGGGCGGGTCGGCCAGGAGGTGATGGGCGGAAAAGACGCACAGCTGTTGGATACTGCGGATGATCTGCCACGTGTCCTTATCCTTCTGTGTAAAGTAGTGTTCGCGGTGGGACGGCGGGACATGGGTCAGGGCTGCGGTTTCAAAGATGCCGGTCCGGGCGTGTTCCACGCGGCGCCGGTTAAGCTGGCTGACAAAGATCCGGGTGCGGATATCCGGCGTATGCCGGCTGAGGTGATCGAAGAGGGCGAGGGCGACCGAATAGCCGATTTCCGGGCTGGAAGCGCCGGCGACCCAGATGCGAAGAGGACCGTGTTGTTTGCGGCCTTTCCACATCAGCGGAATGATGTCCCGCTCTAGCCATTGACTGAACCCGGGATCGCACAGGCTGAAGATCTTTTTGCTGCTGTAAGGGATGTGGCTGTTTTCGGCAGACCGGTTGGTCGTCAGCCGCCGGACGAACTGGCCCGGCGCGAGAAGGGTGAGGGGAGTGAGCGGGCTGCCGGTCGCGGGCAGGGCATTGGAAGCAGGTCCGGTCCCGGCTACCAGATAGATGACGCCGCCTTCTTCGCAGACCGTCTGTGCACCCAGCATTCCGGCATGATCGGTGAGGATGGCGACAAGCCGGTCCCGGTAAGCATACGCCATCCGGGAGAGAAAAAAATCGGGCAGGTAGACGTCGGACCCGGCCGGAAGCGGATGGGCGGGGACAAATTTTCCTTCCAGCATGTCCATGTTCGTGCCTGCCGTCAGGAGGTACAACATACCCTTTTCCAACGACATGCCTTCGGTAACAATGCGGATCTTCCGTGCCGGGGCCAGGCTGGTCAGCGCGTTGGCCAGGCTGTTCGCAGCTGAGTCATAGGAATCGTCGGTCCGCCGATGCTCCACGAAGATCACTGCCGCGTCCCCGGCCGGCTGTAAGAACTCCTTCAGGCGGTTGACGGGCAGACCTCTGTCCGGAACGATGATGATGGCGATCGTAAAAGGCATAGTCTATAGTTGACGATATCAAGGAAAAGAATTATTCGGTACGGATGACTTAATTGGCACGGAAGAATACCTCGAATTCCGCGCCATGACCGGGAATCCCGGATGCCCGGATAAACCCGTTGTTGTTGTCCATGATGCGGCGGCAGATCGCCAGGCCGATCCCGGTCCCCGAGTATTGATCACGGGTGTGGAGGCGCTCGAAAAGATTAAAGATCCTTTCACCGTGTTCGGGGGCAAAACCGATGCCGTTATCCCGGACAACGATACGGTCAAACCTTTCGCAGCCGTATGCGTCGGCCATTTCGGGCATCCGCGCCCGTGTTGCCGTTATCGAGATGCTCGGGAGGCGCTCGGGATGCCGGAATTTGATGGCGTTGCCCAACAGGTTAACGAAAAGCTGGCGAAGCTGGAATGAGATGCCTTTCACGGTTGGCAGCCGGCCCACATCGATCCGGGCGCCCAGTTGATCGAGAGTATCCTGAAACTGGGACTGGACTTCGGTCAGCAGGAAGTTAAGGTCGACTGATTCGAAGCTCTGGCCGGTCCCCACCACTTTGGTAAATGCAAGCAGGTCATCGATAAGACGCTGCATCCGCCGGGCGGCATCTGCGGAACGCAGGAGATAGGCATGTTGTTGTTCTTCCGGCAGGGGCTCGCGATGTTCGTCCGGCTCGCCGGTGATCGCCGAGTGGTACATGAGGATCTTCCGAAGAGGTTCTTTCAGGTCGTGGGCGGCGGCGTAGGCGAACTGCTTTAATTCTTTGTTTTGCGCCTCCAGCTGCCGGGCGTATTGCAGCAATTTATCTTCGGCTTCCTTTCGTTCCGTCAGGTCGCGGGTCACCTTCGAGAAGCCGACGACCCCGCCGTTGGTGTCGTGCAGGGCGGTGATGACGATGCTGCCCCAGAAGGCGGTACCGTCTTTTCGGAGTCGCCAGCCTTCGTGGACGGCTTTTCCATTGCGGACGGCTTCCTCGATCAGCTGTTCCGGCAGGCCGACTTCGCGGTCTTCGGGGCGGTAGAACATCCGAAAGTTCATGCCGACCGCTTCCTCTTCGGTATAGCCTTTTATCTTTTCGGCCCCTTTATTCCAGTTGCAGATGATACCATTGCGGTCCAGCATAAGGATGGCATAATCCTCTACCTCGCCAATCATCCGGTGGTACTGTTGGTCCTCATTAAAAAAAGTAGCTGTCCCATTCGTCTGATCACCCGGCATTCTTATTGTGGCACAACAAAGGTGCCATGATTTCCGGAATGCCAAATGGCGTGTTTGGCATATCTTTGAGCGATTGATACCTGAGAAGGCAGAGGAGTGTGGGGAAAATCTGCCCCAGTAACAAGATAATGATGATTCCTGAACGACCAGTTATACTTGTAGCGGATGATGATCCGGATGACCAGGAGATGCTGGCCGAGCGCTTCCGGCGGAGGAACCCGGACGTGCGGTTCCGATGGATGGCGAACGGGTATGAGGTCCTGGACTTCCTGCGGAACTGTTCGACCGAAGACCTGCCGCAATTGATGGTGATCGACTATAAGATGCCGGGGATCACCGGCGCCGAGGTGCTGCAGTGCATCCAGCATGAAGATCGGTACCGGCATATTCCGAAGGTGGTCTGGAGCACCTCGAGCAACCAGGAATATATCGATCAGGCGCTGAACAGCGGGGCGGACAAATATTTTACGAAGCCGCACGATATGCGCACGTTCGATAAAATGGTGGAATTTATGAGCCAGCTATTCCAGTCGGGGCAGACGGGAGGCGGGGCTTAAAGAGGCGGGAGGGTATTATCAATGATATCCTGGCCGTCGCGCTGCGCCAGCCGGTTATGAAGAATGGTCCAGATCTTGGGATCGATCATAGTGCCGCCAACCTTCAACAGCTGCAATTCCTTCTCGCGGATGCGTTGAAGAACGGCACGGAGTTGTTCATTGGAGGCGCCGGATTCCAGGCCGTTCAAAAAGGCTTTGGTATCCGCGATGATCTCTTCCCGGATCTCTTGAGCGGTTGAGCTTTCGGTGATCATTGAGGTTGCCTGTGGGTCGGCTTATTAGCCGCAAATCCCAAACCGGTAATGTCGCATTAAAGGAAATGAAGAAAATTTAATTTCAGCCGACCGGAGGCGGGGGTTTCCGCCAGCCGCCCAGGGGGATTTCCGCCGACCGGTGGGGGTGGTTTTAGGTAAATCTACTTATTGTTGAAAAAAAGGAATAACCGGGCGGGCAATAATCGGATGCTGCAGCGCGATCTTATTGATGAACAGCCTCATCCAGGTCAGTGACTGCCGGTGGATAGCGTGTAAAACAAGCTGGCCCTTCATGCAGGAAATTGCTGAGGGGTCCACGGTATCCGGCCGAGGTCCGATACGTACAGGTAAAACAAGCTGGTCCGTTCTTTTTCCGGATCCCTGAACGATGACGACCCTAACGAAGACTGTATCCTTTCTTCCTATCGAAAGACCGAAAGCATTGCCTCTGCCGGAAAAAATTTCGCAGCTGCTTAGGTTTGAAGAGCTCCCGCCCGACTGGCGGGAGTTTTATTTTTGTTGCGGGGGAGCATGGCGGCGTCGGAGGGATGTCGGAGGATGTCGGAGGGGCAGGGGCCTCGGGTATCGGAAGGGGATCGGAGGGCGTCGGAGGGCAGGGCCTCCGAAGGGGATCGGAGGGTGATCGGAGGGCGTCGGAGGGCAGGGGTCTCGGGTATCGGAGGGGGGATCGGAGGGCGTCGGAGGGTGATCGTAAATGTCCGATGGTTTCCTTCGGGTAGTACTCGGTGCTAAGTAAAGTCCACTAAGACCGCATGAGTTTACTGATGAAATGTTCCACTAAGGAGGGAAATAATTAGGATTTCGGCGCCTGGCGTTGCAATTTTGAATGGTCAAAGCAAAACACCGTACCCTGTTTAACGTCCGTTGCAAAATCCAATGTCCAGGAATGTCCAAGAGATCTGATGCCCTATGTCCTAAACACCCAATCCAAACATCCCTTTGAAAGCTGTTGACACGCTTACCCTAAGCTGTCATTGAACTGAGCCTGCCGTACCCGGCGGGCTTTTTTCTATTTGCGTTTGGCTCTTGTCGCCGCGGCCTTTTTTGCGGCGGCGCTGCGTTCGCTGCTGCTGCGTTGCTGTGCGGCGGTACGGGCCTGGGCGGACAGGGCCGGGCGGGAAGCCGTATCGGTAGGCTCTTTTTTCATCGCCTTTTCGCGTGCGCGGCTGCGGGTGGGGTTCACCGGTTCATGACGCTGGCCTTTGGTATAGGCGCTTTCTGCGCTTTTGCGGGTCTTTTCGGAGGTTTTACCTTTGGCGGGTGGTTTCAGGTCGACGCCGGCGCGGCGGGCTTCGGAGAGGCCGATGGCAATGGCTTGCTTTGTGTTGGCGGCGCCGGTCTTGCCGCTGCGGATCTTATCGATCTCTTCCTTGACGAATTCCCCTGCCTGGGTGCTCGGGGATTTGCCTTCGGCTTTGTCGCGTTGGGCTGCTTCGATGGCTTTTTTGGTTGGCATATACTTATGGGTTAGTTATTCGGATGGATCAGTTATTCGGATCGGCGAATTCAACCTTTCGGTGGATCAACCTGCTGTGGAGGATACGCCACATATCCGGGTCGAGGACGGAGCCTTCTTCGTGAAGCAGTTGTTGCTCCCTGGCGCGGATCCGTTGGACGATCACGAGAAGCTGTTCGTCGGAAGCCCCTGATTTCAAGCCTCTCAGAAAAACCTTCGTATCGGCGATAATGGCGAACTTTAGAGAGGATAAGTTGTCGAACGCAGTAATCATTTCAAAATCATTTTCACACAGGCATGATTGCAATTCCCGGACCATGCGGAAGCGGGCGATGCGGCGGCGCAGGTGATGGCGCAAGCGGGCTTTTCGGGGTATATGATTTGCGTGCAGGGTTAAAACCGGACGATTGGCCCGATCGCGGGGTATATCCGCAATTATTACCTCTAAATTACCCGGGAGTTTGTTATGTCGTGGGGAGTTCGAGATGGCATGATTTTTTTTGGCGTGAAGGTCAAAAAGAATACTATGTCAACACAATCGACATCATCATCAAAAACGGCGCAGCATTCGAAGCTGCGTGAGTTCTTTATGGAGCAGCTCCAGGATATCTACTGGGCTGAGCAGAAACTGGTCAAGACATTGCCAAAGCTGTCCGAAGCGTCGCATTCACCGGAGTTGCGCAAGGCGTTCGACATGCATCTGAACGAAACAAAAAATCACGTTACCCGGATCGAAAAAGCCTTTTCATTGATGAAGGAGAAGGCGGAGTCGAAAGAATGTCCTGCGATCAAAGGCATTGCGGAAGAAGGAGAGGAGATTATCGATGAAACGGAAGACAACACGGCACAGCGCGACGTCGGGTTGATCTTTGCCGGGCAGAAGGCCGAGCATTATGAGATCGCCACTTATGGCGCGCTCATCCAGCTCGCAAAAGACATGGGTGAGAATGAGGTGGCCGGCGTTCTGCAAGAGACGCTGAAAGAGGAAAAGGCGGCAGACCAGAAGTTGACGGAACTCGCTCAAAGCGGGATCAATAAGGAGGCTGCGCAGGAAGTGGAAGCTTAAGAATGGACTGGAACCAATTAACGAGGCCGAATTAACGAGCCCGGCTAACGCCGGGCTCGTCATTTATCTGATGGATGGCTATCTTATGATGGATGGCTGTCTACGGCTGGCCGCTGCCGCCGGAAGATCCATAGACCTGGCCGTTGGCATAGCTGGCGTCGGATGCGGCGAGCTGGACGTAGATGGAGGCCAGTTCGGCGGGTTGGCCGGGGCGGCCCAGCGGGGTCTGGCCGCCGGGGATGGGGATGGCTTTGCGGCCTTCTTTTTTTATCAATTCGATGACTTCTTTTGCATCCGGCTCTTCGGTGGGATAGTAGCTGATCGCAACGTCGGCGCCTTCACGGGCAAAGGCGATAGCGGCGGCGCGGCCCATCCCCGAGTCGCCGCCGGTGATCAGGGCTTTGCGGCCGGCGAGGCGGCCGGAGCCTTTGTAGCTCGTCTCGCCGTGGTCGGGGCGAGGATCCATCTTACCGGCAAGGCCGGGCCATGGTTGGGACTGGCTGCTGAACGGCGGGCGGGGGTATTTGGTTGTCGGATCCACGAGGCCCGGAGATGCGGTCTCCCGGAATAGGGGCGCCGGGGACGGCGGTGTAGTGGGCATGATGGCCGGGATGCGGGTCGGGGGCGCCGCCGAAACATGGCCGGTCGCTGCCAGCGCCAACCCGGCTCCTATTCCGCCGATCACTTTGCGGCGGGTCATTTTGCTGTCGTGCATAGTTCATAATTTTGAGTGTTTGACATTATGAGATTCAAAGCCTATGCCATGCGTCCGGTGCGGGTTTCAGCAATTCGGGCCGATGGCACAGTATTTTCTATCGTCGCGGAGGGACAAAAAGAAAATTCGGCAACCACATGAATAAAAATTCGCCAACCACATGAATATCGGAAAAAGGGTCTGGGCCATCGCGGAAGGGTATATCCCTGCCTGGAGCACGGGTCAGGCGCCGGACCTGACGAGCCATGAGGCGGCCTGCATCCTCAACACGGGGGATGAGCCGGCACATATCGAACTGATGATCTATTATACCGACAGGGCGCCGGTCGGACCTTACCGGCTTGAAGTGGGGGCAAAGCGGTCGCTGCATATCCGCTTCAATGAGCTCAGGGATCCGGCACCGATCGAGGCGGGGAGTACGTATTCCAGTGTATTTATGGCGGATGTCCCGGTAGTGATCCAGCATACGCGGCTGGATTCGCGGCAGGCGGCAAATGCGCTGATGACGACGATCGCATATAGTGAATAATATGAGCGTAACAGGCTCGTCTGGCATGGTTTTTTGTACGCCGAGCTGTATGTCACAATGTATAGATGTCGTTATTGAAACGCCGAAAGGGAGTACTCAGAAATATGATTATCTTCCCAACACCCCCTTCTTCAAGCTAAAAAAGATCCTGCCTTCGGGGATGGTTTTTCCGTATGATTTCGGGTTTATTCCAAATACAGAGGGTGAGGATGGCGATCCGCTGGATGTGATCGTGATCTCGGAATTCAACAGTTTTCCCGGAGTGATCATCAAATGCAGGGTGATCGGCGGGATAACGGCCGAGCAGTCGGCGGAAAAGAATGGCAACAAGATGATCCGCAATGACCGGTTTCTCGCGATCCCCAAGTGTTCGAATATTTTTCAGAACATAGAGAAAATGGCAGATCTCCCCAAGCAGATCACCGATGATCTCGAGGAGTTTTTTGTCGACTATAATAAACTGGAGGGAAAAAAATTCAAGGTGCTGGACAAGGTCGGACCGAAGGAGGCCCAGCATTTGATCTCGGATCAATTAAGTAAAACCCATTAAGTTATGGCAAAGTATTCCAAAGAATCACAAAACAAGGTTGAAAAGGCCATGCATGAGGAAAAGCATGGCCAGCTCAAGAGTGGAAGGAGCGGTAAAAAGGTAACGAATCCAAAGCAGGCGATCGCAATCGGGTTGTCGGAGGCACGAAAAGAAGGCGCAAAAGTGCCGCCGAAGAAAAAGGCAGCAAAGAAGTCTGCCGGACGCAAGAAGTCCGCCGGACGTAAAAAGTCTGCCGGACGCAAGAAATCTCGCTGACGGGGTGGCATAGGATTTTCGGTGATCAGGGAAACAATCAAACATGGCACAGCAGGTCGGCGACTTCATTGTCGCGCGGTTGATCTCGTGGGGGGTCAGGCGCATCTATGGATATCCGGGTGACGGCATCAACGGGGTGATGGGGGCATTGAACCGGGCAAAGGAAAGCATCGATTTCATTCAGACGCGGCATGAAGAGATGGCGGCATTCATGGCCTGTGCGCATGCGAAGTTCACCGGCGAAGTCGGGGTGTGCATGAGCACGTCGGGGCCGGGGGCCATCCATCTGCTCAATGGGCTGTATGACGCCAAGATGGATCACCAGCCGGTCGTGGCGATCGTAGGGCAGCAGGCGCGAATGTCGATGGGCGGGGACTATCAGCAGGAAGTCGATCTGTTAAGTCTCTTCAAGGACGTGGCGCATGAATATGTGCATATGGCCTCCGAGCCATCGCAGGTGCGGCACCTGATCGACCGGGCGATCCGCATCGCGCGGGTGAACCGGACGGTGACGTGCGTGATCCTGCCCAACGATTTGCAGGAACTGGAATATGAGGAGCCGCCGCGGGCGCATGGAAGCGTGCATTCAGGTTTGGGCTATACCAAGCCGGAGATCACGCCGGGGATGGCCGATCTGCAGGCGGCGGCGGATCTGTTGAACGCGGGGAATAAGGTGGCCATGCTGGTTGGCGCAGGAGCGGCCGGAGCAGCCGATGAGGTGGTCGCGGTTGCCGACACCCTTGGGGCGGGTGTAGCCAAAGCCCTATTAGGGAAAGCGGTGCTGCCGGATGACCTGCCGTTTGTGACCGGCAGCATCGGTCTGCTGGGAACGAAACCCAGTTACGATCTCATGATGGACTGTGATACCTTGCTCATGGTAGGCACGAGCTTCCCGTATTCGGAGTTCCTGCCAAAGGAAGGCAAGGTAAAGGCGGTACAGATCGATATCGATGGACGGATGCTGGGGCTGCGGTACCCGACGGATGTGAATTTGCAGGGGGATAGCCGGGCGACGCTCCGGGCTTTGCTGCCGCTGCTGAAGCAAAAATCCGACAGAAGCTGGCGGCAAAAGATCGAATCGGAGATCAGCCGGTGGTGGAAGCTGCTGGAAGCCAGGGCCATGGAAAGCGCCAATCCGATCAATCCGCAGCGGTTCTTCTGGGAACTGTCTCCCCTCCTGCCCGACCGGTGTATCCTGACGGCCGATTCGGGGAGTATTGCCACCTGGTTTGCGATGGACCTCAAGATCAGACATGGAATGATGGCATCGTTATCGGGGAACCTGGCGACGATGTGTCCGGGTGTTCCCTATGCGATCGCGGCAAAGTTTGCTTATCCGGACCGGGTACCGATCGCGCTGGTCGGGGATGGCGCGATGCAGATGATGGGGATCAATGAATTGATCACGATCGCGAAATATTATAAACGCTGGGCCGATCCCCGCCTGCTCATTGTTGTGCTGAACAACCAGGATCTCAATATGGTCACCTGGGAGCAGCGGGTAATGGTCGGCGATCCGAAATTCGACGCCTCGCAGGACCTTCCGGAATTGAATTATGCGGAATACGCCCGGTTGCTGGGGCTGGAAGGGATCCGCGTGGAGAAGGAGGACGAGATCGGGCCGGCTTTAGAGCAGGCATTTACCGCCAGCCGTCCGGTGGTGCTGGACGTCCTGAGCGATCCGAGTGTTCCGCCGCTGCCTCCGCATATCACGCTCAAGCAGGCAAAAAATTTCACCTCGGCGTTGTTTAAAGGGGATACCAATACCTGGGATATCATCAAAGACACTTATAAAGAAGTGGTCGAAAACTTCCTTCCGCACCACTCATGACAACGGCGATCGACCAGCTGGATGTCCGGGCCTATACGATCCCTACGGACAAACCGGAATCGGACGGGACGCTGGCGTGGAAAGAGACGACGATGATCCTGGTCCGGGCCGGAGCGGACCGGGTGGAAGGGTTGGGGTATACCTATGGGCATGCCAGTCTGGTCTCCGTCATCCAATCGCTGCTGGAACCGGTGGTCAGGGGCAGGGATGCGATGGAGGTGCCGGCTATTCAAACGGTGATGGTGGATCAGATCCGAAATAACGGGCAATGCGGTTTGGCGATGATGGCGGTTTCGGCGGTGGACATCGCGTTATGGGACCTGAAGGCGAAGCTGCTGGGGTTGTCCTTGTGCCGGTTGCTCGGCCAGGCGCGGGAAAGCATCGCGGTGTATGGAAGCGGGGGATTCACTTCTTATAGCGATCAGGAGTTGACGGATCAGTTGGGCGGATGGGCAGAGCAAGGTATCTCCGCGGTCAAGATGAAGGTGGGGCGGGATCCGGGGGCGGATCTGCGAAGGGTACGCGTTGCACGGGATGCGATCGGCGGGGAGACAGGGCTTTTTGTAGATGCGAACGGGGCCTGGTCGGATAGCCAGGCGGTGCAGGCGGCGGCAGCTTTTTCGGAGTTGGGGGTCACGTGGCTCGAGGAGCCGGTGGTGGCTGCGGAGGCGCGCCAGTTGCGGGAGATCAGGCGGCGCATGCCCGCAGGAATGCGGGTAGTGGCGGGGGAATATGGGTACCGGCTCACGGATTTCCGGGATCTTTTGGCGGCGGAAGCGGTGGATGTCTTACAGGCCGATGCGACACGGTGCGGGGGGATCACGGGTTTTTTGAAGGCGGGGTGCCTGGCGGAGGCGTTCCACATTCCCTTTTCGTCGCATTGCGCCCCGGCTGTACATCTGCATCCGGCGTTATCGCTGCCGGCTTTTTCGATCGCCGAGTATTTTCATGATCATGTGCGGATCGAAGGGATCTTTTTCGAGGGCGGTGGATTGCTGCGGCAGGGGCATCTTTTTCCTGACATCGGGACGCCCGGTCTCGGGTTGGTCTTGCGGGAGAAGGAGGTGGAGCGTTACCGCGTGGCATAGTTTTTCCGTGTTGTAGGGAAACTTCGCGTCATGGAAGATCAAAATCGTCCTCATCCCCAAAGTCACAACAAGTACGAACTCTTTTACAACGGTCAATATTACGATACAAGATACGTCACGCCGCAATCTTCCGGCGTGGATGCCGAAGGGTTGGAACACGAGCTCAAAACATATATTTCGGGTGAGGTGCGCTTCGATGCAGGGGCCAAAGCCACGTACAGTACCGACTCGGGTAGTTACCGGCAGATACCGCTCGGGGTTGTGCTGCCGAAGACGGAAGAAGACATTATAAAGACGGTGGCGATCTGTCACTCTTATAAAGCGCCGGTGGTCAGCCGCGGCGGCGGCACGTCGCTGGCGGGTCAGACCTGCAATGTTGCGGTGGTCATGGATCTTTCCAAATATTATAACCAGGTGCTCGCGTTCGACAAGGAGGCAAAAACCGTCACGGTCCAGCCGGGCATTGTTCTCGATCAGATGAGAGGGTATACCGAGGAGCATGGATTGACTTTTGGGCCCGATCCATCGACACACAATCACTGCACGCTTGGCGGAATGCTCGGCAATAATTCCTGCGGAACGCATAGCATCATGTCGGCGAACTATGGGTATGGGCCCAAGATGGAAAACAATACCCTTAGCATGGAGGTGCTGACGTACGACGGGGTTAAAATGACGGTTGGCCCCACTTCCGACGCGGAATTTGAGCGTATCGTCGCGGAAGGCGGCAGGAAAGCGGAGATCTATCAGCAGCTCAAGGCGCTTGTCGACAAATATGCCGATCAGATCCGCCAGCGATTCCCGAAGATCCCCAGGCGGGTCTCGGGGTACAACCTGATCGACCTGTTGCCGGAAAATGGTTTTAATGTAGCGAGTGCGCTGATCGGTTCGGAAAGCACCTGTGTAACGATCTTGTCGGCGACGTTGAAGCTGATGCCGACGCCCCGGGCGCGGACATTGGTGGTGCTGGGATATCCGGATTTATATGACAGCGGCAAGCATGTGATGGAGATTATGGCGTTTAAGCCGATCGGGTTGGAAGGGATCGATGATCTGCTGATCCAAAATATGGAAAAGAAGGGCTATCACACGAAGAACCTCAAATTGCTGCCCGAGGGACATGCCTTTTTGTTGGTGGAATTCGGCGGCGGGAGCAAGGCGGAGTCCGACCGGATCGCCCGGGAGATGATGGCCAAGCTGAAGGTACACAAGGATCCGCCGGCGATGAGTCTTTTTGACGATCCGGAGCAGGAGGAGATGATATGGAAGGTCAGGGAATCGGGGCTTGGCGCCACCGCTTGGGTCCCCGGAGAGCCGATCACGGAACCGGGCTGGGAGGATTCGGCGGTACCGCCCGAAAAGATCGCCGATTACCTGGTGGCTTTGCGGGATCTGTTTAAGAAATACGGGTGGGATATCCCGATATATGGACATTTTGGGCAGGGTTGCGTGCATTGCCGGGCGCCGTTCGACCTGATGACGCCGGAGGGGTTGGATGAATACAAACGGTTTACGGAGGAAGCGGCGCGGCTGGTGGTCAGCTTTGGCGGGAGCATTTCGGGCGAGCACGGTGACGGTCAATCGAAAGCCGATCTGCTCGAATTCATGTATGGACCCGAGCTGGTGCAGGCCTTCCGCGAGTTTAAGGCCATCTGGGACCCGGACTGGCGGATGAATCCGGGGAAGATCACGGAACCGTACGGTCAGCTTCGCAATCTCCGGACGGGGGCCCAATATCATCCGTTGGAGCCGGCGACCCATTTCCATTATCCCGATGATACGAACCGGTTCAGCCGGGCGATGATGCGCTGTGTAGGGATCGGCGAATGCCGCCGGGCGAACGAAGGAACCATGTGTCCAAGTTACCGGGTGACGAAGGAGGAAGAGCATTCGACGCGGGGCCGGGCGAGGTTGCTGTATGAGATGCTGATGGGTGATGTGGTCAAGGGGTGGAGGGACAAACGGGTGAAGCATGCGTTGGATCTTTGTCTCTCCTGTAAGGGGTGTAAAGGCGATTGCCCGGTGAATGTGGATATGGCGACCTACAAATCCGAGTTCCTTTCGCATCATTATAAGGGGAGGTTGCGGCCGCGGTCCGCTTATGCGTTCGGGCTGATCTATCGCTGGGCAAGGCTCGCGTCGGTTGCGCCGCGGGTAGCGAATTTCTTTACCCAGTCCCGGGCGTTCGCCGGGTTTTCGAAATGGTTGACGGGGGCCGATCCGCGGCGCAAAATCCCGGCATTTGCGCCGGAGACGTTCAGGCACAGGTTCTTCAAGGGGCGGCCAACGCAGTTTGTGGGACAGCCGGTGATCCTGTGGGCGGACACGTTCAATAACTATTTTTTCCCCGACACGCTGAGTGCGGCCGTGGAAGTCCTCGAGGCGGCGGGCTTCCGGGTTGTCGTGCCGAAGGCTTCGTTGTGTTGCGGCCGGCCGTTATACGATTATGGAATGCTGGATACGGCAAAGCGGCTCTTGCGCCGGATATTGGACGAGCTCCGCGAGGAGATCAGGAACGGCATACCGGTGGTAGGTCTGGAGCCCAGTTGTGTGGCGGTTTTCCGGGATGAGCTGACCAATCTGTTCCCCGCGGATGAGGATGCGGTGCGGTTAAAGACGCAGACATTCACGCTCGCGGAGTTCCTGCAGAAAAAGGCGCCGCGGTTCCGGCCCCCTACCCTGTCGCATGAGGCGATCGTTCATGGCCATTGTCATCAGAAAGCCATTATGAAAATGGACGCGGAAAAGGAGCTATTCAAGAAGATGAAACTGGATTTTAAGATCGTCGATTCAGGGTGTTGCGGAATGGCGGGATCTTTCGGCTATGAGAAAGGAGAACATTATGACGTCAGCGTACAGGTTGGGGAGTTGGTTATTTTGCCGGCCGTGCGGAACGCCTCGCGCAATACCATCATTATAGCCGACGGGTTCAGCTGCCGGGAGCAAATTATGCAGCAGACGGGGCGGAAGCCGTTGCATACGGCGGAGGTTGTACGGATCGCGTTGCGTCAGGGTCAGGCAACGCTGGTGCCGGCCGGCGGCGTACCGCTCATTGAATTAAAATGATATGGACAAGGCAAAAAAGGCGGCGCCCGGAGGGCCGGGGCAGTTCTCTGCGTGGACTTCGGGCGCCAAGACCGGTATCGGGCGCGCGCTGAATGCGGGATCGGAGGTAAGTTTTACGCTGGGTAAGGGAATTTTGAATGAGGTATATTTTCCGCGGGAGGACACTGCCTGTATCCGGGGTTGCGGGATTGTTGTCATCGATGATACCGGTTTGTTGTGGGATGAGCGGACCGACTCCCGGCACCTTGGGGGAATGGTACGGCCGGGAGTGCCAATGTATGAACTGGAGAATGTCGACATGGGCGGCCGGTACCGAATCCGAAAGACCATTTTGACCGACCCTGAGCGGGATACGGTGTTACAGGAGGTCAGGTTTGAAGGGCAAAAAAACGGTCGGGAGAAATTTTCCCTGTATATCCATCTAACTCCTCACTTACAGAACAAGGGCGAAGAGAATGCAGCCTGGGTGGACGATTACAAGGGAATGAAGATGGTTTTTGCGTCGGGCGGCGGTTTGGTATTGGCGATGGCGTGCGATCCGGGATGGTCGGAGGTAACTGTCGGCTATATCGGCAGCTCGGACGGGCTAACGGACTTGCGGGCGCATAGCCGGCTGACGGAGCATTATGACTATGCCGGCCCGGGTAACGTGCAGGTTTGTGCGGCTCCGGCGGTGGGGGAAGAATTTGTGCTGGCGATTGGTTTTGGGCATACGGCCGATGATGCGGCCCATCAGGTGCGATCCTCTCTATTGGCTGGATTGCCGGCTGTAAAAGAGCGGTATATCGATGAATGGGTATCGTGGCAAAAGCGATTATGGGGCAAAGCCCGGAAGAAGGTGATCAGGGGTAACTATTTGCGTGAAAGTGCCGCCGCGCTAAGGATCGGCGAAAGCCGCCGCTATCCCGGCGGGATCATTGCCAGTTTGTCGATCCCCTGGGGGGAAGCGAGAGGGATCAACGACGGGATGGGCTACCACCTCGTGTGGCCGCGCGACCTGGTTGAAAGTGCCTGGGGTTTCCTGGCGCTGGGTGCGAAGAAGGATGCACTGCGGATCCTGAATTATCTTTTTACCACCCAGGACGCGGACGGCAAATGGAGTCAGAATATGTGGCTCGACGGCCAGCCGGGTTTGACCGGGTTACAGCTTGACCAGGTGGCGCTGCCGATCCTGCTGCTCGATTCCTGTAACCGGCGGAAACTGCTCGACGGGGACCGGTGGCGGCGGTATGGTCCGGGGTTGAGACAGGCCGTCGATTTCATCCTGAGGCATGGGCCGATGACGGAGCAGGACCGGTGGGAACAGCAGGCCGGGTTATCGCCGTTCACGCTGGCCACGGAGGTCGCGGCGTTGGTCGCGGCAGGAGCGATGTTCGAGGCTTTGTCGGATGTGGACTATGCCGCGCTCTGCCGGCGGGTGGCGGATGAATGGAATGCGCAGGTCGAGACCTGGACGTATGTGCGCGGGACTGAAACGGCAAAACGGTATGGGGTCGAAGGTTATTATTGCCGGATCAATCCCTTTCTCGCGCCCGTGCAGGAGGTCAAAGACCAGCAGCTGGCGGTCAGGCATCATCCGGATGGCGCGCAAGTGCCGATCGGCGAAGTGGTAAGCGGGGATGCGCTGGCATTGGTGCGGTTCGGGCTGCGGCGGGCGGATGATCCGCGGATCCTCCATACGATCCGGGTTGTCGATGGGGAGTTGCGGTTCGAATTACCGGCGGGGCCTTGCTGGCGGAGGTTTACCCATGACGGTTATGGGGAGGATGATGACGGGCAGCCGTTTATTTCGACCGGAAGGGGGGGAAGGGGCCGGTGTTGGCCTTTGCTGACGGGCGAACGGGCGCATTATGAGTTGGCGGCGGGAAACCTGAAGCAGGCAAAAAAGTTATTCCGGGCGATGGAGGGATTCAGTCACCAGGGGTTCCTGCCCGAGCAGGTATGGGATGCTGCGGATCTGCCGGAGAAGGGGCTTATTCGCGGCAAGTATACGGGGTCCGCGATGCCTTTGACGTGGGCGCAGGCGGAATATCTCAAGCTCGCGGTTTCCCTCCGGATGAAAAAGGTCTTCGATATGCCCGTGCATACGCGCGACCGGTATTTGTGATGGCTATCTCGACCGGTATTTGTGACGGCTATCTTTTACGGTGCGGAAGCAGAGCAGATAGCGCCGCGACCCCGGTAATGGCGGCAACCCCGGCCACCGCTGCGATCAAGCTGCGATGCCGTGCGGCCCAGAGGGTGATGCTGTGGTTGGCCGACCGGGAGGTGAAGTCGCCATGTACGCCGCGGTCTTCGGCAACGGGCTGCCAGAGGTTGTTCTGCCGGTCCGGCGAGATCGGTTCGGGTGTCTGCTGGCCGTCGTAGGCCGTCCGGGCCAGCTCGTGATCGGCAAAGGCGGGGGATAGTTTGTTCCCGATGATGGCCTTATAGGTCGATGCGCCCACCCAAATGCTGCGACGGTTATGGATAGCCGCGAAGAGAATGGCCTCGGCTGCCACTTCGGGCTGGTAGATCTTCCCCATCGGCTTTGGTTTGCGGGGCAGTTTGCTCAGGCTCCAGCCGAATTGGGTTGTATTCATGGCGGGCAGTTGGACCATACAGGTCCGGACCGCACTATGGTCATGCAGCAGCTCGCAGCGCAGCGAATCGTAGAAGCCTTCGATCCCGTGTTTGGCGCCACAGTAGGCTGACTGCAGCGGAATGCCGCGATAGGCCAGTGCCGAGCCCACCAGGATGATCGAGCCGCGGTTGCGCGGCAGCATCCGGCGGAGTGCCGCCATGGTGCCGTAGACCTGTCCGAGATAGGTGACTTCCGTCACGCGGTGAAATTCCTCGGGTGTGATCTCTTTGATCGGCGCGAAAACGCTGGTCATGGCATTGTTAACCCAGATGTCGATGGGGCCGAGCTCCTGCTCTGTCCGTTCCGCCGCGGCTTCGACCTGTGCGGAGTCTGCCACGTCGGTGGGAATGCTTATTGCGTGGCCGCCGAGGCGTTCGATCTCGTCGCGGGTGGCGGTCAGCTGTTCCTGACCGCGCGCCAGGAGGGCAATTCGCGCGCCTTCGCGGGCAAAGGCCCGGGCGGTGGCGCGGCCGACACCGCCGGTAGCTCCGGTAATGACGACTATTTTATCTTTAAACCGTGGTTGCCTATTCATGGATTCGACTTCAATGTTCATTGATTATCAATACAGAAAATATCGTGCCCGGGCGATAGGGACGGATTCAGATTGTCCGAGCTGTATTGGTAATCGGAAATGTCATAGACGGGGATTCGTTTATGGGTCATATAGCAAGCTTGAATAAAGCTAATACAAATTAATCAAACCTCCGGGCGGGAGTCTATCTCTATTCATTTTGCCCGGATTTTGCCTGCCGCTCCTGCTTGCGGAAATATCCCCGAAGCAAAAAATTATGTTTCAACGCTTCCATATCCTGGCTGAAGGCTTCCGATCCCTGCCGGATATTGTCTATCGTTGCATTCAGCTTTTCGGCCAACGCCGGATCCTGGAGCAGGGAATGTATTGTTCCGTGACCGTCATCGATTTGGCGGTGGATATCGGCAATGGTTCGGTTCAGCTCATCTGTGAGCTGATCGGTCTTTTCGCCCGCGGCTCTGACGTGCTCTACGGCCCGGGCGAGGTTGCCGGCCAGTGTGGTATCCCGCAAGAGCAGCCCGGCGGCGCCTTTTCCGGCCTTCATGTCCGCCATAACCGACTGCAGGTCGGCAGTCATCCTGTTGGCGTGTTCGCTGGCCTGGCGGATATTGTCGAGGGTGATCTTTATTTGCCGCGAAAGACCTTCATCATTGAGGGTCGTCCATAGGGCGGTACTATTATTGACCCGGCGGATGGTACTTTTGAGGTCTTCGGAGATCTGTTCGATATTATTGCCGGTTCGGGCCAGGCTGGTCAGCAGCTCGTCCGTGCCGGAGGCCGGCTTTGTTCCCAACAGATCGCCTGCTGTCACGAGCGGCGCGTTACCGGGAACGGGGAGGATATTGACGACCTTATTCCCCATCAATCCTTCGGTGCCGATAGCCGCCTGTGCATTCTTCCGGATATAAGGCTGCATTTTCTCCTCTACCGTCATGGTGACTTCGATCGTCGAGTCATCGATCACCGCTATTTTTTTGACGGTGCCGGCCTGGATGCCTGCAAACCGGATATTGTCGCCTGCTATCAAACCGCTGACATTGGAGAAGCGAACCCGAAGCTCAAAACTGCTGCCGAAGAAATTCTCATTCTTCCCGATCACGTATAAGGTAAAGATAAAGATGACCAGTCCCGAGATCACGAGTGCGCCAAGTTTGATATTGCTGCTGTATTGTCGGGGCATAATAAAGAGGTTTATTCAAAAAATTGATGAATGATGGGATCCGTGGAAGCAGAAATGCGGTCCAGCGTGCCTTCCGCGTAATTCTTTCCGTCGATCATCAGCACGACCCGGTCGGCCGTCAGCCGGACACAGTGCATGTCATGGGAAATGATGATCGATGCCGAATGATATTTCTTTTGCATCTCCTTGATCAGCATGCTGATCTCCCGCCCCGTCACCGGATCGAGGCCCGTCGTCGGCTCGTCATACAGGATGATTTCGGGTTTGAGGATCAGCGTCCGGGCGAGCGCGATGCGTTTTCGCATCCCGCCCGACAGTTCTTCCGGCATCATGTCCACGGTGTTTGCCAGGCCGACATTCTCAAGGACTTCCATCACCATGGAATCGACTTCGGATTGCTTCAGCGAGATCCAGTGCCGACGCAGCGGGAATTCCAGGTTGGCCCGCACCGTCATCGAATCGTAGAGTGCGTTGCTTTGGAAAAGAAAGCCGACCCGGGCTCTGACCCGGTCCAATGCGTCGTGGTCGAGGTCGGGAATGTTCTCGCCGAATACCCGGATAATGCCGCTATCGGCTTTTAAGAGCCCGATGATACATTTGATCAGCACCGATTTGCCCACTCCGGACTTCCCCAGGATGACGACATTTTCCTCCTTTCCTACTTTGAGGTGAAAATGCTGTAACACGTGGTTGTCACCAAACGACTTGCAGAGGTCGTCGATCTCGATGACGGCGGTTCCGCTTGCCGGTAGGCCGGACGGTGGGGCTGGGGTCCTATGAGTTGTCGCCG
>DATJMG010000099.1:0-13929 GCA_035508835.1 Puia sp.
GCAGATCCTCTCCGGAACGCATATGGAAAGCGCTCCGCCTGAGCCGCACCAGAGCGAGGTGGACAGGTACACTGCCGCCATCCAGACCTTTTTCGATGCGATAAAAAGCGGTCAGCAATATACCGGCTCCTTCCGCGAAGCAGAGGACATCACAGAGGCCATCAACCTCTACTCGGTCGCCCTTCGCGCCCGCACCGCACTGCACTATGACGCCGCCAACCGCACTATCACCAACAATTCAGACGCCAATAAATACCTTTCCCGCGAGTACCGGCCGGGATGGGATCTCGAGACCATCTAAAAAACGATCATGGACCGCAGACAATTCACCAGAACCGCCATAAGCGCGGCAGCCGCGTTGGCCTTTTATCGTTCCGCTGCCGCAGCGCTGACGGGAAATTATATCGACATCCCACTTGGATTCCAGACCTTTCCGATCCGGGACCGCCTGGCCAAGGATTTTACAGGCACCCTGAAAACGATGCGTGGTTTTGGCTATGATCTTGTAGAAATGTGTTCGCCTGACGACTACAAAGATATCGGGTTCGGTTCCCTGGTGGGTACGAAGCCGGCCGACCTGAAAAGCATGATCACCGATACCGGCCTGATCTGCCCCAGCTGTCATTTCGGGTGGGGAGGTTTGAAGGACCACCTGGATGACCGGATTGCATTCGCGCAGGGGCTGGGACTTTCGCAGATGATCTGCTCCACCTTCTGGCTGCAGAATAACCCCACCCTGGACGATTATAAGAAAAATGCGGAACAGTTGAACAAGGTCGCTGAAAAGATCAAGGCGGCGGGAATGGCCACGGGGTTCCACAACCATTCAATGGAATTCCATGTGCTTGACGGCGAGCTGATCTATGACGCGCTGATGTCGGCATTCGATCCGGCGCTGGTGAAGATGCAGTTCCAGACGGAGGTGATCACGCTGGGCTATAAGGCCTCCACATATTTCACCAAATATCCCGGCCGCTTTATTTCCTCTCACCTTTCCGACTGGTCGGCCGATAAGAAATATGTTCCGATCGGGCAGGGGATGATCGACTGGAAAGAATTTTTTCGAACGGCAAAGATCGGCGGCGTGAAGAATTATTTTGTGGAAATGAATTTCGAGACCTTCGAGCCCAGCGCAGCGTATATCCATTCGCTGAAAATTTAAGGCTGCATTTGATGTATGATGACTTACATTTGAAGTACTTATGAAAAATATCCTGTTGTCAGGGAAAATTATCCTGTTGTCAGGGATCCTTTGTTCCATTGCCCTGTTATCGCGGGCGCAAGTCACCGACAGTGTCCGCTGTTCGGCCGATCCCGCTGAATCCTACGCGCTCTACGTTCCGCCCCGGGGGATGAAGGCGGCCCTGCCGGTCGTCTATTGCTTCGACCCGCATGGTTCGGGGATCTTCCCGGTCCGGAAGTACAAAGCGTTGGCGGATGCGTATGGTTTTATCCTCGTGGGCAGCAACAACTCCAGGAATGGAAATGACTGGGCAACGACGGAGACGATCTGGCAGCACCTGGCTGCGGATACCCGGAGCCGGTTGAAGATAGACAGCCGCCGCGTGTATACGGCCGGATTCTCGGGTGGGGCAAAAGTGGCCAGTTATATCGCTATCCAGCATCCGGGGATTACCGGGGTGATTGCGGGCGGGGCGGGGCTGCCCGACGGAGTTTCCGCGGGTGATTTTTCCTTCAGCTTCACGGCTATTGCGGGTCAGGGCGATATGAACCTGACGGAGCTCGTAGCAGTCAACAACGCGCTGGACAAGACACACACCCGCCACCGGCTTATCCTCTTTGATGGCAAACACGAATGGGCGCCGGTCAATACGATGGGGCTTGCGTTCGCGGGACTCCAGTTCGACGCGATGCGGGCCGGACTGATCCCCAAAGACAATCAGGCGATCATTACTTATATTGAAGGCAGCAAAAAGCGCCTTCGCGCCTATCAATTGACCAGCCAACTCCTCAAGGCCGCGCAGGAATGCAATTTATCGATTGCCGATCTGGATGGACTTAGCCGCCAGGTAACATTTTTCCGGCAGCAGGCGGCGGCACTGGGGACCAACCCCCTCTACCTCAGCCAGCGGCAGGCTCAGCAGGACCTTCTGACGCAGGAACAGAATACGAAGGCCGAATATATGCAGCATTTTCAGCAGGCGGACGACACCTATTGGACCTCCACTATCCATGACCTGGAGGCAAAGTCAGCGGGACACACGGGAGAGGCACAGATGTATCAGCGGCTGCTGGCTTACCTGTCCTTGGCATTCTATTCGATCAGCAACCAGCTGATCACGGCAAATGACAATGTGAATGCACGGCATTTCGTCGAGCTGTATAAGCTGGCCGACCCGACCAATAGCGAGGCCTGGTATTTCTCGGCGATCCTGAACGCGCGGGAAGGAAAAGAGGGTATCGCGGAAGCGGATCTGCTTAAGGCGGACAACTGTGGGTTCCGGGATAAGGCGCGGCTTCTGCAGCAGCCTGAGTTTCAATCGCTCGATAAGGCGAAGATTGAAAAGGGAATGCGGCCATAAAAATCGGTCGTAATTCACCGGGGATAAACTGCGGGTCAGTTCCCGGTCAATTGGTTTTTTCCAGGTACAGATGGAAGCTGTCGCCACGCAGCCCAAGCCGCATGGCTTCCAGTGCGACGACTTCCGAAGGGGTAATATTGCCGAGGTTGGCGTTTGCGCCGATCAGGGTAAGGAAATAGAGCTGCTGATCCTTCCGGGGCGCTTCCCACAAGATCTTTTCGGCGGGGATTTTTGTCAGGATCTCCTGCACCAGCCCTTCACGCACTTCGCCCGAATCCCGGTAGATCCCGACGGTACCGGCTTCCCGGGCTTCGGCCACAATATAGCCGGAGCCGGCGTTCAGTTCCGCCTGCATTAATCTTATCCATTGATAGGGTGGGGTGATATGCTCCCGGTCCTTGTCCTTTGACCCGATCTCGCTCAGAACAGTACCGTATTTGGCCAGCTTTTCGATATAACCGCATTTTTCGGCGTGGGTGATATCGATAGACCCATCCGATACTTCGAGATGCGAGATGCCGTAGTCTTTCAACAGGTCGAGATAATCGTCAAACTGGCCGCGTATCACATAGGCTTCGAACAGAAGACCGCCAAAGAACACGGGGATGCCGGCATCCTGGAACAACCTGATCTTTTCACGAAGCCCGCCGGTGAACAACGCGGTCCCAAAGGCCAGTTTGACCAGATCGATATGCGGGCCGGCGCCTGATATGAGGTGCTTCGCCTCCATGACGCTCAGTCCCTTGTCATAGACCATCGTCAGGCCGTAAGACCGGGGCCGGGTTGTCCGCTCGGGAATCTGGGTAAGATGGAAGTTCATGATCGCAAGTTAAACCAAAACTTATTCTTAACTTACATGTAAATTCTTGCTATATGGCCCAGATGGACACCAAAACCGCGGAGAAGATCTCCAAAGCGCTCTCCGATCCAACGAGGCTGAAAATCCTCAGCGAAATCAAAAAAAAGAATGATTGGCTGTACTGCGTAGACCTCTATGACAACATCAACCTCGCACAGCCTTCAATCTGCCATCATCTCAAACAACTGACCGAAACGGCCATCATCCTTCCGGAAAAAGAAGGGCGGAATATCAAGTATACCATGAACAATGAGGTCATTGATGACTTTATCGGCTTCCTGCAGGGGCTGAAAAAGTAACTTTTTGGGCGCCCCCCAAAAAAATCTATTTATCCATTGAAATCTTTGAATATTTTCCTATCTTTAGGACGATAGTTATCGATCCGGGCCCGCCGGGTCTTTTTAAAGGGTTGATACATAGATACATTTGAATGGACGAATTAAAAAAATGGTTATGAACACAAATTGCCTTTCCAAGAACGAAGCGTTCGATTCGCCGCTGCTGCACGAACGGACCAAGGGCCTCGGCCGGAGTTTTCTTTACACCGTACTCGCGTTCGCGGCGCTATGCGTCGTGTCGTATCTCTTACACGGGTTTTAATCATTTCATAATGTTTTGGGTCCGCATTCCGGGTTAGATTTGGTCTCTCAAGACCCGATCAATTATGCCTGATACCAGACGAGAATTCCTCAAGAAGTCCGCGCTGCTGACCGGTGCCGCCGGAGTCGCCCAACTCTTTCCCGAGACGATCCGCCGCGCCCTCGCCATTGCTCCGCCGGAAGGCAGCACCTGGCAGGACGCCGAACATATTGTCATCCTGATGCAGGAGAACCGCTCCTTCGACCATATGCTGGGGAGCCTTCGCGGGGTTCGCGGTTACAATGACCCGCGGGCGATCCAGCTGCCGAACGGCAATCTCGTCTGGCTGCAATCCAATAAAGAAGGACAGACCTATGCGCCTTTTCATCTCGACATCCGGAATACGAAGGCGACATGGATGGACTCGCTGCCGCATTCCTGGTCCAACCAGGTCAGTTCCCGCAATGACGGTAAATATGACCAGTGGCTGGAATGGAAACGTAACAGCATTGCCGAATATTCGAATATGCCGCTGACGATGGGGTATCATACGCGGGAAGACCTGCCCTTTTATTATGCCCTCGCCGACGCGTTCACGGTCTGCGACCAGAATTTCTGTTCTTCCCTGACGGGTACTAACCCGAACCGGTTGTATTTCTGGACGGGCACGGTCCGGGAAGAACAGCACGAAAATTCCCGCGCGCATGTGTGGAACGACGATATGGATTATGGAACGCTGAAATGGGCCACCTTTCCTGAACGCCTGGAGGCGCTGGGGGTTTCATGGAAATGCTATCAGAATGAAGTAGCGATCGACACAGGGTTCAAAGGGGAGGAAGATGCCTGGTTGTCGAATTTCCAGGACAATCCCCTGGAGTTCTTCGCGCAATACAATATCCGGCTGCATCCGCTGCATGTGGAATTCCTGAAGCAGGAAAAAGAACGGCTGGAGAAGGATATCGCCCGTCAAAAAAATGTGAAGCAGGCGCAGCAGGATCTGGACAAGATCAATGCTCATCCTGCATTTGCTTCCGGGCTGACGCTGGACCGGCTGACGCCGCAGCAGCAGATGCTGCATAAGAAGGCCTTCGATACGAATGCCGGCGATCCCCATTATCGGGATCTGGAAGATCTGACCTATCATGACGCCGGCGTGCAGCGGTCCATGAAAGCGCCGCAAGGTGATGTCCTGTACCAGTTCCGGCAGGACGTAGCTTCCGGAAAGCTCCCCACCGTCTCCTGGCTGAGCGCGCCGGAGAATTTCTCGGATCATCCATCCGCGCCCTGGTATGGCGCGTGGTATGTTTCGGAGGTTATGGATATCCTCACGCACAATCCCGAGATCTGGAAGAAAACCATTTTTATTCTCGCCTATGATGAGAACGACGGCTATTTCGACCACGTCCCGCCGTTTACCGCGCCGAATCCGCACAAGGAGGGTACGGGTAAGGTATCCGCCGGGATCGACACCCGTGTGGACTACATCACCTATGCACAGGAACAGGAACGGAACGGATTTCCTGAGCCATTCGACCGTGAATGCTCCATCGGGCTGGGCTTCCGCGTGCCGCTGATCATCGCCAGTCCGTGGACCCGCGGCGGCTGGGTCAACTCCCAGGTCTTCGATCATACCTCTACATTACAGTTCCTGGAAAAATTCCTTTCTCATAAATTGGGCAAGCCGGTGCGCGAAGACAACATCTCCGGCTGGCGCCGGCTGGTGTGCGGGGACCTTACGTCGGTCTTTCGCCCCTATCACACCGGAACGATGTCTGACGCCGATTTCCTGGCCAAGGATACATTCCTGGAAAGCATCCACAAGGCCCGGTTCAAACCGCTTCCCAGTGACTTCAGACCCCTTACCGCGGATGAGATTGCCGGGTTCAACAGTGCGCCGCATCATTCGGCCTTTTCCACGCACCAGGAATCGGGGACGAAGCCTTCGTGTGCGCTGCCGTATTGCATGACGGTTGACGGGCACCTCAGCGCCGACAGGAGCCGGTTCGAGATTGTGTTCACGAATGACAATAGACCTTTTGGCGACTCAACGGCCGGCGCGCCGTTCAACGTCTATGCGCCCGGCCGGTACGCCGTCGCGGATCAACCGGGCAAAGTGGATCGACCGGACAAAGCGGATCGACCGGGCAAAGCGGATCAACCCGAAAAAATGGAGCCATTGCGCACCTGGGCTTATGGGGTAAAACCCGGCGACAGCCTCACAGATACCTGGCCGCTGACGGCATTTGAAGGCAGCCGGTATTTTCTCCGGGTGTACGGGCCAAACGGTTTCTTCAGGGAGTTCCGGGGTGATGCCGCCGACCCCGCCATCGGGATCGGGTTTGATCATGAGCCGTCCGGCGGCGCGTATCCGTTCTCGGGTAACGGTATCCTGCACCTGGCTAATAACGGAGATGCCTGTACAGTATTGGTTGTGGATCACGCCTACGGCGGGCCTTACCCGGAACAGCGGCTGGCGGCAGGCGGCCGGGCGTCGCTCATATTACCGGCCCGCAACAGCAGGGGCTGGTACGATTTCAGCGTTGCCGTCAAGGGCCACGATGGCTTTGAGGCCCGCTATGCCGGCCGGATCGAGACCGGGAGGGACAGTATCAGTGATCCGAGGATGGGCCGGCCGGCGGAGGGCGCATTTTTTGTTACCTTGCCGCAAAGCAAGTAACATGAGATCCGTTTTTTCTACTATTGGGCTCCTGATCCTTTCCAACTCATTTATGACGATGGCCTGGTACGGGCATCTGCGATTTTTCGGGAGGAACAGTCCCTGGCAACCTTCCTTGTTCGCCATTATCCTGATCAGTTGGGGCGTTGCCTTTTTTGAATATTGTTTCCAGGTGCCGGCCAACCGCATCGGCTTCCGGGAAGAGGGCGGCCCATTCAGCCTCGTACAGCTGAAGGTGATCCAGGAGGTGATCACGCTGGTTGTCTTCACGGCCTTCTCGCTTGTTTTTTTCAGGAATATTACCTTCAAATGGAACCATGTGGCGGCATTTTTCCTGTTGGTCGGTGCGGTCTACCTGATCTTTAAGAAGTGACCGCGGGCCGGGTGACGCCGGAATGATCAGTTCGGCTGCCGTGCTTCTTTCTTCTTCTGTTCTTCCTCTTCCTGTTTCTTCTTCTCGCGCTCCTTCTTCTTAAAGAAGCCGCGAAGCAGGAAGTTATGCTGCGCCGCTTCCATGTTCTCGTCGAGCTTCCTGGAGCTCGAATTCAGGTTCTTCATCGTGGAGCTGATATTGGCGGACAGTGTCGTATCCCGCAGCAGCCTGCCCAGCGCGCCCTTGCCGTGTGAGATGCGGTAGGAAATATCGGCCAGATTGGTAGTGATCATCGCGGCATTGTCTGCGGAGGTCTTCAGACTGGCCAGGATCGCATCCGTTTCGATGGGCGGCAGGGAAGCGAGGGTATCGCCGTTCCGGACGGCAGGCGTATCGGGGGTTCCCGGCACCAGGATGATGACTTTGTCACCCATGAGGCCTTCGGTGCCGATGCTGGCTTTCGCATCCTTTTTGATGAATCGCTCCGCGCCTTTCTGGATGATCATACTTACCTCTACGGTCGTATCGGTGACGAGCGCAATGTCGTCGACCGTTCCCACGTCGATCCCCCCAACCTCCACATTGCTCCCCGCCTTCAGCCCGCTGACAGATCTGAACCGCGCGCTGATCGTGACGGTAGACCCGAATTTGTTCTTTTGCTTCCCGATGTAATAGATCGCCCCGATCGCCAGCGCCAGCATCGCAATCGAGAAAAGACCCAGCTTCCATTTATAATTTTTTTCCTTTGGCATAACTTGTTGTTTAATGAAAGAATGATCGTATCCATTCGTCCTCCGATCGTTCCAGTTCCTCGTAGGTGCCTTCCGCGACAACGACGCCTTCGCGCAGCATGATAATGCGGTCGGCGGTCATCTTTGCGCAGGGCATATCGTGAGTGATCGTGATCGAGGAAATATTGTATTTCTTCTTCATGCGGATCATCAGTTCGCTGATCTCTTTGCCGGTGCCGGTATCCAGGCCGGTCGTCGGCTCATCATAGAGCATGAGCTCGGGTCGCAGGATCAGGGTCCGGGCCAGCCCGATCCGCTTGCTTTGGCCGCCGGAAAGCCGCGAAGGCAGCTGGTCCATCGACTCGGCCAGCCCGACGTTGTCCAGCATTTCCATGATGAGGGCCTGCTTCTTTTCCCGGGTCATATCCTTCTTGTGCTGGCGCAGCGGGAAAAGGAGGTTTTCCCTGACGGTCATCGAATCATAAAGGGCGGCGTTTTGAAAGAGAAACCCTGTTCGCAGCCGCGACTCGTTCAGCTCCGCATAGTTGAGCCTGGAAACGTCCTTCCCGAATACGCAGATCTCGCCTTCATCCGGCCATTCCAGGCCCACCAGGCATTTGATCAGCACGGACTTTCCGGTTCCGGATTTACCGAGTATCACAAGGTTTTCGCCTTTGTTGACATGCAGGTCGACGCCCCGCAGCACTTCATGCTCCCCGAAGGCTTTCCTCAATCCACGGATATTCACTACCGGTTCGGCTCCTTGTTTAGCCAGTTCCTTCTGGAGTTCCTCTTCTGCCCGGCGAATCGATTCGGCCTGCTCATCGGCGACGTCCTGGCGTTCCAACCGTTCCGCCAACAGCTCCGCTTCGGATTTTTCTGTTACCGGCCCGATATCTTCATCGTCCCCGGTCGGAGCCTCCGGGTTCTCGCCGGCGATCTCCCTGGCCTCCGCGGAACTGCATTCCTCCGCGGGGTTGCCTTCTCCGGGGTTGCCTTCTCCGGGGTTGCCTTCTCGGGGGTTGCCTTCGTTGGGGTTGCCTTCTCCGGGGTTGCCTTCTCCGGTGTAGGGGCTTTCAGGTTCCCCGGGTTCATATGGTTGGTTCTCTCTCATAACATGGTTGGTTCTCCCTCATAACAAATCCGTGATCTGTGCCGCGATCAGATCGATAACGAATACCGCCAGCAAGGCGGCTACAACGGCGGAATTGGCTGCAATCCCCACGCTCTCCGTCCCTCTGCGGGCATTATATCCTTTATAGCAGCCGATGATCCCGATAAAATAACCGAAAAAGAAGGTCTTGACCAGCGCCGGGAAGACATCGATAAATTCCAGGTGCGCCATGGCCTTGATGAAAAAATGCTGCAAGGTCATCGTGTCGTGGATATTCATGGCCACGTATCCGCCGAATAACGCGATCAGATCGGCGAAGATGGCCAGCAGCGGGACCATCAGCGTCGTGGCAAGGGTCCGCGTGACGACCAGGTACCGGTAAGGATTAATGGCGGAGACTTCCATCGCGTCGATCTGCTCGCTAACACGCATGGATCCCAGCTCCGCCCCCATGCGCGATCCGGCTTTGCCGGCGCAGATGATCGCCGTGATGACCGGGCCGATCTCACGCACGACCGAGACGGAGATCATTCCGGGGATCAGTGAAATGGCGCCAAATTGCGCCATGGCGGGACGGGATTGGATAGTTAACACCACTCCCATGATAAAGCCCGTCAGCCCGATGAGGAAGGTAGATTTATAGCCCACGAGATAACACTGGTAGAGGACTTCCCGCCACTCATAGGGCGGCTTCCAGACTTCCCGGAAGAAACGGCCCATGAAAGCGACGAGGTCTCCGGCATTATACAGGGATCTTTTCCACTGGCTTCGCTTCTCACGGACTTTGATCCTGGCGCGCTGGTATCGGTTAAGGACGGGATCCATTCGAAATTAAATTGTGTACGGGATTAGAAGTCCAATTATCAATCCAAATCGTCAAGCGGCGCTTCCGATGGTTCATTTCAGACGAAATCAGCAGCGGCCAAGGCTGGAAAGCAGACGGACGAAAAAATTGGCACGTGATCGGGCGCTGAAAATTGTAGAAATACTTCCACAGCCTTTCCTTTCATGGCTATTCATTATCATTTATTTTTGTTGGATATGATACTTATCGTGGATGATAAGCCGGAGAACATTTTTTCTCTCAAGACCATCCTGGAGCTCCATTCATTCCCTACCGACACCGCCTTGAACGGGGAAGAAGCACTGAAGAAGATCCTCCGGCAATCCTATGCCCTGATCATCCTCGACGTACAAATGCCCGGCATGGACGGCTTCGAAGTGGCGGAGGCTATCGGCGGCTATAGTAAGGCGCGAGACATCCCGATCATCTTCCTGTCTGCCGCCAATACCGATAAGAAATTCATCACCAGGGGATATACGTCGGGGGGGAGCGACTACATCACCAAGCCGATCGATCCGGACATCCTATTGTTGAAAGTGAAGACCTTCTATCGCCTGTATGAACAGAACAGTGAGCTGAACCGCATCCAGGCCAGTCTCCGGTCGGAGATCGAATTCCGTAAAAAGGTGCAGGACGAATTGCAGGAACGGGCCGGCGAGCTGCATTCGATCCTGGAGTCCATCCCGCAGATCGCCTTCACCACCGGCGCCGACGGAAAGATAGAGTTCGTCAATCAACACTGGCTGCAATATTCCGCCTCCAAACGCGAGTTCCCCTGTACGCATCCGGATGACCCGGACCTCGCCCGGGAGTGGGCAAAGACCGTAGCCTCCGGTCAGGCGCTGGAGATGGAAGTGCGTGTCCGCCCGATCGATAAGGAGGAATACCGGTTCTACCTCCTGAGGGCGATCCCGATCCGGGAGGGCGACACGATCACCAAATGGGTAGGGACGTTTACCGATATCGACGATCAGAAGCAGGCCGTAAAGCGGAAGGACGAATTCATCAGTATCGCCAGTCATGAGCTGAAGACTCCGCTGACGACGATCAAAGCTTATGTACAGCTATTGGACCGCGCCATCGGGGGGGACGATCCCACCCGGCTTTATGTCGAGCGAACCTTGGTACAGATCAGGAAATTGGACAATCTCATCGTCGATCTGCTGGATCTGTCGAAGATCGAGAGCGGGAAACTGAAGTTCAATAAAAAGCCTTTTCCGTTCGAAACGACGATGGGCAATGCTGTCGAGATGATCCGTCAGACCTATCCGGACTATCAGATCATACGCCGCGGCAACGCGGATATTCAGCTGTATGGCGACGAAACGCGGATCGAGCAGGTGATCATCAACTACCTGACGAATGCAGTGAAATATTCGCCCGAGAACAAGGAGATCGACATCGAGACACAGGTGCGGCCGGATCGCCGCCTGGAGGTGCGCGTCCGGGATCGGGGAATCGGGATCCGCAAAGAGCATCAGGCCGACATCTTTAGTAAATTTTACCGCGTGGAAGAAGCTGCCAACCGCTTCCAGGGCCTGGGTATCGGGCTGTATATCTGTGCGGAGATCATCCGGCGGCATGAAGGCGAATACGGGGTCGAAAGCGAGCCCGGCCAGGGATCGGAGTTCTATTTCAGCGTTCCAATCATCGAATCATAAAGACAACCCCACCATGAACATCGTTTCCAGCCCCGGCCTGCTACGCAATCTCCAGATTGGGTTCGGGCTGTCGCTACTGTTGCTCGTTATCATGGCTATTGCTTCCTACTCGAGTATCGTCAACCAGATGCAAGCTTCCAAATGGGTAGACCACACCGATTCGGTCATTATCGAGACGGACCGCGCTTTGTTCGTGCTCCGGGATGCCGAGTCCGGCCAGCGGGGATACTTGCTGACCGGTGACAGCACGTTCCTTCAGGACCTCAATGGCGCCCTGGATCAGCTGCATGCGATCATCGACAGCATCGCCGGCATGACGGCGGACAACCCCGGCCGGGTACGGGATATCGCGGAGCTCCGGGCGGTGATCGATCAGCCGCTGCTGATCCTCAGCCGGATCGTCGACCAGAAAAAGGCCGATAATATCTTTAGCACACAGGACCTTGAACGGGCGCGGGCCTACGGTTTGCATGCGCGGGCGATCCTCGAGCATATGCAGCGGGAAGAGCATGACCTGCTGGCTGCGCGTGTCGCCGACGCACGAAGATATTCGTCCCATACCCCGGTCCTGATCATCGTGGCTTCCGGGCTGTCGATCCTCATCGCCCTGGTCTTCTACTGGCGGGTGCACAATGACTTCCTGGAGCGTTCGGCCTTGTACGCCGAGCTCCAGCAAAAAGATGCGGCTATCTCCCGGCGGATCGATATCATCAGCGGGATTGCGGACAAGATCTCGGCAGGGGATTACCGAACCCGGGTCTCGGATGAGCAGCAGGACAGCCTGGGCGAGCTGGGGGGAGCGCTGAATAAGATGGCCGAGTCGCTGGAGTATTCGTTTGGGCTGCTGTCCGATAAAGAATGGCTGCAGACGGGGATAGCCGGGCTCAATGACGAAATGGTCGGGGAGACCGATATGCGCAACCTGGTAACCAATGTGATCGAATTTATTTCCGAATATACCCGCAGCAAGGTGGGCGCTCTGTATCTGCTGGACCCGGCCTTCGATACCCTGACCTTACAGGGGCAATATGCGCTCCGGGCCGGAGGCGGCGGCCGGCAGCCGATCCGCACGGGGGAAGGCATTGTCGGACAGGTGGCGTTGAAAGGGAAAAAGATGCAGCTCAGGGATGTCGATCCCGGCGACTGGGTGGTCAGCTTTACCGCGGGAGAGGTACGGCCCAGGAATATCATTGCAGTCCCGTTCTTTCATGAGAAGCGGGTGAAGGGAGTGATCGAACTGGGATCGATGGAGGAATATACGCCCCGCGACCAGGAATTCCTGAGCAGCATCGGCGGCAATATCGGTATGGCCATTCATTCCATAGAAACCCGCCTGCGGCTGCAGGAGCTGCTGGAAGAAACGCAGGCGCAGACGGAGGAGCTCCAGTCGCAGCATGGTGAGCTGGAACATCTCAACATGGAACTGGAAACCCAGACGGAAAAACTCCAGGTTTCCGAGGAAGAGCTGAAGGTGCAGCAGGAAGAGCTCTTGCAGACCAACCAGGAGCTGGAGGAAAGGAGCCGGTCGCTGGAAGAAAAGAATCAGCTTGTGCTGATCCGCAACCTGGAGATCCAGCGGAAAGCGGAGGAGCTCACGCTAACCACCAAGTATAAGTCCGAGTTCATGGCCAATATGTCGCACGAGCTGCGGACGCCGCTCAATTCGATCCTGTTGCTGTCACGGCTGCTTTCCGAGAACGGCAGTCAGAACCTGACCGCCGATCAGATCGAATATGCCCGGGTGATCCAGAATTCCGGTCACGGCCTGCTGCAGCTGATCGACGAGATCCTCGACCTTTCCCGGATCGAAGCGGGCAAACTGCCGCTGGAGCATGCCATCGTGCCGGTCGCGGACATCGTGGAGGACTTGCGGGGCCTCTTTCTGCCGATCGCCCGGGACAAGAACCTCGAGCTCAATTTTGTCACGCGGGAGGGGACGCCGCCGCAGATCGAAACGGACAAGATGCGTCTCGAACAGGTACTCAAGAACCTGCTGGCAAATGCCTTCAAGTTCACCTCGAGAGGTGCGGTGACGCTGATCGTCGGGCCCGCTGCCGCGCATCCCAATTTCATCGAGTGGATCGTCCGGGACACCGGTATCGGCATCCCGGAGGACAAGCATCAGCTTATTTTTGAGGCCTTTCAGCAAGCGGACGGGTCGACGCGCCGCAAGTATGGCGGCACGGGGCTCGGGCTGTCGATCAGCCGGGAGCTGACGAGGTTGCTGGGCGGCGAGATTACGCTGACGAGCCAGCCGTGTGAGGGCTCGGAGTTCAAGGTGACGATCCCGCAATTCAAGATGGCGGCGGGAGAGATGACGGCTGCCGGAAGCACTGCCGAAAGCACTGCCGGAAGCACTGCCGGAAGCATGGCGGGGAGCGTCGTTTGGGAAACCGCACAGCCGGGTCAGCCCGATCCTCCCACCTTGCTCACCCTGAGTGAGGCGCCTCCGGAAATTCCCGATGACCGCGAGAACCTGGCGGCCGGCGATAAGGTGCTCCTGATCGTGGAGGATGACACGCTCTTCGCCGGGTCGCTGCTGGAGTTC
>DATJMG010000100.1:0-12919 GCA_035508835.1 Puia sp.
GCAAGGTGGATCAGCGCTCGTTTCCGGTATCCTCGATATTATTCACCAGCCAGTTCAGTGACGCCTTCATCACCGGCATCAACATTTCCTGCTGCGGCACAAACTTCTCCAACCGCTCGCGGATGGCCAGGGAGACAAGCCCGTGGACGAAGCTCCAGACGGAAAGGCTTACCAGCTGGGCATCCCCCTTCGCGATATAACCTTTATCCATACATTCCGCTACCGTGGCCTTCAACACGCTGAGGGCGGCGTCGCCGGCATTCCAGTCACAGCCCATCTCGTCAAAAACTTTCATGGGTTCGTTCATGATAAACATCAGGTTATAGAATTCCGGGTTCTCCATGCCAAACTGAAGATAATTCTCCCCCATCTTATGCAGCCGCAGCAACGGGTTGTTGATGGTGGCCAAATCCTGGTTGGCTTCGGTCATCTTCTGAAACCCGATGTCATGCAAAGCAGCAAAGATCTCGTCTTTATCCTTGAAGTACAGGTAGACCGTAGTCGGGCTGTATTCGATCAGATCGGCGATCTTGCGGATGGTGACGTTGCCGAAACCTTCGTTGCTGAATAGTTTGATCGAGGCGTCCAGGATCAACTTCCGGATCTCGAGCTTTTGCTTCTCTTTTCGTTCCTGTATTCCCATGTTTACAATGCAAATTTACTTAACAACGTTAATATTCCAAATTTTTGGCAATCTTTTTTGTCAGGACCTCGAATTTCAATTAAAGATAGGCAAAGGGGGGCTTGCATACGGGAGGTTTTGCGGATTTGTGGTAGGTTTGCTAAAATGGACAAATTCATCGTCAGCGCCCGCAAGTACCGGCCCCAGGATTTTTCGACCGTTGTGGGTCAGGCACATATCACCACTACCCTGAAAAACGCCATAAAAAATGGCCAGTTGGCACATGCCTTCCTGTTCTGCGGCCCCCGGGGCGTCGGCAAGACGACCTGCGCCCGGATCCTGGCCAAAACCATCAATTGTGAGAACATTCGCCCCGACGGGGAAGCCTGCAATCGTTGTCATTCCTGCGTATCATTTAACGAAGGGACTTCGCTGAATATCCATGAGCTGGATGCGGCCAGCAACAACTCGGTGGACGATATCCGGACGCTGGTGGAACAAGTGCGTTTTGCGCCCCAGGCAGGCAAATACAAAGTATATATCATCGATGAGGTGCATATGCTCAGTACTTCCGCGTTCAACGCCTTCCTGAAAACGCTGGAAGAGCCGCCGTCCTATGCGATCTTTATCCTGGCAACCACGGAGAAACACAAGATCCTGCCGACTATTCTGTCACGTTGTCAGATATTCGATTTCAAGCGCATCACGGCCGCCGATACCGTAGAGCACCTGGAGGAGATCGGCAAAAAGGAGGGGATCCATTCAGAAAAAGCCGCGTTGCAGCTCATCGCCCAGAAGAGCGAAGGGTGCATGCGCGATGCGCTGAGCATCCTGGACAAGATCGTCAGCTTTACCAACGGGGAGCTCACATACAAGAATACCCTGGAGCACCTCAACATCCTGGATGCCGATTACTATTTCCGCATCCTGGACGCGATGCAGCAGCAGGACCTGTCGGAAGCCCTCCTGATCTATGACGATATCAACCGGAAAGGGTTCGAGGGTGACCTTGTGCTGAACGGGTTGGCGGAATTCATCCGCAACCTGCTGGTGTGTAAGGATGAAAAAGTGGCTTCGCTGCTGGACGCGGTGGAAAGCTTCAGGGACCGGTATGTGAGCGTGGGGAAAAAAGTCGACGCGGTTTACCTGGTTAGCGCACTGAATGTGCTGAATGATGCGGAGATCAATTATAGATCTGCCCGCAACAAACGGCTGCATGTGGAGTTGACCCTGATCAAGCTGAGCTATCTGGCACAAGCTATGCAGGTAATATCGGGGACGCCGCAAAATGCATCAGCCGAACCGCTGAGGCCGGTATCGTTCCGGAATATTCCGGCGATGGAGCCGGTGATCCCGCGGGAAAAGCCCGCCGCGGCCGCAAAGCTCCTTGTTGAAACGGCTGCGTCAAAGCAGGAGCCGAAGCCACTGATCCCGGGTTCCGTTACCGCCTCATCCACCTCTTTGTCAAAGATCCGCCGGCAAATTGCCGATCGGGCGCGCGATAAGGAATCGGCCAGCAGCTGCGCACTGGAGATGGAACCGCTTAACCGGGCCTGGCAGCAATATGCCGATTCATTGCGGGAGAACCGGAATCCTGCCGTACAAAGCCTGGAACTGGCGACCTTGCGGATCATCGACAGGCAGACTTTCGAGGTTTCGACGAATAATAACCTGGAACAGCGGTTCATCGAGCAGGAGAAACGCGGGATATCCGATCACCTGCAACAGGTCTTTGCCAACAAAGCAATCAGCTTTACAGTGATCGTCGAAGAGAAGGCGCAGCCGGAAGATCCCGCAGAAAGACCGCTGAACAAGCGGGAACAGTTCATGCAGATCGTGGAGCAGTATCCGCTGGTCAAAGAGCTGAAGGACCGGCTGAGGCTGGAGCTGGACTACTGAGCGGGCCCTTGAATAATATAGTTTAGTTAAAACAGTTCCTCTTCCTTGGACAAATAACCGATTGGCGGGAATTTTGCCAACGATTTGATATCCTTGAACGGCAACACCATCTATGAACGGTAACACGACACCTACTTTAAAAAGACAGATCTTCCAGACAAATTCGACGGGCCGATGGCAAAGGCTGAAATGGGGCGGGCGGATCCTCCTGCTTGTTCTCATGCTGGGCGTCGTCATCCTCTATATCACGATCTCCCGCAACTATACGCCTGCGCTGCCCAGCATCAAGGAACAAAGCCAGTTGTACAAAAAAGTGCTGGATACCGGCCGGACCTTTCTGTTCAAGAACAGCCTGATCGAGCAATACGGGGGGTTCCGCAAGTATATCAAGGAGAAGGTGCCGTACAGCCGTGGAGCCTTCCCCGGCCAAAAACGGGATTCCGCCCTTGCGAGCGCTCCGGCAAAGGTAGATACGAGCTTTCGGTCCTTTACCAAGTTTCCCACCGGTATCCGGGCGGCCTTCTATGTCGACTGGGATGCCCAGTCGTTCCTGTCCCTGCAACAATATATCTCCAAGATGAACCTGGTGATCCCCGAGTGGATCTTTCTCGACCCTACGGCGGATACCGTTACGACGGATATCGATCCGCGGGCCTGGGCGGTCATGAGAAAGTCGGGGGTGAAGATCATGCCGATCCTTTCCAACAACTACAAGGAAGTATTCCGGGGCGATGCGGTCCACCGCGTCATCAACGATCCGGCGAAAAAGCAGCGGCTGATCTCCGATGTGATCCACATCCTGGACAAGGACGATTTCGTCGGCGTGAATGTGGATTTTGAGGACCTGCAGGAGCCGAACAATGAGAAGTTGGTCGAATTCCAGAAAGATCTCTACGAGCAGCTGCATGCGCAGAACCTGCTGGTGACCCAGGACGTTATCCCGTTCAACGACGATTACAATTTCAAGGAGCTGTCAAAGTACAATGACTATATCTTTTTGATGGCTTACGACCAGTATTCCGATGAATCGGGGCCCGGGCCGATCGCGCATCAGAAATGGATCGAAGGGGCGGTGGATGCGGCGGTACAGAAAATTCCCATTCAAAAGCTGATCCTCTGTCTGGCGGCCTATGGATATGACTGGCGGCTGGGGAAGGAAATGTCCTGCCGTACGGTCAGCTACCAGGAGGCGCTGTCCACGGCCAAAGACCAGGAGGCGACGATCGACTTCGACAATGACTCCTACAACCTCCACTATGTTTATGATGATGACGACCATGTGCAGCACCAGGTGCAGTTCATGGATGCCGCCTCGATCTTCAATGGGCTTCGGTTCGCTACGGAGTATGGGTTGCCGGGCACCGCGATCTGGCGACTCGGCGACGAGGACCCGCGGATGTGGTATTTCTATGACCAGGATATGCGGAAATCGGCAGTGGCCCATTTCGATTTTACTTCGTTCGCCCATGTAGATGCCAAGTCAAATGCGGACTTTGTGGACTATGAAGGATCGGGAGAAGTGCTGGATATCATCGCTACGCCGACCAACGGCCGGATCACGCCGGAGGTGGATACCGGGGAAATGCTGATCAGCGAAGAGACTTATGACAGCCTTCCTTCCCGGTTCGTAGCCCGCAAGTATGGTACGGCGGACTCCATGAAATTAGTGCTGACCTTTGATGACGGTCCTGATCCGCAGTACACGCCGAAGATCCTGGACATCCTGAGTAAATATCATGTGCCGGCCGCCTTTTTTTTGGTCGGTATCAACGCCGAGAATAATATCCCTATCGTCAAACGGGAGTTCAAGGAAGGGCATGAGATCGGCAACCATACCTTCACTCATCCCAATATCGCCAAGGTCAGTCAGCGCAGGGCCATCCTGGAGCTGGAATCGACGCGGCTGCTCATCGAGTGCATCACCGGCCGGTCCACGATTATGTTCAGGGCCCCTTACAATGCCGACTTTGAGCCGGAGAAATGGGAGGAGCTGATACCGGTGGCGATTGCCCGCAAGAGGAACTACCTGGATATCGGCGAATCGATCGACCCGCTGGACTGGGAGCCGGGGGTGTCGGCAGACAGTATCTTCGAGCGAACGATCCGGCTGAAGAATGAGATGACGAGGCAAGGGTTCAGCGGGAATATCATCCTGCTTCACGATGCCGGCGGCGAAGGCAGGCAGGCAACGGTAGATGCATTGCCGCGGATCATCGAATATTTCCAGAAGCGGGGGTTCCATTTCACCACGGTGGCGGATATCCTCGGGAAGACGCGGGATGAAATGATGCCGCCGGTGCCCAAGGGCAGCGGCTACTACTTGTTACAGATCAATTATTATTTTGCAGAGTTGGGGTATTGGAGCGGCCATATCCTGTTCTCGACATTCGTGGTCTTCATGATCCTGTCGGTGAGCCGGGTGTTGTTCATTGCCTTTATCGCTACCAAAGAGTTCTTCCGCGAGCGGAAATATGCACTGGCGGCCTGGTGGACCCCGGAAGGGGTTGGCGCGCCGCTGGTGAGCATCATCGTTCCTGCCTATAATGAAGAGGTCAATGCGGTCAGTTCGCTTGAAAGCCTGCTGAAAGTCGACTATCCCAATTTCGAGATCATCTTTGTCAATGACGGCAGCACCGACGCTACCTATGAACGGGTCTGTCGGGCATTTGGGGACAACCCGAAGATCAAGGTTTATTCAAAACCCAATGGCGGAAAGGCATCTGCACTGAATTACGGCATCAGCCGTTCCGACGCTGAATTTGTCATCTGTATCGATGCGGACACCAAACTGCTGCCCAATGCCGTGTCGCTGTTGATCATGCATTTTGGCGACAACCAATACCGGATGAAATCGACCGCGGGAGAAGGCGAAGCGGCCGGAAAGGGTATTGTTGGCGCCGTAGCGGGTAACGTAAAGGTGGGCAACCAGGTGAATCTCCTCACCCGCTGGCAGGCCATCGAATATATCAGCAGTCAGAATTTCGATCGCAAGGCTTTTGCCTACCTCAATGCCATTACGGTGGTGCCCGGTGCGATCGGGGCGTTCCGGAAAAAGGCGATAGAGGAAGCCGGCGGCTTTACGACGGATACGCTGGCGGAGGACTGTGATCTGACCGTCCGCATTCTGCGCTGCGGTTACATCGTCGAGAACGACAATACGGCGATAGCCATGACGGAGGCGCCGGAGACCCTGAAGCAATTCTTCAAGCAACGGTTCCGCTGGAGCTATGGAGTCATGCAGACATTCTGGAAGAACCGGGATGCCTTGCTCAACTGGAGATACCGGTGGCTGGGCTATGCTGCGCTGCCGAATATTCTGATCTTTCAATACATCATCCCGTTCGTGATCCCGCTGGCCGACTTCTTCATGGTGGTGGGATTATTAACCGGCAATGCATCCAAGATCGGGGGGTACTACCTGGTCTTTATGCTCGTCGACCTGCTGGTGGCCTTGCTGGCATTTTGTTTTGAGCGCGAAAAATTATCCCGCCTGATCTGGCTGATCCCGCAGCGCCTGATCTGGCGATGGCTGACGTGGCTGGTGCTCTTCCGTGCCGTCAGACGGGCGCTGAAAGGTGAACTGCAGCACTGGGGCGTGCTGAAGCGCACGGGGAATGTGAAAGTTGCGTAAGGTGGAGGGCGCTTTTAGCCCAAAATATCTTAATTTCACGGCTCCAAATAAGATAATGAATTATGGCTGAAGTTATTTTAATGCCCCGGTTAAGTGATACGATGACCGAGGGGGTGATCGCCGCCTGGCACAAGAAGGTGGGGGACGCCGTCAAAAAGGGCGACCTGCTGGCAGAAGTGGAAACGGACAAAGCGACGATGGACCTGGAAAGCTATAAAGATGGTACCTTATTATATACAGGAACGGACAAGGGGGGCAAGATCCAGGTCAATGACCTGCTGGCCATTATCGGCGCACCGGGAGAAGATATCTCCAACCTGGTGAAAGGTGGAAAGGATGCTGCGGCCGCTGCACCGGCCGCGCCTGCGGCCTCGAACGCACCGGCAGTCCCGGCCCCGGCCGCCGCTGAACCGGGTCTCGACCTGTCCAAAGAGGAGTCGGTGATCCTGATGCCGCGGTTGAGCGATACCATGACAGAAGGGGTGATCGCCGACTGGCATAAGAATGTGGGTGATGCCGTCAAAAAGGGGGATATCCTGGCCGATATCGAGACCGATAAGGCGACCATGGAGCTGGAAAGCTATAAGGAAGGGAAATTATTATATGTCGGGGCGAAGAAAGGCGAAAAGATCGCTGTTAACGATCTGCTGGCCGTCATCGGGGAAGAGAAAAAGGTAGACTTGGGCAAGATTGTCGCCGCAGCGAAGAATAAAGGCGCGGCGGCTTCAGGGGCGGCGCAGGCTTCAGGCAGAACGCCGGCTTCAGGCGCGGCGGCGGCGACGGCTCCGGCGGGAGCACCTTCGACCGCTGCGGAAACCTCGCATAGCGGGCTGTCGGTCAGCGCCGATGGCCGGATCAAGGCCTCTCCGCTCGCGAAAAAGCTGGCCGCCGAAAAGGGCATCGATATCAGTAAGGTCCCCGGCAGCGGCGACAATGGCCGGATCGTCAAAAAAGACGTAGACCGCTTTACCCCGGCCGCCGCCGCCACCTCGCAACCGGCTGCAGGCACGGCTGCTGCCCCGGCCGCACCGGCAGGCCAGGTGAGCTACGAAGAGGTCCCCGTATCACAGATGCGGAAGGCCATCGCCAAACGGCTGGCCGAAAGCAAGTTCACCGCCCCCCATTTCTACGTGACAATGACGGTCGACATGGACAAGGTGATCGAAAGCCGGGTAAAAATGAATGAAGTGTCGCCGGTAAAGATCTCCTTCAATGATATCGTACTGAAAGCAGTAGCTGTAGCCTTGAAGCAGCATCCTGCGATCAACAGCAGCTGGCTGGGCGACAAGATCAGGATCAATCACCATGTCAACATCGGCGTGGCGGTAGCGATAGAGGATGGGCTGCTGGTGCCGGTGGTGCGGTTTGCCGATACCAAGAGCTTGTCGCAAATCGCCGCTGAAGTCAAAGATCTGGCGCAACGTGCGAAGAATAAGAAGTTACAGCCCGCTGAATGGGAAGGAAGCACCTTCACCATCTCCAATATGGGGATGTTCGGCGTAGATGAGTTCACGGCGATCATCAATCCGCCGGATGCCTGTATCCTGGCGGTAAGCTCCATCCAGGCGGTTCCCGTCGTCAGGAATGGCGCCGTTGTTCCGGGCAATATCATGAAGCTGACACTCAGTTGCGACCATCGGGTAGTAGACGGGGCAACCGGGTCGGCCTTCCTGCAAACGGTCAAGAGCCTGCTGGAGGAGCCGCTTCGAATGATGATCTAATACTGCAGGGAACCAAGTATTATCTCTTACACTGTTGATTTTTCTGCGCCCGGGTATGGGCGGGAAGCGGTATTGCAGTAAATTTATCGGGATCAGAAACTTTATTTTTATGAAACAATACCTTAACCTATTACAGCAGCTCGACCAATTCATCAGGCGGAAAAAGACCGGATCGCCGCCTGAATTCGCCCGCAAAATGGGTATTTCCGAGCGAAGCCTTTATGAGTATCTCAAAGTATTGAAGGAACTGGGTGCGCCGATCCGGTTCTCACGGCAGGAACGCTCCTACTATTATGAGGTAGAGGGCCAATTTTACGTCAGCTTTTTCTAGCCCTCCATGACAAAAACAAAGCCGCCTCATAGAAATGAGGCGGCCCTTTAAACCTTATCCTATTGGGCTCTCCTGTAGAAACAGGCTGCCCTCAAGAACTGTGTCCTTGCTGTTCCAACCAAACTTAAAAAGTTGATATAGGTCTTCGGATAGTTTGCTTGGTCTATCGCTTTCAGCGGATCCTTAACCAGAGATCGGAATGTTTAAAACCGCTAACGAGAACAAATATAGGAAGAATCTTGAAATGCGGTCTAAAAAGACCGCATTTTCTTAATAAAAATTTCATTTTCTTATCAGGATTCACAAACGCCTGATTATCACCGGTCACACCTTTTTTTATGACTCCTTTGTTGATCATATCGTTCAAATTCCTTAACTTTGCGCCCGTTATACTCCTTTCTATCCACTTTCGTGACAACCTTCTGTTATAACTCCTGAAGGATAATGCTGTGTAGATGGGCTTTTTACAATTAAAATAGTTATCATTTTGTCGTTCAAACATCTCAATCTTATTGAGCCTTTGCTAAAGGCGTTGGATAATGAGGGATACACCATCCCTACGCCTATCCAGGAGCAGGCTATACCGATCATCCTTAATCGAAAAGACCTGCTGGGCTGCGCACAGACCGGGACCGGGAAGACCGCCGCTTTTGCGCTGCCGTTATTACAATTAATGTGTGAAGACGCGGCGGGTGTCTCCGCCGAGACCCGTCAGGGTGCGTCCCGTCCTATCCGGGCGCTGGTGCTTACGCCAACGCGTGAACTGGCGATCCAGATCGATGAAAGTTTTGAAGCTTATGGCAAGTTCACCGGCATCCGGCATACCGTGATCTTTGGCGGTGTGCCGCAACATGCGCAGGTACAGGCCCTGCAAAAGGGTGTGGATGTCCTCGTTGCCACACCGGGCCGGCTGCTCGATCTGATCGATCAGCGGTATGTCCATTTGCAGCATCTCCGGTATTTCGTGCTGGATGAGGCAGACCGGATGCTCGATATGGGTTTCATCCACGACATCCGGAAAGTGCTGACCAAACTGCCGGCTAAAAAACATTCGCTGTTCTTCTCCGCCACTATGCCGCCGGAGATCCAGAAGCTGGCGCACACCATCCTGGTCAGCCCGCTGAAAGTGGAGGTCACTCCGGAATCTACGACGGCTGAGACCGTACAGCAATCGCTGTATTTCGTCGATAAGAAGGACAAGCGTTCCTTGTTGCTGCATATTCTGAAAGACAGCTCCATTCCTACCGCGCTTGTCTTCACCCGCACCAAGCATGGCGCCGACAAGGTCGCGCAGGGTCTCGTCCGTGCGGGAATCCGTGCAGAAGCCATCCACGGTAATAAATCCCAGAATGCCCGGCAGCGGGCGCTGGAGAACTTCAAGAGCCGGCATACCCGCATCCTGGTGGCTACCGACATTGCGGCCCGGGGAATCGACATCGACGAGTTGACGCATGTCATCAACTTCGAACTGCCGAATGTTCCGGAAACCTATGTCCACCGGATCGGCAGGACCGGAAGGGCCGGAGCCAGCGGCACCGCACTATCCTTCTGTGATCAGGAAGAAAAAGAATACCTGCGCGATATCCAGAAACTGATTTCACGGAACATCCCGGTAGTGGAAGATCATCCTCATGTGATGGTCGGAGGGCTGGCCTATCGTGCACCCGAAGCAGCTTATCGTGCACCCGCAGCAACCAATCCTGCACCCGCGGGAAGGAATGGCGGCAGACAAAGCGGGCAGCAACCGTCGGGAAGACGGCGGGAAGAGCCGAAGCGGAATGGCGAAGTGAAGCGGCCCGAACAGCCGAAACGGCCCGAAGAGCCGAAGGGTCCGGAACAACCGAAGCGGCCCGAACAGCCGAAGCGGAATGGCGAAGTCAAACGACCGATCGAACCCAAACGGAATGGCGAGCTCAAACGGCCGGAGGCGCCGAAGCGACGCGAAGAACCGAAGCGGCATGAACAACCGAAGCGGCACGAACAACCGAAGCGGCTTGAACAACCGAAACGGCACGAAGACCCCAAAAAGGCCGCAGCGCTGCGCCGGAACGGCGAAGTCAAAGCGCCCGAAGAACGCAAGCCTTACGAGCAGACAAATTTCTCCTTCAAGATCAACCAAAGCGAAGGGGACGAGAAATGGTAGAATTTGCCTAATTTGGGCAATGATATGCGGTTCATGCGGTTCAATCTTCTGTTGTCGTTGGGATTTTTGTTGATGTCAGGCCTACCCTCCGGCCCGGTGGCAGATGCAGGTCTCGCAACGCTGTTGACGAAGGCGCAATACGAAACCTTTTTCCCCCATCATCATCCGCTATACAGTTATGAAGCGCTGATCAAGGCAGCGGCCGGTTTTCCCCTATTTGCCGCAGAAGGAGATGTGACCGTGCGAAAGCGGGAATTGGCAGCTTTTTTTGCCGAGATCGCGCATGAGACGACCAATGGCGGGCCGGGGTCACCGGGCGGACCCTATGCCTGGGGCCTCTGCTATACGGAGGAACTGGGGTGCGGCGACGGACATTGCACGCAATACAATTCCGGCAACGGCGGTCCCTATAAGGCCGTTCCGGGAAAGACCTACTACGGCCGCGGGCCGATCCAGCTAAGCTATCCCTACAATTACGGCCGGGCGGGCGCCGAGCTGAATTTGCCGCTATTGACACACCCGGAGCTGGTGAGCCATAACGGAGTGATCGCTTTCCAAACAGCCCTGTGGTTCTGGATGCGGGGGGACGATAGCGAGCCATCCTGTCATGCGGTGATGACAGGGAAATGGCAGCCGGGCGCGGAAGATCGCCGATTGGGTCGACACCCCGGATTCGGCATGACTATACTGATCATCAACGGCAATGTCGAATGTCATACCCAGTCGCCGGCCGCGCGGAAGGACCGGGAAGACCGGATCGGGCATTACCGGTATTTTGCCAGGCTCCTGCAAGTGCCGGTAGAAAAGGATTGCGACTGTGTGGGTATGACGCCTTATGGCCAATAAAATCCCTGCTCTTACTTTCACTACGATACTATGAACCTGACCAAAGCGAATCTCCTCCGGACCTGGCAAACCAAAAGTCTTCAGATCGCACTCATTGCCTATATCGGGATTGCTATAATTGCCGCTGCGCAGGGATTGTCGGCCGGCCCAAAAGTCTACGTTCCCGGCGGCCGGCCCTATATCGATTACAATAATTTCCGCATTTTTAAATTCTCTTTTTATCATTTGATCCAGGGAAAGGATATCTATCAACTCTTCCCGGATGATCATTGGGACCTGTACAAATACAGTCCCGGGTTTGCGCTGTGCTTCGGGGTATTGTCCTGGATGCCCGATCCGATCGGCCTTCTGCTCTGGAACCTGGTCAATTCATTATGCCTCTTCGCCGGCGTCCGGCTGCTGCCCGCGCTGGACGACAAAAAGAAAGCATGGATCCTGCTGATCTGCTTACTGGAAATGCTGCTGTCCATCCAGAATACCCAAAGCAACGGGCTTATGGCCGGACTGATCGTTGCGGGATTTGCATTGGCGGAGCGCCGCAATTACCTGCTGTCAACCCTTTGCATTGTCTTCTCGTTCTATATTAAGATCTATGGCGCGCTGGCTTTCATTTTCTACTTGTGGTATCCGGGCAAATGGAAGCTGGCAGGTTGGTCGATCTGGTGGATGGCGGTATTTGCCGTTTGCCCGCTCCTGGTCGTAAGCGGTCCCCAGTTACTTTTTCTGTACCGGAGCTGGCTGCATTTGCTGTTGAATGACCGCTCCGCCTCTATCGGCCTGTCGGTTATGGGATTGCTGGAAACCTGGTTCCATCTTGCCTCGGCAAAAAATATCGTAACGGTTGCCGGTGCGGTGCTGTTCCTGGTGCCGCTGCTCCGATGGCGGCTGTACCGGGATGTGACCTACCGGTTGTTGTATCTTGCCTCTACGCTGATCTGGATGGTGATCTTCAACCATAAGGCCGAGTCGCCTACCTATATCATCGTGATGGCAGGCGTCGGGATCTGGTGTTTTTCGCGGGACCGCGACCGGTTTGACCTGGTGTTGCTGATCCTTGCCTTCCTGTTCATCTGTATGTCGGTATCCGACCTGGTTCCCGCGGGCATTCGCAACGGCTTCATCCGACCATATGGGATCAAAGCAGTCATGGCTATCGTGATCTGGGGTAAGGTCCTGTACGAACAACTGACCATGCCAAATAAAGTCGCTGTCGCCTAACAATATGATGAGAATTGAACGTTCGACCGTGCAATTGCTGAGGCTCCCGTTCTCGATCTTTCTGATGCCGGTCTTCTGGTTTGCCCTCAGCCAGGTCGATCCCGCGCAGCGGGACTGGGGCCGGGCTTTGCTTGTATTCGTGATCCTGCACGTACTGGTCTATCCGGCGAGCAACGGATATAACAGCTATATGGACCGGGACAGTGGCCCTATCGGCGGATTGAAGCATCCGCTGCCGCCTACCCGACAACTCTTCGTAATTACACTGGGGATGGATATTCTGGCAGTGCTGCTGGGTCTGCTGATCAGCCGGTATTTCGCCGCCGGATCGCTGGTCTACATCCTGGCATCGAGGGCTTATAGCTATCGGGGGATCCGGCTGAAAAAATATCCGGTCATCGGCTGGCTGACGGTCGCCGGTTGCCAGGGTGCGCTGGTCTTTTTCCTCGTATACCAGGGCAGCCATAACCCGGATGCGGGACCGGTTAGTTTGGAGGCGCCCGTGGAA
>DATJMG010000101.1:0-16516 GCA_035508835.1 Puia sp.
AACTCTTTTTTTATCTGCAAGCTTATTTTCAACCAGACTATCCATTAATAATTTTACCAACCGTTCGGGAGTTGTAAGCGCGGAAATGTTTAATGACTGATTCCATTCTAACGCAGTTGCTGTATCCATGCTTATCGTAAACTTGAACCAAAAACTATCCCTGGGGCATTGCGGGAAAACCACGATAGCGGGAAATTGCTTTCGCAGGGAGTCCCTTAAAAACAAACCGCCTCCGTGATCGAGTTGTGCGTCATTATCATTTCCCCTTTCACCCGCGCCGTGCAGGAAAACGACCAATGGGTATGATTTTTCTTTTTTATAGTTTTCCGGATATAAAATCCGGTAACGCAAGGTATCCTGACCCCGGATAAAAAGCGCTTTTTTATATTGGCTGAAATCCTCTGCTTGTTCCGAGAGCTCTTCTAACATTTTTTTGCCATTTTCGTTTTTCGGATCGAGCGCCACGGACTCTCGATACATCCTGGTCGCTTCAACTTTATCGCCCTTACGCATCAGCGCTTCCCCATAACTGTCATACACATTCCAACTGGAAGGATTGAGCAGGACATTTAATTTGAAAACAGTCAGCGCTTTCTCCAATTCACCTTTTGAAAGAAATTCATATCCCCAGGAATTCAAATCATTTTCGGAATGTATGTATTCGTTGTCAAGCTTTTTCAAGTCATTGATACCAACTAATTCATAATCTGCAAGTCGTTGTAAGACTTCCAGTGTTTCCTTCCCATTGCCTGCGCCTGCGTACATTTTACTTATCGCAGATATCACTAACAGCGGGTCGTCCCGGAAGATATAGTGATGGCACCCGTAAGCAGTAATGCCGAGGCGATTGGGGGCGCCGTTTGCAAATTCGCGGTGACAGCGCTTCCAATCCTGAATATCATCCGTATCGTTGAAGCCTGCTCAAGTTATAAAAACAGGGAGTCGTCCCATCGATCATCACAGCTGCTTTGACCAACTCCGGGTGGCGAAAAGCAAAGACCTGCGCATAGATCGCTCCTTGCGAGTGGGCAACGAGCATGATATTTCCCCAATAGCCCAGTTTATGAAGACCTGTTTCCAGCCCATCGATCATTTTCAGGATCCCATGTTGATTGGTATCAAGTCCGCTTTTGCCAAACCCGATGCGGTCATAGGTGATGAGGGTCGTATGCGTAATTTCAGAAATGGGCCGGAGAATGCCGTCCCAGGTAGTGGCATCGTCACCTCCTCCTGCGTCAAACAATATGGGAATTCCTTTTCCGGGAATAATGGAAAAGTGAAGCTTGTAGCCGCCAACATCAACGAGCGTATCCAGGGTCTGTGCTTTCGCGCAAGGCAAAAAAACAGACAAAAAAATGAAAATTAGAACGGTACTATGCCTCATAGCCAGCCTCTATCTAATAGGGTGCCAGCTTTGCAGCTTATTGATTTTCAATTTTTCGTTCGAGGTTAGCTGTAGATCAGTGTGCGATTCCATAACAGCGGCTGTTCGAATTTAAAACAATCAACTACCTCCGACCCCCACAGGCTGACCGACTAACCCGTTGCAGGCACAGACTAAGCGCCTGGGACGGCCGCCGTTCGGCTACCGTGCCGGATCAGGTGCTACGCGCGGCGTTCTTGTTTACGGCTGGAAACCAGTAATTTTAGGCTAAAACAACCCGACATGCTTGGTAAAGTGCTGGCCACCTTATACGAACGCGACCTCCGCAAACTGATCGAAGAAGTCAACCTGTTTCAGCAGGAAGAAGACCTTTGGAAAACCGCCGGATCGGTGAAAAATTCAAGCGGCAACCTCGCCTTGCACATCATCGGCGGGATGAACTACCACATCGGCACGAACATCGCCCATACCGGCTACGTCCGCGACCGCCCCGGGGAATTCGCCCTCAAAGGTGTCCCGAGGCAGGAGATCGTGACCCGGCTCGAAGCCCTGATCCTTCTGACGAAAAACACGTTGAACGGTCTCACGGATGCTCAGCTGGAGGCTGAATACCCGGTTGTATTCGACGACGCGAAAAATTCCAATTCCTATGTTTTGGTCCGGCTGCTGGCCCACCTGGGCTATCATCTCGGCCAGGTAAATTATCTCCGGCGGATTTTGGAATAGGGCGCAAAATGCTCCTGACATAGGGTTGTCACAGGTCACCCCCATCTTTGTAGCACCATAATCACTAAAAAGCACATTTATGACAACACAGGAAGTCGCCGCCCGCTATTATGAGCTGGCCTGCCAGAACAATTGGAGCGAGATCCATGAGACCCTCCATGACGAAAATATCGTACAACGTGAGTCTGAAAATGGCAGACCGGCCGGCATCGAACCCATAACCCGCGGAAAAGCGGCCGTCAAAGCAAAAAGCGAAGCCCATCGCGCCACGATAGAAGCGATCCATAGCCGCGATACCAGCAAACCCCTCGTAGCCGGCAATTTCTTCACCACCGTCCTGAAAAGGGATGTCACCTATAAGGGCAGACCCCGGGTAAATTCTGAGGAGATCGCGATCATGGAAGTAAAAGACGGCAAGATCGTCGCGGAAACCTTCTTTTATTGATCCCCATCAGTACAAGTTGTATCAAAAGCATACCTTGCACAGGGTCTGCCGCCTGCACTGGCGGGCCGGCCCGAAAATAGCAAAGTTATGTTTATAGTCTACCTACGGTCAGCACTTCGAAGCTTGTATCGGAACAGGACCTATGGATTCTTGAATATTTTTGGGCTCGCCATCGGCATGGCTGCATGCATCGTGACCCTGCTGTTCGCGTTCTACGAAGGGAGCTTCGACACCATGCATTCGAAGAACATCTACCGGCTCAATGAGCTCCAGACATTTACCAACACGGGAATCACTCAAAAGGAAGCAGCTACCATGTTCCCCATGGGGCCGGCATTGAAAGCCCAACTACCTGAAGTCCTGGACTACAGCCGCGTGGCAGTGAATGACCAATACGAGATGACGTATAAGGATAAACGAATATTCTTCCCCGAAACCTATTTCGTCGACACCTCCTTTCTCCGGATGTTCAACTTCCCGCTCCTGAAAGGAGACCGGCAAACGGCGCTCCAAAAGCCAAACAGCATCGTGCTGACGGAATCGGCAGCCCGGGAATTATTTGGCAACGCAGACCCGATCGGCAAAACAGTTTCGCATTTCGGCGATGATACACTCCTTTTTACGGTAACGGGCATTCTGAAGGCAGTGCCCCCCAATACACAATTTCAATTCGACGCCTTGCAATCTTTTAATACGATCTACAAGCCGGACTGGATCGACCGGTGGGGCGCCCTTTGGCTATATACCTACCTGGAACTCGCGCCCAATACCGATATAGCTGAACTGCAAAAAAAATTCCCCGCCTGCTTGAAAAACCATCCCATCGGCGACAAAAATATCCATTATGATCTGTTCCTCCTGCCGTTAAGAGACCTCCATGGGAATGCCGTCGATTTTATGGATGACGGGATCAATTTCCAGAAATTCGATAAGCGCTATACCGACATTTTCATTGGCATCGGTCTTCTTATCCTACTCATCGCCTGCATGAATTTCATGAACCTGGCGACCGCCCGGAGTGCGGAACGAGGCAAAGAAGCAGGCATCCGCAAAACGATCGGCGCCACCCGCTCGCAATTGGGCTTCCAGTTCCTCGTCGAGTCAGTGTTGGTATGCCTGATTGCGCTGGCTCTCGCGCTCGGACTGGTGAACCTGGTACTGCCGTATATCGATAACCTGAGCGGGCGCGATCTGAGCCCCATTCTTTACGCGCATCCCGGCCTGCTGGCTGCTGTGTTCATCGGTACCATTCTGCTTGGGATTTTGTCGGGTTTGTATCCGGCCATTTACCTATCTTCCTTTCGGCCGGTAAAGGTGCTAAAAGGCGGAGGCGAATCGGGGAAAGAAAAAGGCACTTTTCGAAATATCCTGGTGATCACGCAATTCACCGGTGCAATCGTTCTGGGGATAGCTACAGTTCTCGTCTTCAGGCAACTAAATTTCATGGAGCAGCAAGATCCGGGGTTTGACCGCGACCAGGTCATCACCATACCTCTGCACGGGATTACTTCCGGCAAGTATGCCTTGCTGAAAAATGAATTGTCAGCCAATCCGCTGGTAACAGGGGTAACGGGGGCGCAGGACCATTTAGGAGGTTTTTTGAATACAATGGGATTTGGGTTCTGGCCAGGCGACGCTCCGATGCGGGTGTTGTTCACCCCCGGCATATTCGTAGATCCCGATTATCTTACCCTTTTCAAGATCCCGATAGTGGCAGGCCGGGACTTCTCCAGGGATACATCCGCGTACAGGAACGAATTCATCATCAACGAAACACTGGCAAAAAAGCTATTGGCGGACCGGCCTCGTATCCCGTTGTCCTGGCTAATTGGTAAACATTTCGGGAGCGATACCCTGGGCGGGATCGTCGGCATTTGCAAAGACTTCAATTTTAACTCCCTCCACTATAAGATCGAACCCATGTTCCTGCTCGATCAGGGCACGAGAGCATTCAACACGGTGTCGGTGAAGATTAATGGCCGGCAGGCCAGGCAGGCCATTGCGTTTATTCAGACTACCTGGAAAAGCGTTTTGCCGGAGTACCCGTTCAGCTACCGGTTCCTCGACGATCATTTTAAGGAGCTATACAGGACCGATAGCCAGATCTCGCAAATGGTGGCGATCATGGCCGGCCTTGCCATCTTTATTTCCTGCCTCGGGCTGTTTGGATTGGCCTCCTTTTCCGCGGAGAAGCGCACCAAAGAGATCGGGATCCGCAAGGTTCTTGGCGCCTCTGTAAAGGATGTCGTTTTTCTGCTGTCCAGGCATTTTATCGGGCTGGTGCTGATCGCCAATTTGATCGCCTGGCCACTGGCATGGTTGGTCCTCAACCGGTGGATCCAGGAGTATGCGTATCGGGTTGCGATCAGTTGGTGGGTTTTTGTGCTGGCAGGGTTGACCACACTGGTGATCGCGCTGGGGACGGTGAGCTTTCACGCGGTCAATGCTGCCTTATCGAATCCCGTAAAGACGCTGCGTACTGAATAAGCAGGTCTCCGGCTCCACCCGCCTCACGCCTCCTGGTGCGCCGCGACCTTATTATACTCCTCATAGAGTTTCCGCTGCAACTCGGCCGGCACCGCCGCATACTCCAGGAACTTCATCCGGAATTTCGCCCGGCCCTGCGTGATCGACCGCAGCGCAGAGGAATAATCATACATTTCCGCCAGCGGCACCCTCGCAATGATCTTCGTGAAATGGCCTTCCGTATCCATACCTTCCATAATGGCTCGCCGGATCAACAGATCGCTGATGATCCCGCCGGTCTGGTCGTCGGGGCACAGCACGGTGACGGAGTAGATCGGCTCCAGCACCTGCGGGTCCGCCTGCCGGAAAGCCTGCTTAAACGCCATCATCCCGGCTATTTTAAAGGAAATATCGTTGGAATCGACCGGATGCATCTTGCCATCATACACGATCACCCGAACATCCCTGACATGCGAGCCGGTCAGCGGACCCTCGGCCATTTTCTCCATCACACCCTTGAGGATCGAAGGCAGGAATCGCTGGTCGATCGCCCCGCCGACGACACAATTCAGGAAGACGAGTTTCCCGCCCCATTCGAGCTGAAATTCTTCCCGCCCCCGCACCGTGAGACCCTTTGGGTCCGGCATCCCTTCGAACCAGGGTTCCACCTGCATATATACTTCGGCGAACTGCCCCGCTCCGCCCGATTGTTTTTTGTGGCGATAGCTGGATTGCACCGGTTTCCGGATCGTCTCCCGGTAGGGGATGCGCGGCCGGCTGAAACTCGGGCGGAGGTTTTTTGAAATATGCTCCAACTTCCATTTGATCACAGACAGATGCAGCTCACCCTGACAATGGATGATCATTTGTTTCAGCTCCTGCGACATCTCCAGACCAACCGTGGGGTCTTCCTCCCGGACCTGGCGGACAGCCGCCGCCAGCTTCTCTTCATCCCCCTTTAGCTCGGACTCTATGGCAATGCTCATGAGCGGGGAAGGGAATTCGATCGGCGGGAGTTCCAGGTTCGCTCCCCGCGCATGCAGCGTATTATTGACGTGCGTATCTTTCAGTTTGATCGTGGCCCCGATATCGCCCGCGGACAGCTCCGCCACGGGAATACGCTTGCCGCCTTCCACGACAAAAAGCTGGTTGATCTTTTCAGTCACCCCGTTTGTCTCATTTACCAGCTCCATCCCCGCCTTGATCGTCCCGGAATAGACCTTGAAAAACGACATTTCACCGATATGCGGCTCCGATAGCACTTTATAGACAAAAATACAGGGCGGCCCTCCCGGATCACAGGTAACAGCCTCGCCCGAAAGCGCAACAGGCGGCGTCACCTCGGCCGGACCCGGACAGATATGGTCGATAAAACCCATGATCCTGCCGCTTCCCATATTCCGCTTGGCAGAGAGGCAGAACAACGGGAACAGATCATGCTGGATCATCGCGTTCTTAAGCCCCTGCCGCATCTCATCCTCATCGAGCTCGCCTTTATCGAAATATTGCTCCATCAGCGACTCGTCATTTCCGGCAATCGCCTCGATCAGCTCCCGGTGAAGCCGGTCTGCCTTCTCCCTTTCCGAATCCGGGATCGGCAGCTTTTCGGGCCTGCCCCCCTCAGGCGGGAACCTGTATTCGATCATCTGCAGGACATCGATCACCGCATTAAACCCCGGCCCCTGGTTTAAAGGATACTGCACCACGATAACATTCTTCCCGAAATGATCCCGCGCCTGCGCCACCGTGCTGTCAAAGTCCGCCTTGTCCTGGTCCAGCTTGTTGACCGCCATCAGCATCGGCGTCCGGAACTGTTCCGTATATTCCCAGATGATATCCGCTCCCACCTCCACCCCGAAATTGGCGTTGAGCAGCAACACGCCGGTATCCGCCACCCGTAATGCCGATAACACCTCTCCTGCAAAGTCGTCATAACCGGGAGTATCCAGGATATTGATCTTATAGCCTCGCCATCGGGTGTGCAGGAGCTTGGAAAAAATGGAATTGCCCCGCTGCTGCTCGAGCTCATTGAAATCGCCGACCGTATTTTTTTCTTCGATGGAACCGCGCCGGGTAGTGAGGCCTGCTTCATAGAGCATGCATTCTGCCAGCGTAGTTTTGCCGGAGCCGGAGTGGCCGAGCAAAACTATATTTTTGACGTGTGAGGTGTCAAAACTAGTCATTGGCAAGTTGTATTTCCCTTAAGTTACGAAAACCGAGTGGATTATCCCATATTTGTGGAATTTACCCCGTCCGGCATCTTACCGCCACTCAACCGGCCTGCACATGTCCGACAACCAGTTTCGCTCCGCCCTGCGCTTCCTTACCCGTCATAAAGGCTATACCGGCATCAATATCCTTGGGCTGACCCTCGGACTCTGTGCCTGCCTCGTTATCTACAACATCGTCAGCTACGAGTTCAGTTTCGACCGCTCCAATCCCGACCGCGGCCGCATTTACCGGGTTGGCTGCAGCATCATCGAAGACCATGGCAACGGCGCCCCCGACATTGGGTATGGCCAAACCATCCCCGCGCCGGCCCCCGAAGCCCTCCGCGCCGGGGTTCCGCTGATCGAGACCCTCGCAGCCTACTATCCCTATAACGTCAGTATCACCATCCCCGCCTCCACCACCCCCCTCCCTCCGAATGGCGCCACCTTCATCGTCGGCCAGGACTATTTTGACATCTTTCCCCATACCTGGCTCGCCGGCAGTCCCTCCGAATCCTTGTCCCGGCCCTATAGCGTGGTGCTCACCAAAAGCCGCGCACAAGATTACTTCGGCGACATGCCCCCCTCCCGATACCTCGGCCGCGAGCTCATCTACGATGACTCCCTGCATGTCCGCGTCACCGGGATCGTCAAGGACTATGAAGGCAACACCGACTTCCCCTATACCGACTTTATTTCTTTCCCGACCATCAGCCACAGCTTCCTGAGATCCACTTACCGCAAAGATCAGTGGCGGTTCAATCTCGGCATCCCCGGCATTCGGGCGTTCGTAAAACTGCGCAAAAACGCCAACCCGGCGAAGGCTGCAGCTCTATTCGACGGGATCTTACAGTCCCATATCGCCGGCGACGCCTTCCTGCGGCTGCTCAAACTCAGCATGGTCCTCCAACCCCTCGGCGACGTCCACTTCAACCAGGCCTATTCCTTCGACGGCATCCGGAAAGCCAGCCTGCCCGCTCTCTATGGCCTGCTAGGCGCCGCGATATTCATCCTGTTGCTGGCGATCATTAACTTTATCAACCTCTCCACCGCTCAGTCCCTTCAACAGGCAAAGGACGTCGGCATCCGCCGCATCCTGGGCGCGACCAGGCTCCGCCTCATCGTAAGGTCACTCACGGAGACAGCCATCCTCACCACCCTTTCCACCATCCTCGCCCTGACACTCGCCCGTCCCGTCATGGCGCTTTTCCATAACTACCTCCCCGAAGGGCTGCCTTTTACCCCGTTTAGTCCCGCCATTCTCCTGTTCACCGCCGGGATCATCATCGTCACCACCCTCCTCGCAGGCCTCTATCCGGCCGTCAACCTCGCCCGCTTTCAATCCACCCGGACCGTCCAGCCGCACAATACCCGGAAATTCACGCTCCGCCGCATTCTTATCGTCTTCCAGTTTTCGATCTCCCTGCTGTTCATTATTGCCTCTCTCATTGTCGGCCGCCAGATCAACTATATGCTGGACGCCGACATGGGCTTCCGGAGCGCCGCCGTCGTTACCGTCACCGGCTTCGGCACCCCCCCGCAGCAGCTGCGCCTCTTTGCCCGGCAGGCCCTCGGTATCCCCGGAGTAGAGGAGACCATCATTCAGGGCCACGCCCCCGCCGGCGCACCCACCATCGAGAACCCGATGCAGCTCGACAACCGTGCCGACAAAACGCTTGAGGTGAACATCCTGGGTGGTGACCGGCAGTTGATTCCATTTTATCACATGCACCTGCTGGCAGGCCGCAACCTCTTGCCCGGCGACAGCCTGAAAGAGTTCATTATCAACGACACCTACCGGAAGTTCCTCGGCTTTTCAAGACCGGCCGACGCCCTCGGCCATTCCATCACCTGGCTGGGTAAAACCCATCCCATCGTCGGGGTCGTTGCAGACTTCCATACCAATTCCCTGCATAGCGCTATCCCCTCTCTTGTCATCGCCCGGATCGCAAACCTGGACAACAGCGTGGGCCTGCGCATCGCGCTCGGCAACCACCAAACACTGCCCCGCCTCGAGACCCTCTGGAAAAACCTCATCCCCGATCAACCCTTCGCCTACACCTTCCTCGATGACAGTATCGCCCGGCTCTACACAAAGGACCGGCAGCTGTCCTGGCTGGTAGGAATCTCCACCGCCATTACCATATTCGTCTCCTGTATCGGCCTGCTGGGGCTCATCCTCTTCATCGTCGAACGGAAAAGAAAAGAGATCAGCATCCGCAAAGTGCTGGGCGCCGGCGTCGCTGACATCGTCTTCTTATTGAATAAGGAATTTATGGTGCTCGTGGGGATAGCCCTCGCCATCGCATCGCCCATCGCCTTTCTGGGCATGCACCACTGGCTGCAGAACTTCGCCTATCGCGTCACCGTCTCCTGGTGGATCTTCATCCTGGCAGGTCTGATCACCCTTGCCATCAGCCTGCTGACCATCAGCCTCCGCGTCATCCGCGCGGCCCTGATCAACCCAACCGATAATCTCCGGTCGGAATAGGCTGGGGGCTTAATTTCCTCCTTTTAAGGCTCCAGGCTTAATTTCCTCTTTTTAAGGCTCCAGACTTAATTTCCTCTTTTTAAGGCTCCAGGCTTAATTTTTTGTATTTTAGCCTTCAGACTTAATTTCATGAAGAAGCGACCATCAAGACATGCAATCATAACGGGCGATATAGTCGCTTCCAGAAAAATAACGCCCGGCATCAGACAGGAGTTATACAATAATCTTAATCTCTTTCTCAAATCACTGACAAAAGATAAATGGCTTATATCGTATCAGACATTCCGGGGAGATAGTATCCAGTGTGAAGTTAGATCTTTACAGCAATCTCTCAGAGTTGCTCTTATGATCAAATCATTTGTGATGAGGTATATTCCCCGGGCAACGAAAAAATCACTGAAGGATGCCCATCCTAAAAGACCATTATTAACGAGAGGGTATTTTAACATAGGATATGATATCAGACTCGCAGTTGGAATAGGAGAAGTGGACTTTATTGGAAAAGGGAAGTCAGCCACGTCGGATGGACCCGCGTTTCAATTGTCGGGCCATGCCCTGGACAGCCTCAAAGACCAAAATATCCTTCTCGCACTCAAGACCGGCGATGCAGAACTCAATGAAGAATTAGCGGTGATAATTTCATTGCTGGACGCCGTGACGCAAAAATGGACACAAAATCAAGCGGAATTAACGCTCTATAAGCTGAAACTGAAAAGGGACGAAGAAATATCCAGGATATTGGAAATCTCTCTTTCCGCAGTCAATCAACGAAAGAGAAATGCCCAATGGACCGCAATTGAAAAAGCCGTTCAATTTTTCGAAACAAAAATTGAGCTATAAAATGAAAGCGTTTTTTACATATCAGGAAGGAAGCCTGCTGCTACGGCTTATTATTGCCCATCTCCTGACGGATTTCTTCCTGCAGCCGGACCGTTGGGTTAAAGAAAAGAAGGAAAAGAACTGGACTTCAAAATACCTCTGGCTTCACGGGCTTTTAACCGGCATAGTCGTCTGGATCCTCTTATGGGACAACCGGCTGTGGTGGGCCGCATTATCAATCGCTCTTATCCATACGGTCATCGATGGTCTCAAGAATCAATATGATCATCGGACCCGCAAACGGAAAGATCCCGAAGGGAAAACCGAATTTCGCCTGTTTGTGATCGATCAGCTATGCCATTTGTTAGCCCTTTTCGGTATTTGGTTATTAATGATCAGAGGCTGGGACAGGCTTTGCCAAACATTAAAAATGATCCTCCCCGATTATCGCATTCTTCTTCGCATGGCCGGTTACTTGATCATTTTGGAACCCGTAGGATATTTCATCGGCTTTTTTACAAAACGGTGGTCGAAAGAATTGAATATGCAAGACAGCCTGAAAGACGCCGGCAAATGGATCGGAATGATGGAAAGATTGTTGATCCTGACCTTGGTCTATATCGGGCAATTTGCCGCTATCGGCTTTTTAATAGCAGCGAAATCCCTGCTGAGAGTTATTGACAAGCCGGACAGTTCCAATAAGGAACCTGGATTTGCCCCACCTTTCAGCCCGAGGAAACACACAGAATATGTACTGATCGGAACGTTCCTGAGTTTTGCCATTTCACTCGGGATCGGCTTACTGGTAAATTATCTTTTAACCCTTTGATGGTAATCGGCGCCTGGCCGCCGTCCCGTATCCATATGCAATCACAAAAGCAACCCCGCTCACTCCCAGCGACTCAAATACACTCGACAGCTCGTTACCCATATCCGAAGCAGGCGCTGCCAGCGCCCTGGGAATATGCAGGATCAGGAACCAGCTAAACACCATGATCCCCAGCAGCATGGCAACCAGTTTTACCCGAAAGCCCACGACAATCGCCATCCCCGCCCCAATCAACGCAACAGCGGCAAAATAGGTCCAGAAAAGGTCGCCCGGTATCCAGCCCGGAACAAGCGTCCTGACGAACTCGCCAAATAGAAAATGCTCGATCCCGAACACGACAAGCATAAGCGAATAAAAAACCAGGCCGGCGGGGATCAATATCCTGAAAACCCGGTCCCTCTTCTCCGGCATTCCCCCTTCAGGGAACGTCCCCGCAATAATAAAAGCGCTGCCGGCGATCGACAACTCCTTTAATGCGTTGTTCCACGATCCGACCTGCATCCCGTTTGGATTGACAAATAGCTCAAAAGGCGCATAACTCAAAAGGAACAAGGCAAACAGGAGACCGCCAAGGAGCAGCATGGCCGGTCGGATCCCTTTTCCCAGGAAAAGGGTGGCGGCGGCGCCGATGAGGATAATACTAAAAAGATAGGCCAGCAAGGCATGCCCCGGGATTGGCGTTGCCCATGCCGGGACAAATACAGGGCGCAAGTCACCATAGTACAGTTGTTGACCCGCGAGACCGATAAGACAAATGGCATATGCCCACCGTCCGGCTTTAGCAAGGGCTTCCATCCAATAGATTGTTTTGGTAAAATCCAAAATACAGAATCCCGCCCGCCGTCGGCATGAAATCGTTGTACAAGTTGGAACAAGATCGTTCAAAGGGACCGGCAAACCCTCAGTTACCGGTAAGCCTCCAGCCAGTTGCCGGCAAGCCCTCAGTTACCGGTGAGCCCCCAGTTACCGGCAAACCCTCATTTTATAACAAAAGATGACTTTGGCAGATAAAAGATGATCTTTTTCCCCCCGCCGGTATTGAAACTCATCTTCCCATAAGTCCCCACGGCGCCCAGGTACACGATCTTTGAGCCCGTCGGCAGCCGGTCGGTATCATAATAAGACCCCAGCGGCAAATTCCCATTCGCCCGCTCCACATCCTCATTGGAAGCGAAACAAATGTATTTTTCCGTTGTCGCGTTGGCGAACCGATAACCGAATATCATATAATTCACTTTCTGACCAGCGGCGATTGAGAATTCCTTTGTCTTTTTATCGACCCTCCCGATGACCTGGGCAAAGCTGCCGGAAAATACCAACAGCAGCCCGACAAACGCAAGAAGTTTGCTCATAACACGATAGATTAGATGGAACAAGATCTCCGCATAGGATCGAACTCGATCTCCGCCCAGGATCGAACACAACCTCCGCAAGTAATATACCAATATTTCATAATTTAGCCCATATTCGATCGCAGCCGCGGTCGGCCCCACCGCCAAGGGCGGACAAACCCGGACCAACCTTACCTGATCACAGGATTCAAATTCAGCTGTTTATTGCGCGCTGTTTAACTTGAATTCTCCGGTCACCCGGAACAGGTGCAGGATCGCATTGGGATCAGGGCTGTCACCCACGGTAACGTCAAAACTTCCCGTAACCCAACCATTTTTCCCGGGACCCAAAGACGTCACCGTTATCGTACCGCTCGTACCTTTCTTATCGCCGCTGAGGACAACGCTGTTATCAATGATCAGCCTGAATGTCGCCAAATCAGGCGGGTCGTCTCCGTCCGCCCCGTTCCGCATCAGGAATTTTCCCGCCTGCGGATGCCATATCCGGAAACTGCCTGTAATATTAATGGGTTTGCTCCTGGTAAAGTCCGTGCCGTAACTGCAGTCAATGTATTCTTTACCGCTGCTCCACGAATAACCCTGGTTGGAGCCGCTGGCCGCGGAAAATACATAGCTGCCGGCGGGAACATCCCCCGTATTGCCCTGACCCACCGGGGTGATGGTGATCTTAACTTGTCCAAGGTCAGGTAATTGGGCCTTCAGGCCGCTCACCCCAATTAAAAGGCAAGTGGACAAAACAAAATTTCTCATATAGCGCTTTTGTGCGCCATCAAGATAGCAAAATCCACCATCCCCGCTTCTAACAAAAAAGTGTGAGAACCCTCGAAAGATCGCAAAGCCTAACCCGTCAAAGCGTCGCGATATCGATCACAAACCGATACCTTACATCCCCCTTCAGCATCCGCGCATAAGCCTTTGTAATATCTTTTATGTCGATCAGCTCGATGTCCGATACGATCTGATGAGCCGCGCAGAAATCCAGCATCTCCTGGGTTTCCCTGATCCCGCCAACCCCGGATGAAGTCAGGCTTCTACGCCCGTCCATCAGACTGAATGTCTTGACCTCCAGCGGTTTCGGCGGGATGCCAACGGAGATGTGTACCCCGTCCAGCCGCAACATCGAAAGATATAAATTGATATCGTGCTCGGCCGAAACAGTATCCAGGATGAAATCAAAAGTATTTTTTGCCGCCTTTACCTGCTCCGGATCGCTCGTCACGACGAAGTGATGCGCACCCAATTTTTTCGCATCCTTTTCCTTGGCGGGCGAAGTGCTCAGGACAGTGACTTCCGCCCCAAATGCCACCCCGAACTTTACGCCCATATGGCCGAGCCCGCCAAGGCCAACAACCGCCAGCTTGTGACCTTTGCCCACTTTCCAGTGTCTCAGCGGTGAATAGGTGGTAATCCCCGCACACAGCAGCGGAGCCGTCGCCGCCAGGTCCAGCTTATCGGAGATATGCAGGACGAAATCCTCAGTCACGACAATGGTCTTCGAATAGCCGCCATAGGTAGGCGTTTCGTGATCCTGCTCAAGCCCGTTATACGTCTGGGAATTGCCATTCAGACAGTATTGCTCGAGATTCCGCTTGCAATTCTCACAGGTCCTGCAGGAGTCGACCATGACTCCCGTGCCGGCCAGATCTCCGACCTTGAATTTCTTCACCTGGTTACCCACCTTGACGACCCGGCCTACGATCTCATGACCAGGCACCATCGGGAAGATGCCAGGGAACCACTCATTCCTGATCTGGTGCAGATCGGAGTGGCAAACTCCACAAAACCGGATGTCGAACTGAACATCGTGAGGGCCAACTTCGCGGCGCTCGAAATCCCAGGGCGCCAGATCGGTAGTTGGACTTTGAGCAGCATATCCTTTAACGGGGATCATAGTTTAAATTTTAAGTCTGACAAAACTCAAGAAAATTTCCAACTTCGGCCTTACTAAAATTTTACTTGGTTCGGATCGCGAATTTTACTTTGTTTTGATCCGCCCCCATTTCGCTTTCAACCATGCCCTTACCGGCTCATCATACCATTTAAGACAGGCATAGGCGATCGTTACCGCCAGCACCAGGACGACCAATGTGCCCACCAATCCTTCCCCCGAAGGGACGCCCGGCATCCCTTTTTCTGCCGGGATCTTATTCTTATAGACCCACGCCATGAAACAATAGATTAATGGATAGTGGGTAATGTAGATCGGGTAGGAGATATCCCCCAGCCATTTGCAGACGCGCGCCGCTCTTTGCCCGCGGATATGTCCGCCTGCCCCGATGGCCACGATCAGGGGAAAGAGGAAAATAATGCAAAAGGCCTCATACAGCCCGTTCATCCATAAGTTTGCCACGCCCCCGATCCGCGGGACCCAGAAGATGGCGAGGATCATCAGGCTGCAAACCCCGAACGCATAGTTGATCCGGATCAGCTTGCCCATCCGGCAAAGCAGCACTCCCGCGAAAAAGGGATAAAGCAGCCGGGCAAACCCGATATGAAGCTGCTGCCCATTCAGCGCCCACCCGCCGATCAGATCGCCCTGACCGCCCCATACTGCAAATTGAACCAGCAAAACGGCCGACAAGAATACGAAAACCCCCAGCCCCAGCTTAGAGAACCGCCGTACCACAACCGCGTACAGAATGTTCGCGATATATTCAAAGAACAGCGACCATGCCGGACCATTCAGCGGATGCATCTCCGTCCAGCCGCGAATATCCCAGGAAATCGGGATGGGGATCAGTGTGGCGCCGATCACCATCATAAACAGCATCTTCCAGACCGGCGTCCCCGCAATCAGCGGAAAGGGACCGGATGCCTGGAAATAGAACAGCGCCGCGCCGATCAGCGAACCCATGACAACCATGGGCTGCAACCGGATAAGCCGCCGCTTGTAGAACTCCCACTGGGTCATCTTCCCCCAGCGATCATCATAGGAATATGCGATGACAAAACCGGACAGGACGAAGAAGAAATCCACGGCCAGGTAGCCATGGTTCATTAGTTGTACGAATTTGTTGTCGAAAGTGAATGTTTCGAAGCAATGGAAAACAACGACGGCAAGGGCGGCTACGCCACGCAGGCCATCCAGGATCTCGTAGTGTGCTTTCGATTCCAGGTAAAGGGCGGGTTTATTCATATATAGAGCGCTATTCGATCTGGACGACCCCATCTAATTTGACACCCCCCTTCGTCACGGGCGGGAACATCGTATATACCTTCGCGTCATGCCCGGGGATAATATATTTCGGCGAGCTCGCCAGGGTCTTCATGCGCCGCATCGCGCGCACATACCCCGCCGGATCGAGCGTCCCGCCGGCCGCCGCGGGTACCATATGGTCCAGGCTGTAATAGATCCAGATATTGTCCGATGCCAGCACTATATTTTTCGCCCCCGCCCGGACCGCCGCGTCCCCCGTCCGGACCGCCCCATCCCCCGCCCGGACCGCCGCGTCTCCCGTCCGGACCGCCCCATCCTCCGCCCGCACTACCACGTATTGCGAATTATATGTATGCCTGGAGCCGGTATAGACCGTTATTCCCGGAATGATTTCCTGATCATCTCCGTCGACAAGCGTCACCCGGCGCGCCATATTCAGCTCCACCATCATCCGCACATCCCGCTTATCGAAGCCGCCGGAGGTGCTGTCGCTCCGCCATGCGGCCCCCACAAAATAACCGTAGTCCTCCTTCTGGATCCAGATATGCGCGTTGGGAAAAAGCCCCACCCCGTCGATATGGTCCCAATGCGGATGGCTTAGGATGATATCCGTTATATCCCCTGGGTTCAGCCCCAC
>DATJMG010000102.1:0-7803 GCA_035508835.1 Puia sp.
CCTGTTGGGTGCGCACTTTCGATATGTATTCCCCGAAGATCTTTGCCGCCATTTCCTTCACCTGCCGGCGTTCATTGACAGCCCTGAAATAATTGTACAGGGCGCTCCCCCCAAGCAGGAACATTACGACGGCCAGGCCCATGGCCAGCCGCGACCGCCGCCCGACGGTTCGATTGAGCTCGGTGAGATATTGCGCTTTCCGCTTTTCTTCGTCCAGCGACGCCTGCAGCTGCCGCTGCTTTTCCTCCTCTTCGGCCATCACCAGCCGCTGTTTCTGCTCCTCCTCCGCCTCCCGCCGCCGTCTGGCAACCATGTCGATGGCGGCAACGAGGGTATCATGACTGATCTCATACAGGATCCGGCCGACCCCATCCCGCTCCTTCCGCAACAGGCTGCTTTGTTCGAGTTGACCGAGCAGCTTTCCATCAAACCCAAAACGTTTCCTGATATAGCCCTCCGTCAGCGTGTTCCTTCGCCCGTCCTCGATCAGCTCGTCTTCGATCAGCCGCTGCGCCCGCTCGCGATCCCTTTCTCCCAACCGGCCCAGGACACCCTCATAGTACTCCCGGAAGATATTGGAGATGTTCCCCAGCTCATCCCCGGTGATCGTGGTGAAATGTTTCTGCCCGACGAGCTCATCCTCCACATACCGGCAAACGATCTGCAGGGTAGACGTATCGATCTTGCCATCCTGGGCGCCCGCTATCCCGTCGAGGATCTTCCGGATCGCGCCCGGCGTATAGTCGAAGGCGGGAGTGCAAAAGCCGCCGGATTGCGGCTGCCGGGCGGGCTTGACGATCGCATCCTCCGCTTCCGGCCGGCTGAGCGCGTCCAGCTCGTAGTTGTTCTGGAGGATCGAAGGATGCCGGTCCTTGAGATTGTTCATCAGCGCCATCCGGTCGGAGCGGATCGAGAACACCACTTTCACGATCAGCTTCTCGTGCAGCAGGGCATGAAGCTCGTCCGGGATGCCGCCGGCTTCATCCATTTCGGCCAGCCGTTTCCGGAATTTGACCGGGACGGTATTATAAAGTAATTGTGACAGCTGCTCGGAGAACTCGTCGATCAGGGCCTTGGGATACGTGAACAGCTCCTCGAACTGATCGAAAAAAAAGATGAACTGCGAGAGGCCTTCTGCCGACTGGATGGTCTTGAGCCAATACCAGAAACTGTCCTCCGCGGGGATGACCGCATCCAGGAAAGCCGTCTCGTTCGCGCCAAGCCCCGGCCGCAGCCGCAGCTTGATATTTTCAACGGGCGTGACATTGTCGCTGCTGTCGCGTTCGGAAAAGCTATTGAACCGGATGGGGTAGCAGCGCCATTCGCCTTCTTCCTGCAGCCTGGGGATCACGCCGGCGCTGAGCAGCGAACTTTTGCCATAGCCGCTTTTGCCGTACAGCACGACCGATTGTTTGATGAACAGCAGGCTGTAGAAATCTTCGATATCCTTTTCCCGGCCGAAGAAAAGCTCCCGTTCCACCGCAGTAAAGGGCTTTACTCCGGGATACCGGTTACAGTTCTCGCGATTGGGCTGTGTCATCATTTATTTTTTAAGATATCGGCCGCAATGCGGTTCAGGTTCTCTTCGAGCCCGGTTCCCTGCAACGCGATACACTTCCGGCTGTTCAGCTCCTTGAGCACGCGCGGCAGTCCATTGATATATTCGCTCCACCGGTTCCGCTCCGTCGTCAGGTCATCCGTATTCGATCGTCCTCTTTGCTTGATCCGGTCGAGCAGCGTGGCGATCCTCTCATCCACGATCGCCCCCGCGGTCTCTACGAACCCGGCGTCCATAAAGGTCTGATCCAGGTAACAGGGCAGCAGATACCGGTCCGTTTCGTCGAGGGTCATGAGGATCTCCTTCGTCACCCAGGGGGACAGGAGGCTGTCTTTGGAAATGATCGCCAGTACACAATCGACCTGCTTCACCGTGCCGATGAAATCATCGATCTTCTGGCCGCCGGTCATGCTCTCCTCGTCGATCACCACTTCCATGTTCTTTTGTTTCAGGGCGGCTTCGACCTGTAAGGCTACAGGTCTGTCCTGGTGACTGTAAGAAATAAAAACCCTGGCCTTCGACGCCTTCACGGGCGTCTTGAGCAAATTCCGGTCGGCGCTGGCTTCATACAACCGGTTGAGGAATTCGATCGGCTCCGTCTCCAGGAAATCCAGCTCCAGGCGGCGCGCCATGAAAGCATAGACTTCGCTGCTCCCCACCTTTCGCAGGATACTGTATTTCTCCCGTTTTTCTTTCATGGTGATGATGCGGAGGATCAGCTGGACATACCAGCGTTCGAAATGAACGCCGAGGAAAAGAAAGGTCCGCGCCCGTTTGAACGCCTCCTGGATCGCATGGGGCAGCTCGCGTTTTCCCATGATGCCGGAGAGGTACTGGAACAGGTGATCGAAGGTGATGATCACGTCGCCTTCGCTGAAGTCGCCCAGGATATTATACAGCAGCGGCATCCGCCGCGTAGGTTTGCCCACAGGCTGCGGATTTTCTTCGCGGGGATAATGTTTATATTCGAACGGCTGATTCTGTTCTGCGTAGACCTTTTTGAGCCGGTCGTCCGGCAGGAACGACACGATCAGGTGAAAGGGCATTTGCGCGATCTTGCGGAAAGGTTCGTCGAACTGGGTCTGGTCCCGATAGAATTTCTCCATCCGCCGAAGCAGCGTCGTCTCCCGCGCGGTGGGCTTCAGCTGCAAGAGTTCTTCGTGAAGGAAGACATATTCCGGCGACAGATCGATCAATTGACTGTATTGGGTGTCGGTGCGCAGCTCGTCGCACATCTGCTCGAAGAATGTCTTGTCGCCGAAATTCGCAAGGTCGGGGCCGATGATCAGCACGCAGCTCTCATTCTCGATGTCTTCCATGATATCCTGGAAGATAGTGGAATTGATGTCGGTGATTTCCAACGCCATGGTAAGGGGGTTCTTCTCTCAATATATAGATAAATCGTGAGTAATCCCGCCGGTGTTTTAACGGTTTTGCAAGATCCCCGGAAATCCCTGGTATTCAAGCGCGTTCATTGAAGAAACTGGATAAGGCCTTCGTTTTACCCGGATTGGCCATTCAATAGGAGTTGGGTGATCGCTTCATCATTGCTGAGATGCGATTCTTTCTGGTGAATATCCTTTTTGGTTTTAAGGAAGCCTTCCAACCGCTCCTTTGAATATTCCATGGCCTTCTGCGAGATATCACAACCCACGAACCGGCATCCGGCTTTCATTGCCGCTATTGCCGATGACCCGCTTCCCATAAAAGGATCACACACCATATAGCCTTTTGCCGCACTTCCCTTCAGCATCAATTCGAATACTTCGGTGGGCTTTTGCGTAGGGTATCCGGCATTCACCACTCGTTTGATCTTCCAGACATCGGGGATATTTTTCGAATTGAGCGCCCGCTTCCCCTTACTCGCAAACACGATGAATTCATGCCGTCGCCGGAAATAATGCCCTAATCCAATATTTGCTTTATCCCAGCAAAGAATATTCTTTACCTCAAATATCTGACGAACCATGGGGGCCAGCGTCAGCATCGAATAGGAATCGAACATTAAGTAAATATGTCGATCTTTCTTCATTATCCGGTAGCACTGTTCAAGGAATGCCTTGTAGTTCTCCTCCGTATCATGGAACTCCCCGAACCATTTTGCACCTTCCTGGCCAGCATCCTTATATCGGCCGATGATCTTACCGCTCCCCAATTTCAGCTTCTGGTTCATGCCTGAATAGGCAGGATCGGTAACTATGAGGTCAACGCTGTTCGCCGCCAACCCTTGCAAAAAGGCCACGGCATCTTCCCGGTAGATGGCGATCCGCTTGTCCTTGCTTTGATAAAATGGTCCGGCCGCCTCAGCCGGTTGATCAACAGTAAAATTCTCCGTATCATTTTGTAAGGAAGTAGCAGGCGAACTGTTTTTTACCCGGAGATAGTTCATTCGTACAGGTGCTTGGTAACAAATTTAGCAAATACCGGGTAATACCAGCAAATATCTTTGTTTCTCCTTCCCGGATCGTTACTGATTCCCCCATCTACTTCTGCAAGATAAAATTAGCCAAATACCCAAGACACAGCACCCCCAGGATATAAATACAAAAGAAATAGATCGTCATCCCGAGCCTTTCAAACCGCATGGCGCTTTGATCGAGCGTCAGCCGGAAAAAAATATTGGCCGTATACTGAACCGAATACCACCACCGCTTCCGGAACCCCGTCAGGTCCTTCAACTTCTCCGGATCGATCGCCTCATACACCTGCGTGTTGAGCAGCCTTAAGCAACCGGCATTGATCAGGCTGAACAGCAGCAGGCTCCCGGCGATCCAGATAAAGACATATTCCTTGTTATACCCGAAGTTCCACCAGATACACGGGACCCACACGAACCAGCGGCGCCACGAGTTCCGCCACCGGAATTGCTGGTATTCGATGTCCAGCCGTTTATAGCTTTCTTTTTGGCCGTTTTGTTTGAAATTATTCAGCAGCGACAGATACATGGCCTCTTTTTCGTCCTTGGAGATCCGCTGGTGCCGGATGCCGAGCGTAGGTGTGATCGTCGAATCCGGCAGGAGCAGGCGGAAATGGAAATAATCCAGCTTGAACCTGGAGATGTCGGTGTTGTAGAGGAACAGGTAGTGAGGACGGATATACTCTTCGAAGGAAGGATCATTCCGGTCCGGCCGGTCGAAATTTGCTGTAGTCAGATCTATTTTACATTTCAGCGCGGGGTTCTGCGAAAAATCAAGGGTATCCGGCAACGCCGCGTCGTCAAACTGCATCCCCACGTTACCGGTGGACTGCAGGTTGGTGAATTTGGCATAGTGCGAAAAAAGGGCGGCCACGAAATGCGTGTTGGCGGCAAAACTCACGTCATCGAAGTAAGCCGGCTGGCGGAACGTATCGTGTGAAAAGTCAACGGATTGCGAGAAGGAAGCATCGGTAAAGACAGCCGTATCCAGAAAGGTGCAATACGTGAAATTCATACGCCGCCCGAAGCTGTCGTCCTCAAAGCAAACCTTCCGGTTCCAGACATACCCCATGAGGCTGTCCGGATGGTCCTGCCCGGCCGAATCGGCATTGGCACAAAAGGTACAGGCCTGCAGATATGCCGGCCCCTGCCGCCGGCACGCCGTCATGGTCAACAACGCTGCAAAAAACACCGGTCCCGCAACAAGCTGTTTCATGATACATCGGTTGGAGAGTGTTGACAGGCAAGATAGAACCTATCCCTTCGTCAAACAACGGGAAAAACACCCCTTTTGGGCCCCTAATTGGAAAACAGCCGTTTTTTCACCCCCGTGCGATCCTTCCCCCCACAGGACGATTTTCTTACGCATATGGTCCAGGTCGCTCAAAAAATGAATTTACCCTAATTTTGTCCTCCGGCCAACGCTGCCCGATGCCGCCGGGCCAAGCCGCCCAAGCCGCCAAAAATTATGCCCGTCAAAGAAAAGATCCGCCTCGACAAATACCTCTGGTCCATCCGCCTCTTCAAGACCCGGACCGAGGCCGCCGAAGCCTGCGACAAGGGGAAGGTCAAATTCAACGGCGTCGCCGCCAAAGCCGCCCGCCATGTAGCCATCGGCGACGAGTATGAGGTCAGGACCGAAGCCAAACGCTGGCGCATCAAGGTCGCCGCCCTCCTCGACCACCGCCTGCAGTACTCCGAAGCCATCAACTACTACATCGACATCACCCCCGCTGAAGAGATCGAACGGCTGCGGTTCCAGGCTGCAAGCTTCAACACGGGCAAGCGGCAAAGCAAGATCGGCCGCCCGACAAAGAAGGACCGGCGGGAGCTGGATGATTTCCTCGGCGAATGATCAAAACAGCGTCTTCATGAACCGGTAGTTCCGCCGATATCCCGCCCCAGGCGTAGGTTATCTTATCGTCCGCCCGGCATTAATACCAGCTGGATATAGTTCTTCCCGCTGAGGTACTGCGCGGCCATCTGTTGCAGCTGCTCCGGCGTTACCTTGTCCAGTAAAGCATCATACCCATTGATGTCATCGAGGTCTTCCTTATTCTCGAGTTGGTCGGTGAGATAATTGAGCCAGAAGCTATTGGTCTTGACCTGGGTTTCGGTCGTGGTCTTCTCTTCGGCGCGCCACTTGTCCACGTTGACCTGCAAGGGGCCGGACGCCTTTAGCTTGTCAACCTCATCCAACGCCGAAGCGATCAGCCGCGGGGCATTCTGCGGCGAACAACCGAACTGGATGATAAACCTGTACCGGCGCTGCGGATATTTTACCGTATTGTCAAACACGCCGGGGCTGTATACCCCGCTTTCCTCTTCCCGCAGTCGTTGCAGCAGGCGGATCTCGAGCGTTTCCTTCAGCGCATCCATCTTCACCACATCGTAAGGGCTATATTCGAATGGTCCGGAGAACACCATCAGCACCGTCGCTTTGGGTTCCGATCCCTTGTACACATCTTTGATGATCCGGCCGTCGGGGATATGGATGTTGAGATCCCGCGCTACTTCAGCACGATGGGTCGAAGGCAGCCCACCCAGGTACTTCTCCAGCAGCGGCTTTATCACCGAAAGATCCAGACTGCCGACGAATGTAAATGTGAAATCCGACGCATCCGCAAACCGCTCTTTATAAATAGCAAACGCCTTGTCAATATTCACCTCGTCCATCTTTTCGATCGACGGCCCCGTTCTCCGGATGTTGTAATTGCCGAGGATGGCCGCAACCGTATCCCTGAACACCATGTTTGGATCGCTGCCCCTGTTCTGAAGGCTGGATTTCATCCGCTCGATGATCCCGTGTGAGATCGCCGTATCCTTCCGGGGCTCGGTGAATTCCGCGTACACCAATTGCAATGCCGTCTCCAGATCGGTCCGCGTAGAATTGCCCCGGATCCCCTCGAAACGCTCGTTGATGTACGGATGTACGCTCAGCTGCTTGCCCTCGAGGTAACTATCCAACTGGCCGGGATCATAATTGCCGGCGCCATTGGCAGCGACGAGCTCCGCCGCGTTGGCCGCGCTCTCATAATCCGCATCGTCGTACAGCGACGTCCCCCCGGACGCAAAGCCGTTGAAAACGATCTCGTCATTTTTGAAGTCGGTCGGCTTGAGGACCACCCGGACCCCATTGCTCAAGACAAGCGTGGTGACGTGGATCGCCGTGTCCTGCTGCTCGCTGCTGATCTGCCCGGGCACGGGTTCGGCGGACAATAAAGGTTGCTTGCTGATTTCTTCTTTATAGGGCTGAAGCTTTTCGCCGGCGACTTCCTTTAGCCAGCCATCCACCTGCGCCTGATCCGGCAGCGTGCTCTTATCCTTCGCGGGCGCAAGAACAAGAATATCCCGGTTGCTGTCGACAATATAGTCCCGGACGAGATGGTTGAGGTCCATGAGAGTGATCCCCGGCAGATCCGTTTTGGTCAGCCGCAATTCAACGGCTATACCCGGCGAAGCCACACTGTCGAGGAAATATTCCTGGTATTCCTTGACATAGCTGGTCGAATTGGTCTTATTCTTCTCGTTATAGGCCTCTTCCATTCCGGTCAGGTAGGCGGTCTTCGCACGCTCCAGTTCCGGCTGGGTGAACCCAAACCGTTTCACCCGCTCCGTTTCCCGCCATACCGCCTTAAGACCCCGCTCGAGCTGGCCCGGCTTGGCGACCACGCTGGCGTCATAGCAGTCCAGCCCGTCGATAAAGTCGGAAATTTCGGCCCCGCCCTGGACAAAGGGAGGATCAGCCTGGCGGGTAAGGGCTGCAAAACGGTAATCCAGCATCCGGTTGAACAGTTCGGTGATGATCGCGACCCGGTAATCAGCCGCC
>DATJMG010000103.1:0-29009 GCA_035508835.1 Puia sp.
ACCCGGTTCCGGTATTGCGTAAGCAGCCAGGCGCCCTGGCCCAGGTAATTCAGGATCAGACAGGTCTTGACATAGATCCAGGAAAACCGGATATTGCGGCGTCCGCAGTGGCCCAGGTCGGAATAGAGCGCCTCCGCCCCCGTCGTACACAGGAAGACTGCTCCCAGGATCCAGAACCCTTTTGGATAGGTGGTCAGCAGCTCGATCGCGTAATAGGGGCTCAACGCCCGGAGAATACCCAGGTCATCCGGCAGATGGCTGATCCCCAGTACTGCCATCATCGTAAACCAGATGAACATGATCGGGCCGAACAGCTTGCCGATCGACTCGGTACCGAACTGCTGCAGAAAGAAGAGGATCACCAGGATGCCCAATACGACATAGACGATGGTGGATTGATCGATGTACCGGAACGCCGGCATCTGCCTCAACCCCTCGATGGCCGACGTCACCGAGATCGGCGGCGTGATCATTCCATCCGCCAGCAGGGCCGCACCACCGATCATCGCCGGGAGGACCAGCCACTTTTTTTGCCGCCGCACCAGCGCATACAGGGAAAAAATACCACCTTCCCCGTTATTGTCCGCCTTTAACGTCAGCCAGACATATTTTATCGTCGTTTGCAGGGTCAGGGTCCAGATGATACAGGAGAGACTGCCCAGGATCAACTTTTCCCCGATCTCTCTCGAATGGATGATCGCGTTCAATACATAAAGCGGAGAGGTGCCGATATCGCCATAGATGATTCCTAACGCTATTACCAGGTTTGCAAAGCTTACTCTGTTGATCTGTTTGGTCATGTTCCGACGAACCTCCGGTTCGCTGATAAAAACGGCAAAGTTACGAATGAAACCGTTAACATCCGGCCATCCGGCCGGGGCAACCTAACTTTTAGAAACCCCGTACCCTAAACTGGGCGGAGCCCGGTTTCCGACATTAACGGCGGCAGGTTCCAACTTGTTGGAACCAAAATTCCGTAAATTGTTAAACAATTTCGACTATGAACAGAATCCTGTCCTTACTCTTTCTGACGCTTGCCCTGCTGAACTCGCCCTTCGCGAAAGCGCAGGTCTCCCAGATCGTTTATTCCGAACCGGAGCGGGAAGACGGCCGCCGCACCAACTTTGAGATCATCGGCAAACTGAACGGTAACTACCTGGTATTCAAGAATAACAACAATAATAACGCCATCAGTGTCTACGATAGTACGATGCGGTCGGAAAAACGTGTTCCCCTGACTTTTATCCCGGCGCGGTACATCAATATCGACTTTGTCGCCTATCCCGATTACTGTCTCGTCTTCTACGAATACGAGAAGAAAAGCATCGTCCATCTCACTGCCGCCAGGCTCAACGCACAGGCCCAGCTGGTCGGCCGGCCGATCGAGCTGGATACCACCCAGGTCGGATTCGCCTCCAACAATAAGATCTATACCGTCATCTTCAGTGAAGACAAGCAGCGGGTCATGATCTTCAAGATCAACAGCCACGACCCCAAGAATTTTCTATTCACCACTTTCCTCTACGACGACGAGCTGAAGCTGATCGACCGCCACCGGCTCTACCTGGCCATGGAAGACCGCAATGACCTGTTCACCGATTTCCTCGTAGACAACCAGGGGACTTTCGTCTTCGCCAAATACCTCCGCAGCGGCAGCAATGATTATGTCTCCAAGGTTTCCGTCGTTACCAAGGGCCCGACTGCAGACAGTTTTTCGGTCAAGGACATGGGCGCAGGCGATCGCATTCTCGACGAGATCAAGATCAAGGTGGACAACAACAACAACCGGTATATCATCACAGGGTTCTATTACCGGGAACGCCGCGGGAATATCGAAGGCCTCTATACCGTCCTGTGGGACAAAGCCACCAACAACCGGATACAGGAGAAGGTCACCGTCTTTTCCGACGAGCTCCGTGCCCTGGCCAAGAGCACCGATGCAACGGTCAAGACCGCCTTTAATGATTACTTTATAAAACATATTATCACCAAAAGGGACGGCGGCTACCTGCTCGTCAGCGAGTCCCAATACACTACCTCCCGGGGCAATATGTTCAACCGCTGGGACTATATGAACCCCGGCTATGGCTATGCTCCCGGCTACTATAACCCCTATTACAGCCCTTACTATTCCCCCTGGGCCAGGAACTACGGCGCTTATGCCACCAGGTTTCACGCCGAGAATATCATGGTGCTTTCCTTTGACAAGGAAGGCAATCTGCAATGGAGCAACGTGATCCCCAAAAGCCAGTTTGATGACGATTCCGATAACCTCATCTCCGATGAATTGGTCAACACCGGTGGAGAGCTCCATTTCCTGTTCAACCTTTACGAGCGGCGGAACATGCTCCTCAACGATCAGAGCATTTCCCCCGAAGGCCGGGTCACCCGTTATCCCACCCTGCACAATCTCGACCGGGGATATGACTTCATGCCCCGGTATGGTAAACAGGTCAGCAGTTGGGAATCTGTGATTCCGTGTCTGTATAGGAATTATCTTTGCTTCGCCAAAGTTGATTTCTAAATCTAAGCCTCCAACTTCTCGTGATCGGCATCTTTAGACAAAAGAACCCTGCCAACATCTTACTGCTTCTCGGATATGCCCTGGTGCTGAAATTCTCCCTGTTTCTGCATCCCGTGGCCCCGGCCCTCCATCCGGAGGACAACTACCTGTACCGGCTTATCCTGAATGGGCTCGACAGCGTGTTCAACCGCGTCCCGATCTTTTTCCCGATCCTCACTTTTCTGTTGCTATTCATGCAGGCCGCCCTGTTCAACAACATTTTCAACCATCATAAAGTCCTTCCCAAGCCGACCTACCTGCCCGGCATGTCCTATATCCTCATCACTTCCCTGCTGCCGGACTGGGGCCATTTTTCCGCACCCCTGCTGATCAACTCGGTGATGGTCCTCGTCTGGTATCGCATGCTGGATCTGTACAACAGTCCCCGGCCGGGGTCAGCTATCTTCAACATCGGGTTCTGGACCGGGATCGTTTCCCTGCTGTATATCCCTGCGGTTGCCTTCCTCCTGCTGGTGTTGTTCGGCCTGCTGACCATGCGCCCCTTCCGCATTCGCGAATGGCTGGTCGGCCTGCTGGGCTTCACCTTTCCCTATTATTTCCTGTTCCTCATCCTCTACCTGTCCGGACATTGGTCCCGGGCCGATATTGTCCCCAGGATCGTTTTTAACGTCCCTGCCTTTCCCAGGTCCATCTGGATCTCCCTGGGTATGGCGTGGCTGGTGATCCCATTCATTATCGGCGGGTTCTATGTACAGAAAAACCTCAGCAAATTCCTCATCCAGATCCGCAAAAGCTGGAGCCTGCTCCTCCTTTATCTGATTGTCGCCATTGTCATCATCCTCATCAACCGGGTCAATTCCTATGAGAACTGGATCATCATGGCGGTGCCCTTCGCCGCCTTCCATGCTGCGGCGTATTACTATCCCGGCAAAACCACCGGCCCCCTCATACTTCACTGGTTGATAGTGTTTTATATTTTATTCATGGACTATTTTCAATTCTATTTTACGTAGGTTTCGTATCTTTATGATCTAAACACAGATGGCCATGAGATTCGGCGTTGTCGTTTTCCCCGGTTCGAACTGCGACCGTGACATGCAGGATGCCTTGCAATCCGATCTGGATCAGGAAGTTATCATGCTTTGGCATAAGGATACAGACCTGGGGGGCCTCGGCAAGGACGACTGCATCGTTCTTCCGGGCGGTTTTTCCTATGGCGATTACCTGCGTTGCGGGGCCATTGCCCGGTTCAGTCCCATTATGCAAAGCGTATCCCGTTTTGCAGCGGAAGGCGGTAAGGTTTTTGGGGTCTGTAATGGATTCCAGATCCTCTGCGAATCCCATCTCCTCCCGGGGGCGCTTCTCCGTAATTCCAACCGGCAATTCATTTCCAGAAATGTATATCTGCGCGGGATAGGCGATGAGGGGCGAGCCCTCAAGATCCCGATCGCTCACGGGGAAGGCCGCTATTATGCCGATGACCGGACCCTGGATGAACTGGAAGCCAACGACCAGGTGATCTATCGCTATTCCGACGAGAACGGGAATATCTTTTCCGCCGGTAACCCGAATGGATCCCTGCGGAATATTGCGGGGATCTGCAACAAGGACCGCAACGTTTTCGGGATGATGCCGCACCCCGAACGGGCCTGTTCCGAAGCGCTGGGGAATACGGACGGCCAGGTTATCCTGCGCGCACTCTTCATCCGGGCTGCCGGGGACCAGTCGGCTGCCGTGGTCTATCAACCGCCGCGAGTCGATCAAATGTCGCCGCTAACCAACTTTTAGGGTTTTTCTAACGTTTACTAACCTGAACTTTGAACGACATGAAAGCAATAATACTCATTGGATTATCCTTATTGATCGGGAGTCTCGCCATGGCGCAGTCCAATAAGCAGGTCAGCTGGGTCTGGTCTGCCAAAAAGATCGCTCCACGAACCTATGAAGTACACATGACCGCGACGATCGGCGGTGACTTCCATCTTTACGCCCAGAATGCAGGTGGTGACGGTCCGATCGCAACCGCTTTTACCTTTAGCAAAAGCCCTCTTTTTACCCTGGATGGTGTTGTGAAGGAAAATGGCAGGCTCGTCCAGAAATATGAGGAGGCCTGGAAGCACAATGTCCGGTACTATGAAAAGTCCGTGGATTTTGTGCAAATCGTAAAGCTCAGGAGCAACGTAAAGACCAGCCTCGCCGGTAAGGTCGAGTTCATGGTCTGTGATGATCATGAATGTCTTCCGCCCGCTGATGTGAATATCAAGGTCCCCATAGGAGGATAAATCCGATAGGAGGGTAAATATGAACATGCGTTTCTCTATAGCCCGGCTGCTTTCGCCCCCCAACCTCCTGCTGGCTGTGGTTTCCATCTTTATTCTCTCCGAACAGCGGGCATTTGCCCAACAGAGCGACACGGGTCAGCAGGCCGTCAGCTGGGAGTTCAATGTCCGGCCGGGTACGGATGGCAACCCTGTCCTTGTCCTTCATGCGCGCATCCGCGACGGGTGGAAACTCTATTCGACGACGAACCCGGATACGCTCGGTTATTCACGTGTAACGCTCGATAGCAGCAGCCATGCAAAGATCACGGGTATCGAAGAAAAGGGCAGTCTCCAACGAAAAAAGGACGCGATCTTCAACGGTGCGGAAACCAGCTTTTTTACGGGGGATGCCCAATGGCTGGTCCATGTGGATGCCGACTCCGGCGCCCCCGGTAACTCCGGCGGCTCGGGTAACTCCGGCGACCTGAAGGGTGTAGTTACGTTTATTGCCGTCCGGAACGACTCGGTCGTCGGGCCCACCGATATCCCTTTCCGCTATGGTCATGGGCCGGATGGCGGCTGGATGGTCAAATCGACGGCATTGCAGGCGTCGGCTGACGAAGCCAATAATCTTAGAAAGACCAGCATCGACCTCGCAAACCCCGTCAATACCTGCGGCGGTACGGGTGCGGACAGCTCTAAAGGCGGCCTGCTTGGTGTCTTTTTGCTTGGGCTGCTGGCCGGGCTTATCGCCCTCATTATGCCCTGCACGTTCCCGATGATCCCGCTGACGGTTTCGTTCTTTACCAAACAGTCCGGATCCCGGCGCAAAGCGATCGGCAATGCATCGCTCTACGGCTTCTTCATCCTGCTGATCTATGCCCTGATCAGCGTCCCGTTCTATTTCCTGAAAGGCAACAGCGCCAATATCCTGAATGACATTTCGACCAATGTATGGCTCAACCTCTCTTTTGCGGCGATTTTCGTCATCTTTGCGCTGTCCTTCTTTGGACTTTTTGAGATTACCCTTCCCAGCCGCTTTTCCAATACAACAGATTCCAGGTCCAGCATCGGCACCATCGGCGGTATCTTTTTCATGGCCCTTACCCTGGCGATCGTGTCCTTCTCCTGCACCGGAGCCATCCTGGGAACCCTCCTTGTGGGCGCCCTGGAGCAGAGCGGAGGCGCCGTTCAGCTCACCGTCGCCATGTCCGGCTTCGGCCTGATGATGGGTCTGCCTTTTGCGCTCTTTGCGCTTTTCCCCAACTGGCTGCAGTCCCTGCCTAAATCGGGAAGCTGGATGAATACGGTCAAGATCACCTTTGGATTTATCGAGCTGGCCTTTGCGTTAAAATATTTTTCCAATGCCGACCTGGCCTATCACTGGGGTCTGTTGAAGCGCGAGACTTTTTTGGGATTGTGGATCGTGATCGATCTTGCGCTGGCCCTTTATCTTTTTGGCGTGATCAAATTCCACCATGACCCGCCGCCCTCACGCCTGAGCATCGGTCGGAAAATAACCGGTCTCGTTTTCCTGGTCTTCGGTTTATACATGATCCCCGGCCTCACCAATACTTCTTTCGCCAACCTTTCACTACTCAGCGGGATAGTCCCGCCGGAAAATTACAGCCTTTACCATCAGCGTGGCCAGGAGCAGCATCTGATCAACGACTATGACGCGGCGCTCAAGCTGGCCCGTCGGGAACACAAACCTGTTCTGATCGACTTCACCGGCTGGGCCTGCGCCAATTGCCGCCGGATGGAAGAGAATGTCTGGACGGCGCCGGAAGTCCAAAAGCTGATCGCCAATGACTATGTATTGGTTTCTTTATATGTTGACGATCGCAAACCGCTGCCGGCTGACCAGCAATTTGCCTTTTCCACCAGCGACGGAAGTATAAAGGAGATCCATACGGTCGGGGATGAATTCTCTACGCTGCAATCCGAGAACTTCAAAAGCGCCTCTCAGCCACTCTATGTCGTGATCAGTCCGGATGAGAAACTGTTGACCAAACCCGTCCCCTATACGCCGGACCCCCGGGAGTACGCCCAGTGGCTCCAGTGCGGACTGGATGCTTTCCGCCATCAGAGTTCCATGGCCGTCCGTTAACCGAATATCATATTAACGGGAATTCTATGACCTTCCCGTCTGTGAAAAGAAGAAGGACCGCGATTGCAGTCCTTTTTTCAATTTAGGGGACCTGTTCCCCGCATAATTAGGCGTCATTCCGGTTCAACCTTCCGGCAAGACTAAGGGCAAGTGCTTAACACCGGATGGAGAGCCGGAATGACAGGCTCTTGTATCGGCCGAGTCACCGTTGGCTGCGTCACCGTTGGCTGCGTCACCATCGGTCGCGTCACAGTTGGCGATGTCGCCATCGGGATGTCACCGTTGGCGAGGCCATAAAAAAAAGTCCCCACTCTATTCGAGCGGGAACCTTTTGAAAATTTTTTTTAATGGATCTTTTCACACAACGAAGTTAGCGGTTCTTTCCGTTAAAAAAACCCCATTTGATCTGTTCGTACCATCAAATGAGTTCCATCTTTCCAAAATCCTTTCGGTGAAAGTAAAATTCTTTACAAGGCAATCTTTTTTTCGGTCATCATTTTACGCAGGTTGATCAAGCCGTAACGCATCCGGCCGAGCGCAGTGTTGATACTGCAATTGGTCAGGGCTGCGATCTCCTTAAAGCTCAGATCTGCATAATGACGGAGGATAATGACCTCCCGCTGATCTTCCGGCAGCAGGTCGAGCATTTGCCGGACCCGGTCATGACTCTGGCGTTTCATCATCTTGGTGTCTGCTCCTTCTTCGGTGAAGTGCAGCACTTCAAAAATGTCGCGGTCATCACTGGTCTTGATCGCCGGGGTCCGCTTGACTTTCCGGAAATGGTCGACACAGAGATTGTGCGCGATCCGCATCGCCCAGGGCAAAAATTTTCCCTCTTCCGTGTAACGGCCACCGCGGATGGTGTCGATGATCTTAATGAGAACGTCCTGGAAAATATCTTCTGCGAGATATTTGTCCTTAACCAGGAACAGAATGGAAGTGTACAACTTATCCTTGTGACGGACGATCAATGCTTCAAGCGCATGCAGGTCGCCGTCCCGGAATTGATGAATAAGTTCGTGGTCAGTCTTTTTGCGTAGCAATGTCATAAACTTCTACGGGTTTTTGAAGGTGATAGGATATATTTTGGATTTTAAAAGATGGTTTGGCTTTTCGATGTAGAAGTAATCAATCTATAGGCTAACTGTTTGGTAGGTTAAAAATAACAAATGATATTCACAATTCAGACTATAATGTGCAAAAATAAATCTTGCACTAAATAGGGTTTAAAGATATACAATTTTTGGAAAAAACAACATTTTGGGAATTTTTTTGTTCCTTAATTTCTCCGCCGCCTCATCAAACAATAAAGAGTGCCCCTTATTTTGTCTTATTTCGCCGTCTAAACCAAACAAAAAGATAGACAGTCTCTTTGCAAATTTTTTTAGTATTTTTGCATCATTATTATGAGTATTTCGACGCGTCCGGCAGACAAACCTACGTCAACCGCATCGACCCACCAGGTTGACTCTATCTTTATAAAAGGAGCCCGGGTTCACAACCTTAAGAATATCGATGTCAGCATTCCCCGCAACCGGCTGGTTGTGGTGACCGGGGTCTCGGGTTCGGGGAAGTCCTCATTGACCATTGACACGCTCTTCGCAGAAGGGCAGCGCCGCTATGCCGAAAGTCTCAGCGCGTATGCCCGTCAATTCATGGCCCGGATGGATAAACCCGACGTCGACTATATTAAAGGTCTGTGCCCCGCAATCGCCATCGAACAAAAGGTCATCACCCGCACCCCACGGTCCACCGTCGGCAGCATGACCGAGATCTACGACTATCTCCGCCTGCTCTTTGCCCGCGTCGGCAGAACATTCTCGCCCATTTCCGGCCGCCAGGTCAAGAAAGACGATGTGACGGACGTCGTAAGCGCAATCGCGGACGGCACCGCCGGCGATAAAGTGCTTCTTCTCACTGCGTTCAAGCAGCATAAAAACCGGCAGCCGAAGGAAGAATTGAATATTCTGCTTCAGAAGGGGTTCTCCCGCGTTTATGTCGGCGGCGAAACCCTCCGGATCGAGGATCTGCTGGAGCTGGAAGACACCGCCCTCAAAAAGAAGCTGCCGCCACCCGGAGCGAAGAATGCTCCCGTCTACATCCTGATCGACCGGCTCGTCGTCAGGGAATTCGATGAAGATGACCGGCACCGCATCGCCGACTCGGTCACCACGGCCTTCTATGAAGGAGAAGGCGAGCTGCTGCTGGAGATCAACGGCGATCGCAAACTTCCGTTCTCAAATCGTTTTGAGCTGGACGGCCTGACGTTCGAGGAACCTGTTCCCAATCTTTTTTCTTTTAATAATCCTTTCGGCGCCTGCCCCACCTGTGAAGGTTTTAGCCAGGTGCTCGGCATCGATCCCGATCTGGTCATTCCGGACAAAAGGCTCAGCGTATATGAAGGCGCAGTCGCTCCGTGGAAAGGGGAGAAGCTGGTCTGGTGGCGCGACCAGTTTGTCAAAGGCGCCAAAAAGTTCGACTTCCCCATTCACAAGCCGGTCATCGACCTGAACAAGCAGCAAATCCGGGCGCTTTGGGAAGGCAATGAGCATGTCCAGGGCATCAATGACTTCTTTAAAGAGGTCGAACGCAACCTCTATAAGGTTCAATACCGGGTGCTCCTGTCGCGATATCGCGGCCGGACCGAATGCCCTGACTGCCACGGTTACCGGCTGCGTAAGGAGGCCCTGTATGTAAAGATCGATGGCCGCCATATCGGGGAACTTTGCGAAATGCCTGTCCGTGATCTTTCCGAATGGTTCGACAACCTCACGCTCGAACCCCACGACCTTCAGATCGCCCGCCGCATCCTGATCGAGATCCGCCACCGGCTGAATACCCTCCTTGACGTCGGCCTGGGTTACCTGACCCTCTCTCGTCTCGCCAATACCCTCAGCGGCGGCGAGAGCCAGCGGATCCAGCTGACCCGTTCCCTTGGCAGCAATCTCACCAATTCCCTTTATATCCTGGACGAACCTTCCATCGGGCTGCATTCGCGGGACACCGAAAGGCTCATCCGGGTGTTGAAAGAGCTGCGCGATCTGGGCAATACCGTCGTCGTGGTAGAACACGATGAGATGATGATGCGCGAAGCCGATCATATCATCGATATGGGCCCGCTGGCCAGCCATCTCGGCGGTGAAGTGGTGGCAACCGGGAATTATGATGCGCTGGTCGCCAACGAAGACAGCCTTACGGGCAAATATCTCAAAGGTGAGCTGGCCATTACTCCTCCGGCGCAGGTACGGCCCTGGAACCGCTCGCTGATCGTAGAAGGTGCGCGCCAGAATAACCTCAAGGACCTGACCGTCGAGTTCCCCCTCAACGTCCTGTGTGTCGTCAGCGGGGTTAGCGGCAGCGGCAAAACCACCCTGGTCAAACAGATCCTTTATCCGGCCCTGCAAAAGATAAAAGGTGAGCCGGGTGAAAAGGTGGGACTGCATAAAGCCATTAAGGGCGATATCGACGACGTATCGCAGATCGAAATGGTGGACCAGAACCCTATCGGAAAATCATCCCGCAGTAATCCCGTCACGTATATCAAGGCGTACGACGAGATCCGCGATCTCTATTCCCGGCAGCCGCTCAGCAAGCTGCGGGGATTCCAGCCCAAGCATTTTTCCTTCAATGTCGACGGCGGCCGCTGTGATACCTGTAAAGGAGAAGGCGAACAGATCGTCGAAATGCAGTTCCTTGCCGACGTCCACCTGACCTGTGAGGTTTGCCACGGCCGGCGCTTTAAAGAGGAGATCCTGGAGGTAACCTATCGGGAGAAGAACATCTTCCAGGTCCTCGAGATGAGCGTCGACGAAGCCCTCGAATTTTTCAAGGATGAAAAAGATATCCTGCAAAAGATCCAACCCCTCAGCGACGTCGGCCTTGGCTATGTCAAGCTGGGCCAGTCTTCCGATACCCTCTCGGGCGGCGAGGCGCAGCGCGTCAAGCTCGCGTCTTTCCTCGGCAAGGGCCGCGCCCAGGGGCATATCCTGTTCATCTTCGACGAGCCGACGACAGGGCTTCACTTTCATGATATCCGCAAGCTGCTGGCGTCTTTTAATGCGCTGATCGAGCAAGGCCATTCTATCCTGGTGGTCGAGCACAACACTGATGTGATCAGGTCTGCCGACTGGGTCATCGACCTTGGCCCCGAAGCCGGCGACGGCGGCGGCAACCTCGTCTATGCCGGGCCACCCAGGGGTTTGAAAAAAACAAAAGACAGCTATACGGGCAAATTCTTATAAAAAAAGAGCCGGGCGAAGCCCGGCTCCCGGCGCGCGGGATGCGCGCATTATCCTAATTCCATCCTCCGCCGAGGCTTCGGTATAACTCCACTTCTGCGCTTAACTGTCCTTTCTTTATCGATGCTAACTCCAATTCGCTTTGCAGTACGTTGCTCTGCGCGGTGATCACCTCCAGGTAATTGGCCATCCCGTTCCGGAACAGGCTGTTGGCATTGGCGATGGCCTGCTTGAGCGTATCCACCCGGTTGGCCGCAACCGCCTGCTGTTCTTTCAGCTTATTACGTTCCGCCAACGCATCCGAGACCTCGCCCACGGCCACCAGAACTGTTTGCTTGAACTCGATAACCGTCTTCTCCCGGTCTGCCTCCGAGATCCGGTATGCCGTCGTCAATTTCTTGCGCTCGAACACCGGTTGCGTCAGACCGCCGACCACCATTCCGAACAGCGATCCGGGGATATTGAACCAATTCTTAAAGATATAGTTGTCCCACCCTCCTTCCGGCGAAATAACCAGCGAAGGATAAAGCGCCGCTTTGTTGATCGCTACATTCGCATTGGCAGCCGTCAGCGCGAGTTCGGAGCTCCGCACGTCAGGACGGCGACTCACGAGCGCCGCCGGCACCCCGGCCGACAGCGTATCACGTACGGCTACCTGGTCGAGCGTTGTATGGCGGGTGATTGCGGCAGGCAGGCCTCCTGTCAGAATGCTTAACGCATCTTCCTGCAACAAAATACTTTGCTGTAGCTGCGGGATCAGCTCCGCTGCGGACAACTCCTGCGCTTCGGCCTGCTGAACCCCTAACGCGGTCACATCCCCGGCATTATATTGCAGCCGGATGATCCGCAGGGTGCTGTCGTTGAGTGCCAGGTTGGCCCGCGCAATCGCTAACTGCGCATCCAGCATGAGTAGGTTATAATACCCTTCAGCTACGCCCGAAACAATATTGGTCTGCAAAGCCTTTCTTGCTTCTTCTGTCTGGAGATATTGCGCCAGCGCCTGGGATTGCTTGTTTTTGATTTTTCCCCAGATATCTGCCTCCCAGGACAAAGCCACATTGGCATTATAGTCGTTGAGGTACTTCGAATGGAGAAAATCATTGGCCGTTATCCCGTTCAGGCTTTCCGAACCGGGGCGGGTCAGCGTCGCTACTGCCTGCGCGTTGACATCCGGCCAATAGCCGAGTTTCGACTGGCCCAGCACGAGCTGCGCCGACTTGATGTTCTCCAGCGCCACCTCCATATCGTAATTGCGGGCAATCGCACTGTCGATCAACTGCCGCAGATCCGGATCGGTAAAGAAGGTCTTCCACGGCAGATCCGCGATGCTCGTCGTATCGGCAACGGCCGCCGCACCCCTGAAATCCCCGGGCACCGGCGCCGCCGGAACGGCGACATCTTTGGATACTTTGCAGGATCCGAATCCAATCATCACCACCAACAAAGCGATAACCGTCAGTGCCGGTTGGATGCGTACCCGGCCGACCCGCCGGCTGGCCATTCGCTCCTGCAAATGCTGGAAGATGATAAACAGCACCGGTACGACAAAGACGCCCAGGATAACTCCCGTCAGCATCCCGCCAACCGCACCCGTCCCGATCGACCGGTTCCCCAGCGCTGAAGCGCCTTCCGCCCGCATCAACGGCAGCAACCCCGCGATAAACGCGAAGGACGTCATCAGGATCGGCCGCAACCGCAGCTGAGCCGCTTCCAGCGCCGCCGCCATCAGTTCCATCCCGGCCCTGCGCCGCTGCACCGCATATTCCACGATCAGGATGGCATTCTTCGCCAGCAGCCCGACCAGCATGATGAGGCTGACCTGTACATAGATATTGTTATCGACACCGAAGATCTTTAGAAAACCAAATACCCCGAAAACCCCTACCGGAATCGACAGAACGATCGCAAGCGGCAGGATATAGCTTTCGTATTGCGCCGATAGCAGGAAGTATACGAAAATAAGGCTCAGGATAAAAATGAAGATCATCTGCGACCCCGCGGCTTTTTCTTCCCGCGTCATGCCCGTCCACTCGATCGCATAGCCGCGCGGCAGCACCTGCGCCGCCGTTTCCTCGATGGCCTTGATGGCGTCACCCGTACTGTAGCCCGGCTTGGGCACCCCGTTGATGGTAACGGAGTTGTAGAGGTTGTTGCGGGTGACTGTCTCGGGCCCGTAGACCCGTCTCAACGTGATCAATTGATTCACGGGGACCATCATCCCGGTTTGACTTTTGACATAGATGCCATCGAGCGATCTCTCATTGGCCCGATAGGGGATATCGGCCTGCGCCATGACGCGGTAATATTTCCCGAACCGGTTGAAGTCGCTGACAAAGCTGCTGCCGTAATAGATTTGCATCGTCCGCATCAGGTCGCTGATCGAGACGTTCAGCTGTTTGGCCTTATCGTCATCGACATCCATCATATATTGCGGGTTGCCGGAGGCAAATGTCGTAAACGCATAGGCGATCTCCTTCCGCTGCATCAGCGCCCCGATCAGCTGATGGGCCATTCCGCCCAGCTTATCCAGCGAACCGTTCGACTGGTCCTGCAGCATGAACTCGAAACCGGCCACGTTCCCGAAACCCTGTATCGTCGGGAAGGTGAAGAAAAAGGCATGGGCATCCTTCACGCCGTTCGCCACCTTCATCGTCATCGCGGCGGTGATCGCATTGATATCCTTGACCGGACCGCGTTCGTCGACCGGCTTCATCCGCACGAAACCCGCGCCATAGGATGACGCATTGGCGTTCGAGATAAAGTTCAACCCCTCGATATTATACCGGCGGTCCGTGATGGGGTCCTGCTTGATGATGCTGTCGATCTCCTGCATGGCCTTATGGGTCTGCGCCAGCGAGCTTCCGGGCGGCGTCTGGACCGCATACAGCAGGAAACCCTGGTCCTCCGTAGGAATGAATCCGCTGGGTGTGCGCTGCATCATGAAGTAAGAAGTGGCTGCCAGCACGACCAGCGCGGTGATCGGGATCCACCGGTGACGGAACAGGAACCGCAGGCTGCCCAGGTACCGCTGCGTCATCGTCCGGAAACCCGTGTTGAAGGCCGTAAAGAACCGGCCCGCAAACCCTTTCCGCTCGCGGTGTTCGCTTCTGAGGAACAAGGCGCATAGCGCCGGGCTGAGCGTCAGGGCATTCACGGCCGAGATCAGGATGGCGGTAGCCAGCGTGAACGCGAACTGCCGGTAGAAGACGCCTGCCGGGCCCTGCATGAAACCTACCGGGATGAACACGGCCGCCATCACCAGCGTGATCGAGATGATCGCCCCCGAGATCTCGCTCATCGACCGGACGGTGGCCTCCCTGGCTTCCAGCCCCGTAGCTTCAATTTTGGCATGCACCGCCTCCACGACCACGATCGCATCATCCACCACGATCCCTATCGCCAGCACGAGCGCGAATAAGGTGAGCAGGTTGATGGTAAACCCAAAAAGTTGCAGGAAGAAGAAGGTCCCCACGATGGCCACCGGCACTGCAATAGCCGGGATCAGCGTAGACCGGAGATCCTGCAGGAAAAGGAAGACCACGATGAACACCAGGACAAAGGCCTCCACCAGCGTATGCAGCACCTGGTCGATCGAAGCATCCAGGAACTCTTTGGAGTTATACATGATGCTTGTCCCCAGACCCTTCGGCAGTTCGGCGGTGAACTTCTTAACCAGCTTCTGGGCTTCGGTCAGGATATCGTTCGCGTTCGACCCCGCCACCTGGAAGACGGCTACCCCGGACGTCGGATAGCCATTCAGCGTGCCGTTCGAAGAATAGGTATAGGAACCAAACTCCACGCGGGCCACATCTTTCAGCCGGACCACCGACCCGTCTGCATTCGCCTTCACGATGATGTTCTCATAGTCCTCATTCTTGTTCAGCTTGCCTTTATATTTCAGCACGTATTCAAAGACTTCATTGCTGCTTTGACCCAGCCGCCCCGGCGCTGCTTCCAGGCTTTGATCGCGGATCGCGTCCGTCACCTCGATAGGCGAAAGGTTGTAGGCCATCAGCCGGTCCGGTTTCAGCCAGATCCGCATCGAATAGTCTTTGGTACCGAAGGCCTGGGCATCGCCGACCCCCGGGATCCGCTGCAACTTTGGGATCAGGTTGATCTTGATATAGTTTTGAAGGAAGGTCTCGTCGTAGGTACTGCTGTCCTTGCTGTACACGGCGATGAACATGATAATGCTGTTTTGTTGCTTCTGGGTGGAAATACCCGCCTGGATGACTTCCTGCGGGATTTGCGACGTCGCCTTCGCCACGCGGTTCTGGACGTTCACCGAAGCGATGTCCGGATTCGTACCCTGCTTGAAATACACCGTCAGCGTCATGCTCCCGTCGTTGCTCGAATTGGAGGTCATATAGGTCATATTCTCCACCCCGTTGATGGCTTCTTCCAGCGGAACGGCCACCGACCTCGCCACGACTTCGGCATTGGCGCCCGGATAGTTGGCGGTCACCACCACGCTGGGCGGCGCGATATCCGGGAACAGCGTGATCGGCAGTGTATAGACCGACAAACCGCCCAATAAAAGCAAAATGATACTTACGACCGTGGATAACACCGGTCTTTCAATAAATCTCTTAAGCATAAGATCTACAATGGAGTTACTTTATAAATACTGTCTGTTGAAAGCAGCTGAGGGGTGATCACCATCCCGTCCTGCAGCCGGTCCATCCCCGCGTACACGATCCGGTCGCCGGGCTTCACGCCCTTATCCACCAGGTACCAGCCGGTTGTTTTCGCCACGACATGCAGCGGCCGGCTGCTCACCTTATTGGAATCGCCGACGGTATAGACGAATATCTTGTCCTGCAGCTCATAGGTGGCGGTCTGCGGAACCGGGACCGTCGATGAATTCGTCTGCGGGATGCGGATCCGGCCGGTGCTGCCGGTGCGCAGCAGCCCTTCGGCATTCGGGAAGATCGCGCGGAAGCTGATGGTGCCCATCGTTTTGTCGAACTGACCCTCCATCAGCTCGATCCGGCCTTTGGCGGCGTAGATGCTTTTATCGGCCAGCTCCAGTTCCACCGGCGGCAGGGTCTTGATCTTTTCTTCGATCGTCTTGCCTGCCGATTCATCCGTGAAATGCAGGAAATCACTTTCGCTCATCGAGAAATAGGCATACACTTCGCGCACATCCGAGAGGACCGTCAGCGGCGAGGCTTCACCCCTGCCGACAAGGCTTCCAACCTTATAGGGTATCCGCCCGATATAGCCGCTCACGGGCGCCTTGATCAGCGTATAGCCGAGATTGATCCCGGCATTGCCGGAGGCCGCTTCCGTCTGGCTGACCTCCGCTTTGGCGGCAGCATATGCGGCTTCGGCGGCTTTCAGCTGTACGTCGGAGATGACCTTGTTCTCTACCAGCGGTTTCAGCCGGTTCACTTCGATGGCGGCCTTTTCCATATTGGCTTTTGCTGCGCTGATATTGGCTTCGGCGTTGGCGAGCTGCTCGTCATAAGGCCGGTCGTTGATCTTGAATAACGGCTGCCCCCGGGTCACAAAGGCGCCTTCTTCCACAAAGATCTTGTCCAGGTAACCGCTGACCTGCGGGCGGATCTCTACGTTCGTCGTACCCTCTATCGTCGCCGAATAGTCGGCATACGTGGTAGCGGAAGAGGCATTGACGGCCAGGACGGGCAGCGCCTGCGGCGGCGGTGCGGCCTGTGTACCCTGGACTTGCGAGCAGCTGCTGAACCAGGCAGCCATGAGGATCGATAAGGCGGAATGAAAGAGTAACTGTCTCATAACGTTTAACATTATTAAATTTTTTAATGGCGTTAAATTGGCAAGCCGCGCGTATTAATGACACGTCACCGCGCCGGAACCGGACAAACAGGCTTAGATTTTTTTCAACCGGGGCAAACTAACGTTTCAGGGAACGGGTAATACCCGTAATGGCATCCTTGAGTATTTGCCGGTTGATCTCGTCCGTCGTCCCTTTCCGGACGATATTAATGGAGATCAGACCGTGGATAATGGACCAGTAGGTGTAATATTTCGTGCAAACCCGTTCATCTTCAGGGTCTTCAATACCCATGATCTTTCGGATGGGTTCGACGGCGATATCATAGGGCGTGGATCCCGCAGGCAGCAGCTCGTCCATCAGACAGCAATTGACCTCGATGCCGAACATCAATTGGTAATATTCCTTGTGGGCAAAGGCAAAATTCCAGTAAGCCAGCCATAAGGCCTCGATCTGCTCCTCCTGCCCCGTATGCCGCTCCGCCGCCATCTTCATCTTGCATGCCAGGATCTCGAACCCCTTCTTCGACAGCTCCAGCAGGATCGCTTCCTTGTTGGCATAGTACTCATAAATAATGGGCGCCGTATACTCGATCTTGTCGGCAATCTTCCGCATGCTCAACGCCTGCCATCCTTCCTCCTTGACGATGTCATACGCCGCATCCAGGATATTGACCCGGGTGTTCTCTTTTAACCGATGGATGCGCTCTTTACTGCCCATATTTACGTCTCCGCTGGTGTTTAGGCCTCACGGGCTTAAATCCGCCTTACTAGCTTAAATAATTTAACAGCGTTAGACAAAATTAGGAAGTTTTGTCAACCCACCAAATTTTTTTTAAAAATCTGGTTGCACCCCTCGCCCCGCCTCGCGCACCCTCTCGCACACCCTCACCCCGCCCCTCCTTTATTTGAACTACTCGAATTTAACTTCACCCTTTAATGTCGCCCAGGGATGGATCTCATAAGATAATATCTTTGATGAGACCGCCGGGTCCGCTTCTGTGATCTTTTCAACCTCTTCACTCGTTTTACAACTATAAATTTCGAAACCAATCCAGGTAGCTTTGTCAAGAAAAGGCCCTCCGGTAATAATTTTACCAGGTTCCCTTTGACTGATAATGTAATGGATGTGGTCCTGAAATAATTTCGCCGTAGTTGCTGAATCCCGTCCCCAATTTGAGCCTTTACCAAACATGACAAACCAATAGTGACCTAATGATTGCATTTGGTTTCCCGCTGACCCTTTCTGCTGTCCTATGCAAACCCCACAAATAAGCAAAAAGAAAATGCATTTACCTGCGCGTAGTGATCTCATAATCGACAATTTTATTCTTTCACCATGGATTCATGGGTCAATACGCATTTCCATGCGCCATCCTTCCACTGCCAAACGTCGGTTTGGCGCATCTTTATATCATCGTAGGATTTGCCCCCGAGCTGACCTGACAGTCGCACCTTGGTCGTCACCAGCGCGATATTTCCGTACAAGCGAACCCTGGGTTCCGACAACTCCATTACCCTTAGCGTCCGGTATCCTCTACTTATCGCATCGGGGAAGGTGGAGGGACCCTCGACCACATCGCCGAATCCGGTAACGACGGCCCATTCCTTGTCCAGCAGGTGATAAATACCGGCCGAGTCATTATTTTGCAACGCCTTTGCCAATTGCTGGTCAGCCGCCAGGGCATTTTCCACTGTCGGTCCGGTCCAAACGTTAAACCCTCCGAAGATGACTATGATCAGGAGAGCCATACTTATCTTCATAATTTAATTTTTCATAAATATAGAAGTGGAATGAAGTAGCCGGCAAATGGATTACTCAACAGGTTGAATATTGTTGGTGAAGTGCAGGTTTCACCGCTAAAGGATTCACTTTTCTCCCAGCACCTCCAGAAGGAATCTTTGTTTGAAGCGCCGGCTAAGCGGGATCCTGACCTCGCCAACGGAGATGGAATCATGATCGATCTGCCGGATATGCGGCCTGGCGACAATAAAGGATTTATGGGTCTGCAGAAAACCCCGCGCAGGCAGTTGCCTTTCCATCCCTTTCAATGTTTGATAGACAAGATATTTTTTCTGCCCGGTATGTACGATCACATAGTTGTTAGCCGCTTCCAGGTAGAGTATCTCGTCATACCCGATCCGTTCAAATTTTCCATTACTTTTTATATAGAGATAACCTGCGGTGCCGGTCTGTTGGCCGGCGTTGTTGCGGAGCACCCACCATTCCAGCGCTTTTTCACAGGCCAGCCTCAGTCGCCCGGGCGAAACCGGTTTCAATAAATAATCGACCACTCCATGCTCATAGCCATGCAGCGCATACTGCGGATAGGCAGTAACGAGTATGACCATCGGCTTGACCCGGAGGCCCGACAGGAACTCCAATCCATTTGTCCAGGGCATCTCTATATCCAGGAAGAGAATGTCCGCCGCGGTGGTGTTCAAAAGTTCCCTGGCCTGTTCGGCATCTCCTGCCATACCCGCAACAGTAAAAATCCCCAGTGCCTCAAGGTCATCCTTAAGACCATTCCTTGCCGGCGGCTCGTCGTCTATAATTATACAATTCGGCTTCATACAGCGATGGTAAGCGTTGTTTCAAAATGGCCTGCGTCTTCCGCGGTCGACAAGGTAAAACGGTCCCGGCACAACAACTCCAGTCTTTTCCGCGTATTCGCCAGCCCTATGCCACACCGCTCACTCTTTTTGGCCGCGTCATAGCTATTCAGCGCCCGGAAGTGAAAACGACCCGCTTCCATGCTGCAGGCCAGCGTTATGAAATTTTCCCGGTCCTCATGACGGGAAACGTGCTTAAAACAGTTCTCTACCAGGGGCGCCAGGACATGCGGCGGAATGCTAAAACCCGTCATCGCCCCAAAACCCGAGCAGCTAACCCTGACCACATCTCCGGACCTTTCCCGTTGAAGACATACATAGTTCTCAATAAAACAGATCTCTTTTTCAATTGCCACCATCGACTCATTGCATTCATACAGCTGGTATCGGAGCAGAGCCGAGAATTGCTCCGTGAGCGCCCGGGCGACCCCGTTTGACCGGTCGATCTTATAATAGATGGTATTGAGGGCATTAAAGATGAAATGCGGATTGATCTGGTTCTTCAGGATCTCCAGCTCCGAACGCAAATGCGCTGCCTCCATGTCGGCCAACCGTCTGGCCGTCACAACGCGGTCATAAGCCAGCCGAAGGGCAAAACCGCCCAGAGCGACAAAAAAGATCATCAGGTAAGAGCCCGTAGCCAGGTTGAACCAGAACCAGTAATAGAAAACTTCTTTGTACCGGACTATATTGGCTTGATATTCCAACGGATTGCTGCCCATAAGGCGCAGCTGAAGCAGCATATTGGCCGTCCCCCCTACAAGGACGATCAACCCCAGTCCAAGCCCGAAGCGCCCGTACGCCGCCCGGTAGAAAAAGCGTGGCAGCAGCCATTCTACCATACATAACAGCGCGGCAACATTCAGGACGATTTCGACAGCGGACGAACGCAAAGCCCTGTCCACATCGTGTAACCATCCCAGCTTGAAGAGGAACCAGCATAGGGAGAAGCCGGTCGTGAACAGGATATAGTAGCGAAAACGGCGTGGCATAAGGATACCTGGCAAATATGGGTTAATATACTCCAAAATTCAGGAGCATACCGCCAACTTTCCGTATGCGGCCGCCTTTTGAGGGTAAGAGGTATCGGACCTTACAGCTATTCCGTCCTCAAACTGTTGACCGGGTTCGCCAACGCCGCCTTAACCGCCTGGAAACTAATGGTGAAGAGTGCGATCGCCAATGCCCCTATCCCCGCCAGAATAAAGATCCACCACGCCGACCAAATGTTGATCCGGTAGTAGAATCCTTCCAGCCAGCCCTTCATCAGCCAGAACGAAACAGGCGTCGCGATCAGGAACGCGATCCCGACCAGCCACAGGAACTCTTTGGAGAGCAACCCCACGATACCCCCGACACTCGCCCCGAGCACCTTGCGGACCCCGATCTCCTTGGTGCGCTGGACTGTGCTGTACCAGGCCAGCCCCAACAGCCCGAGACAGGAAATAAAGATGGCCAGCACGGAAAAATACAGGAATAGACGCCCAAAACGGTCCTCTGCCCGGTATTGCCGGTCGAACATCTCATCGACAAAGGAATAGCTGAACGGCCGGGTAGGGATGATCGTACGCCACGCCTTTTCGATCCCGGCGATCGTTCCCTTGAGATTCGTCGTATTGACCTTGATGGACATCTCGCTGCAATCGTCCGGCTCGATCCGCATGCTTAACGGCCGGATCACCTGCTGCAGGCTCTCGTAATGGAAATCCCTGACCACGCCGATGATCTTGCCTTTTCGGCCCCATTGCGAGAAATTCCTGCCGAGCGCATCCTCCGGCCGGTGATAGCCGAGCATCCGGACCGCCGCCTCATTCAGGATCAGCGACTGCATGGTGTCCGCCCCGAATGCCCGCGAAAAAGCGCGGCCGGCGATCACCTTGAACTGGTATTGCGGGATAAAGTCGAAATCGACAAAGAACAGATCGGGACTGCAAACCTGCATCTCCCCTTTCTGGTTCTGAATGATCGAATAAGCATTCATGGCCCCCGTGCCGGGCGTATTGGAAGACATGGCCACCGACTCCACCCCCGGCAGGCTCTTTACCTCATCCTTTAACGCGCTCCAATGCGGATCACCATGGGTATCCACCACCAATTCCTGGTCTTTGTTGAAACCCAGCTGTTGGCTTCGCATATAATTGAGCTGCGATCCGACGAGCAGCGTCGCGACGATCAGCCCGATGGAGATCGTGAACTGCGAGATCACCAACCCCTTTCGCAACAGCAGCCCGCGGGTACCGGTCGAAAAACGCCCCCTCAGAACAATGATCGGGTTGAACGCCGACAGCACCAGGGCCGGATAGATCCCTGCCAGCAGCCCGATCCCAACCCCGATCCCCAGTAACGTGAAAATATAGCCCGGATGGTGGAAGATCCCCGTGCTGACCGTCTTGCCGGCCAGGAAATTGAAGCTGGGAAGCAGCGCGGCACATACCCCGACCGACAGCGCAAAGGCGATCAAACACAGGATCACGGATTCGCCGAGGAACTGGCCGGTCAATTGACCCCTTTCCGCCCCGACTACCTTGCGGATGCCGACCTCCCGCGCCCGCTCCGTCGACCTCGCCGTCGTGAGATTGACGAAATTGATCCCGGCGATCAACAGGATAAAGACCCCGATGATGCTGAAGACATATACGTTGGTCATGCTCCCGCTGACCGTCCCGCCCCTTGTCGATTTGAGATATACATCCTTCAACGGCTCCAGGAGATACGTATAGGTCTGGTTATTATCCTTCATGAATTTCCCGATGTGATTCTCCAGGAAGGCCGGGAATTTCTTTTCCAGCGCCTGCGGATTGGTATTGGGCTTTAGCAGGAAATAGGTGAAGTCACCGAACCCGCCCCAATTCTGATCCCGGTTGGTATCTGCCTGGCCGCGGTACATCGACACCAGCATGTCCGCTTTCAGTTCCGTGTTCTCCGGCATATCTTTCATGATGCCGGTGACCGTTCCCAGGTTATTATCACCCGTCAGGATAAGCTGCTTTCCCATGGGATCCTCGGGCCCAAAATATTTTTTTGCCGCACTCTCCGACAAAACAACGCTCCACGGCTCGCGGAGCGCCCGCACCGGATCGCCTTTCAGCAGCGGGAAATCGAAGACCTCGAAAAAGGTCGAATCCGCAAACGCCATGCTGGTTTCCTGGATCTTGAGCTCACCCCGGCGTACGAGGATATTGCCCGGACTAAACCGCACCTCCTTCTCGATCTCGGGGAAGTCCCGTTTTGCAGCAACCGGCATCGCAGGCGCCGCAACATTCAAATGCAAGACCTCCGTCGGATTGTTGATATCCGTCACGACCCGATAGATGCGAGCTCCCTTTGAATGGAAATTGTCATAGCTCAGCTCGAATTTCACATACAGGAAGACGAGGAAACAGGCCGACATGCCGATCGTGAGGCCCAGGATATTCAACAGGGAAAAACCCTTGTGCCGCCACAGATTGCGGAATGCTACGCGGAGATAGTTCTTGATCATAATTTATTTTTATTCGCTTCTCAAGCTATTGACCGGGTTCGCCACCGCCGCCTTCACCGCCTGGAAGCTTACCGTCAGGATGGCGACCAGGAACGCCAGCAGCCCCGAGACCGCAAAGATCCACCAGTAGACCGGGATGCGGTAGGCGAACCCTTTCAGCCAACCTTCGATCAGCCACCAGGCGATCGGTGCCGAAATGACGAATGCCAGCAGTACGAGCTGCAGGAAGTCCCGCGACAGCAGATAGACGATCTGACCTACGGACGCACCTACGACCTTCCGGATACCTACCTCTTTTGTCCGAAGGACGATGCTGTAGGAAGCCAGGCCCATGAGCCCGAGACAGCTGATAAAGATCGCCAGCGCGGCGAAATACAGGAATAATGTCCCGAAACGGTCTTCGCTCCGGTATTGCTTGTCGAAGAACTCGTCGAGGAAAAAATAGTTGAAGGGCTTGTCCGGCAGCAGTTCCTTCCACTTACGCTCGATCGCACGGATCGTGGCGGGAATGTGATGCCCGTCGACATCGACCGATAACAGGTTGCAGGCATCAGGTTCGATCCGGATAGAAAGCGGCTTGATCACCTCCTGCAGCGACCGGAAATGGAAGTCCTTCACAACGCCGATGATCCTGCCCTGCCGTTCCCACTGCGAGAATTTTTTCCCGATCGCCTGCGCGGGCGATGTATAGCCGAGCATTTTGACCGCCGCTTCATTAAGGATCATCGCATGGGTAGTGTCCGTCATGAACTGCCGCGAGAAAGGCCGGCCGGCGACCATCCTGATCTTGAATTGCGGGATATAGTCGAAGTCCACGAAGTACAGGTCGAGGTTCGCGATCTGCATATCCCCCTTGGCATTTTCGATCTGTGAGTAGGCTCCATGGTCGCCGCCTCCCGGTACGCTGGCCGACATCGATGTGGACAGGACTCCCGGCAGCCGGCTTACCTCTTCTTTCAGCACCAGCCTTGCCGAGTCCCCCTGGGTATCCATCACCAGCTTCTGATCCTTATCGAATCCCAGGTCCTGGCTTCGCATAAAGTTCAGTTGATTGTACACCACCAGCGTCCCGATGATCAGGCCGGTGGCAATGGTGAATTGAACAACGACCAGTCCCTTGCGCAGAAAGCTGCCGCTGCCGCCTGTTGCGAACCGGCCTTTCAGCACGGATACCGGCTGGAACGAACTTAGCACGAGCGCGGGGTAAATCCCGGCCACGATCCCGAGGAGCACGGCTATTCCCAGGAGCAGCAACAGGTCGGCCGTCGGCGGAAAGATCCCCGGATTGATGATCTTACCCGCCAGATTGTTGAAGGGCAGCAGCAGCAGCAGGGTACAGCCGATCGCCAGCAAATAAGCGATCAGGCAGAGAATGACGCTTTCCCCGAGGAATTGCCGGGCTAACTGTCCCCTGCCGGCGCCGGCTACTTTTCTGATCCCCACTTCCTTTGCACGCTCGGTCGACCGGGCCGTCGTGAGATTGACGAAATTGATCCCCGCGATCAGCAGAATAAAGACACCCACGATTGAAAAGATGTAGACGTTGGCGATATTGCCGGTTTTGCTGCTATCCCGGGTTGACCGCAGATAGACATCCCGAAGGCGTTCCAGGTGAAGGGTCGGGATCATCCTTTCCCGGTGCATCTCCGACCCGTCCATCTTTTCGAGGAAAGCCGGCAGTTTTGCCTCGAGCGCCCGGGCATTCACGCCGGGCCGAAGCAGCACAAATTCCTGCGCCCCATAATTCCCCCATTGATGGTCGAGGCTGTTGGAATCCGTTTTGACGAACGTCGTCATGGAAACGAGCATACTGGGCCTGATCATCGTATTGTCGGGAAAATCCTTCATTACGCCGGTCACCGTCGCGTGCATCTTTTCCCGGCCTATGAGGAGCGACTGACCCATCGGGTCGGTGTCACCAAAATATTTTTTTGCCGTCTTCTCGGTAAGAACGATACTGTTCGGGTCCCGCAAGGCTGTCCGGGGATTGCCTTTCAACAGCGGGAAATCGAAAATCGAAAAGAACGTGCTGTCGGCATCGATGACTTCCTTTTCATCAAAATGCTGATCCCCCTTTGTCACCAGCCAGTCGTCGGGGTTGACCCGCACTGCCGTCTCGACCTCCTGAAATTCGGTCCGCATATGCATGGGGACAGCCCATGCCGCGCAGTTGGCATTGATCGTTTCCGTGGGGGTCTTGATATCTGCCACCACCCGGTAGATCCGGTCCGCTTTGCTGAACATCGACTCGTAGCTCAGCTCGAACCGGACGTACAGAAAGATCAGGAAAAAGGCCACCATGCCGATGGTTAAACCGATGATATTGAGAAGGGAGAACCCCCAGTGCTTCCGCAAATTCCGAAAGGCGGTGCGCAGATAATTTTTTAGCATAGCTTAAAGGACGGTTGGCTGCTCAAAGGACGGGCGGTTGCGGAAAATGTTGCATTATTCGGTCCTTTAATTTAAAGCCGCGCAAATTGTCCGGTCCCGGCTAACGCAGCCTGTCGGCGCTCTTGACCAGCTTCTCGTCTTTACGGATCCCCCGCGCCGCCAGAAACAGCAATACCGGGATCGCGAGCGCAACTACCGCCGTGAGACTAAGGCCGCCCTCCTGAAACTCGCTGATGTCATTACAGTACAGCGCAATATTCAGCAAGGACAGGACGATCAATCCAATGGTAACCCAAAGCTGCTTGCTCCTGGTTTTGTAATTGAAGATATTCCAGGCTATCCCGATGATCAGGGCAACGGTAACGATCAGGACCAGCAAACTTCCGCTGCGGCCATTGATAAAATGGGGCCACGCCGTCAGATAACGAAGCTCATGTCCATATTGGCCGACCGCCACCTGTCCATGATAAAAAGACAACTTAAACGTCAGCACCGCACAAATAACGGCCAGCAACATCCAAAGTGTTTGTTTACGCTGCAGCATAACGACGAATTTACAACTCCGGGTACAACGGGAACTGCTTCATAAAGGCATTCACCTCACCCTTCAGCTTCGCCAGCACCTCCTCATTCTCCGCATTGACCAGCGCCTTATCGATCATCTCGACCACGGTTTCCATATGCGCCTCCTGCATCCCCCGCGTCGTCACAGCGGGTACTCCGACCCGGATACCCGACGTGATAAAGGCGCTCTTGTCATCGAAGGGCACCATGTTCTTATTCACGGTGATCTCCGCCTTCCCGAGCGCGATCTCCGCTTTCTTCCCGCTGATATTTTTGTTGCGCAGATCGATCAGCAGCAGATGGTTGTCCGTGCCGCCCGAGACGATATCATATCCCTTGTCAACAAAGACCCTGGACATGGCCTGCGCATTCGAAATAACCTGTTTGGCATAGGTCGTAAATCCGGTCGAGAGGATCTCGCCAAAAGAAACGGCTTTGGCTGCGATCACGTGCTCCAGCGGACCGCCCTGGGTACCGGGGAAGACCGCCATATCGATCAGGTTGCTCATCGGCCGGATATTCCCTTTGACATCCTTCGATCCGAACGGATTGTCAAAATCCTTTTTCATCAGTATGACGCCGCCGCGCGGTCCGCGAAGCGTCTTGTGCGTCGTGGATGTCACAAAATGGCAATCGTCGAAAGGAGAGCTTAACAGCCCCTTGGCGATCAGCCCCGCCGGATGCGCCATGTCGCACATGACAAAGGCTCCCACCCCGTCGGCAATCGCCCGGATCCGCTTATAGTCCCAGTCCCGGCTATACGCGGAAGCCCCGCAGATGATCAGTTTCGGCTTTTCCTTTTTTGCGACCGCTTCCATGCCGTCATAATCCACCCGGCCATCCGCTTTCTTCACGCCGTAGAAGACGGGGTGATATAACTTGCCCGAAAAGTTTACCGGCGACCCATGCGTCAGATGCCCCCCCATGCTCAGGTCCAGCCCCAGGATCTTATCGCCGGGCTGCAGGATCGCCAGCATCAGTGCGGCATTTGCCTGGGCGCCGCTATGCGGTTGCACATTCGCGTACTCACACCCGAAGATCTCTTTCAACCGGTCGATCGCCAGCTGCTCGACCTGATCCACGATCTCACACCCGCCATAATATCGCCGGCCGGGATACCCCTCTGCATATTTATTGGTCAGCACCGTGCCCATTGCCTGCATCACCTGGAGGGAAGTGAAGTTCTCCGAAGCGATCAATTCTATGCCATGCCGCTGACGTTCCAATTCCTTTCTGATCAGATCAAAAACGATCGTATCTTTTTGCATGGCGCAAATTTAGGCTAAAATTCACTATTTTACACGCGATTAGACAACCGACATGAAAGCGATCATTCCGGTAGCAGGCGCTGGAACCAAACTACGCCCGCACACGTATACACAACCAAAAGCTTTGATCCCGTTAGCGGGGAAAACAATACTCTCCATTATCGTCGACCAGTTAATGGAGGCCGGAATCAACGAATTTATCTTCATCGTAGGCTACCTGGGAGAAAAGATCCAGGATTTTGTCCGCCAGAAATACCCGCAGCTGACAGCGCATTTTGTGTTCCAGAACGAGCGTCAGGGCATCGGCCACGCCGTTCTTCTGACCCGCAGCATCGTGGGGGAAGATGAGGTATTTATTGTTCTGGGCGATACAATATGCGAATACGACGTCAAAGAGGTCCTTAACCAGCCGCATTCCCTGCTGGGTGTAAAAAGGGTCGATGACCCGCGGAATTTCGGTGTCGCAGAGCTGGAAGATGACGGCAGCATCGAACGGGTCGTCGAGAAACCCCAGATCCCCAAGTCGAATATGGCCCTCGTTGGCATTTACCGTATCCGGGAGACGGCCACCCTCTTTAATTGCCTGGAAAACAACATCCGCGACCATGTTACCAGCTACGGCGAATACAGCCTCACCGATGCGATCGAATGTATGATCCGCGGCGGGGTCAGGTTGCGTGCCTTCAAGGTTCAGAACTGGTTCGACTGCGGTAAAAAAGAAACCCTGCTCGAATCTAATGCCAAGCTACTCAAGAAATTCGGCGGGAATATTGCGCCGGACCATACATTGGAGAATACGATCATCATCCAGCCCGTCAACATTGCCCCCGGCTGTGATATCCGGAATTCCATCGTTGGCCCCAATGTGGCGATCGGCGAAAAGACCCGCGTCAACTATTCTATCATAAAGGATTCCATTATCGGCTCGTTTGCTGACCTGTATGATATCGTTTTGACGCATTCGTTGATTGGCAGCGATACGGAGGTAAAGGGTGAGTCCCGCAGTCTCAATATCGGCGACAATACGGAGATCGATCTGGGAGAGTCATAAAATCGATCTGGGAGAGTCATAAATTGGCCGGTGACCTACCCATTTACCCTTAGATTTCCTATACTTACCGACGCCAGACCCTCGCTTACCGACCCGGATTTGTGGTTCTGTAAAATTTGAACTAAATTCGGGTTCGATAAATTTGCCATGAGCATCCGGAAGAACATATTTCTATTGTTATTGATCTCACCGATTGCCCTATACGTAAAAGGGGAGACCGGCAAGCGGGATGGCGTCGTGAATGGTTATGTAACGGATGCTATCACTAAAAAGCCGCTATCCGGCGTAGTCGTTTCGGCTACGGTTCCCGGTTCGAGCAACACAACCGAAGTGCTCACGGATGCAGACGGCTATTTCCGTTTTGCCCAGCTGCCCGCCGGCTCCGCGGTCACCGTATCGTTCGATAAGAAGGGATATCAATCGACCAAACGTCCCAACGTCAACGTCGGCGAAAAAGCTACGATCAAGCTGAACATCGAGTTTCAGCCTGAAGACATGGACACCGGATCGGACAACTCCGAATTCCCAATCCTCCGTTTATTGCAAGCCAGCTAGCAAGCGGGCCTATATATAAATGAGAAAACGGGGCTGAGAACAGTCCCGTTTTTTTCTACTACACATGAGGCTTAAAATCTATCTTGATGTTATGCCTGCCGAATTAATGGTCCGCGTCTCGCGGCAACAGTTTAAGTGCCCTTTCGGGCAAGCCCTATCCGCGGTTTTCTGCGGCTTTAGGTCGATGCTCCGCATCCTA
>DATJMG010000104.1:0-4949 GCA_035508835.1 Puia sp.
AGTGAGTGAGTTGAAAAGTAAGCGGTAATATTTACTAACGACTTTAAAGATAGGTAGTCATGAATACAATTTTTGTTGGTGGGAAAGAGTAAGCGCTAATAGCGTTTGATTGCAATTAATAATATTGGATAGAAGCTGCACGAGTGTACCCGGCAGCTTTTTTTTTGAATGGTGGAATAGGATACATTTGCCGCATGCAAAAGCCTCTGGTCGTTATAAAATTAGGGACGGCGGTAGTTACGGATGAGCAGGGGATGATCGTTCCGGCCACGATCCGGCGGGTTGCGGCGGAGGTGGCGGCGTTGACGGGGGGTCACCGGGTGGTGCTGGTATCGAGCGGGGCGGTGGGCGGTGGCCGTGGGTTCTTCCGCGGATATAAGGGGACGTTAACGGAGCGCAAGGCTGCGGCGGCCGTGGGCAACCCGATCCTGATCAGGCAGTATCAGCGGGCTTTTTCCGCATACAGTATACCGGTAGCGCAGGCGCTGTGCGAGCGGCAGCATTTTTCGGACCGCGGGCGGTTCCTGCAGCTCAAGGAGACCTTCCGGGTCTTCTGGGAGAACGGCATTTTGCCGATCATGAATGAGAATGATCTCGTGAGCAATGTCGAGTTAAAGTTTTCCGATAATGACGAGTTGGCCACGTTAACGGCTATCGGGCTGGATGCTTCGGCGTTATTGTTGTGTACTTCGGTTGGCGGCTTGCTGGATAGCGAGGGCCGGATCGTTCCTTCCGTGGGGGAGGTCGATGGGGAAATATTAGGGTTGGTTCGGGAGGGGAAGAGCAGGATGGGGCTTGGGGGGATGTTATCCAAGCTAACGTTTGCGCGACTTGCGTCATCGTTGGGTATCCGGGTGGTGATCTGCGGGTTGAAGGGGAAGACGCCTTTTGCGGATGCCTTAGCCGGGGTGGCCGGGACTTCGATCATGCCGCGGGCTTCGAATCTGCGGGCGCGTCAGCGGTGGTTGGCAAGCGGGTCGATCACCCTGGGGAGTCTGTCGGTCGACAAAGGTGCGATGCGGGCGTTGGGGCAGCGGCGGAGTTTGTTGACGGTGGGGGTGCGGAAGGTAGAAGGCCGGTTTGAGGCCGGGGAGGTGGTACAATTGAAAGATGAGGAGGGGAATATCATTGGGGTGGCCAAGGTAAGGCTCGCGGCGGCCGGGATGACCGAGCGTTTAATGGTGAAGAATGTGATGGCCGCGCATGCGGATGATATCGTATTATTTTGAGATAAACCGGGCAGGGCCGGGGCAATGAGCTTATGACAATAGAACCAATGATCATAAAGACGCATCGTGCGGCGGTCGGGCTGCGGAGTGCGAGCGGGGTACAGGTCAAGGCCGTGTTGAAGGCGTTGGCGGGGCTTCTGGAGACTTCGGCGGGGCCGCTTTTGCGGGCAAATGCGATCGATCTGGCGCGCCAGGATCCGGATGATCCGCGGCGGGACCGGTTGTTGCTGACGAATTCGCGAATTGCCGCTATTGCTGCCAGTATCCGGAAGGTCGGCCGGCTGCCTGATCCATCGGGGCGGGTGTTGGAGCGCCGGGTGTTGGCCAATGGGCTTCGGGTCGAGAAGCGGGCGGTGCCGTTGGGGGTGGTTGGGGCCATCTATGAGTCAAGGCCGAATGTGACGTTCGATATTGCCGCGTTGTGTCTTCGCAGCCGGAATGGATGTTTGTTAAAGGGAAGCCAGGAGGCAGCCGAGACCAATAAGGCGGGCATGGCTTTGATCCGAAAGGCCTTGAAGGCGGGTGGGCTGCCGGCAGATTGTGTGGTGTTGCTGCCGCCCGAGCGGGAGGTGGTGCGGGAGATGTTGACGGCCGTGAAGTGGGTGGATGTGATCATTCCACGGGGGTCTGATGCGCTGATCCGGTATGTGCGGGCGAACAGTCTCGTGCCGGTGATCGAGACCGGGGCGGGGGTTTGTCATGTGTATGTGGAGAAGGATGCCGATCTGGAGATGGCGGTCAGGATCGTGGTGAATGCAAAGGTCAGCCGGCCATCGGTATGTAATTCGATGGATACGTTGATCGTCGACCGGGGGGTGGCTCCTGCGCTGCTGGAGCGGCTTCGGGAGCCGTTCGTGCGGTATGGGGTCGAGGTGTTTGCGGATGCTGCGGGGGTCCGGTTATTACGGGGTTATCCGTTGTTACGCGAGGCTTCGGAGGAGGATTTTGCCCGGGAGTGGCTTAGTTTAAAGTGTGGGGTAAAGGTGGTAAAGGACATGGATGAGGCATTAGCGCATATCGAGCGGTATTCGACGCGGCATTCGGAGGCGATCGTGTCGCGGAATAAAGGGCAGTGTGAGCGTTTCCTGGCCGAGGTGGATGCGGCGGCGGTCTATGCGAATGCCAGTACGCGGTTTACGGATGGGGAAGAGTTGGGGTTGGGGGCCGAGATCGGGATCTCGACGCAGAAATTGCATGCGCGCGGGCCGTTTGCGCTGGAGAAGCTGGTGACGGAAAAGTGGGTGATCCGCGGGACGGGACAGGTGAGGGGGTAGGGCTGGGTTGTGGGAGGTGAGGCGGCGGCGCGGAGAGGTGTGGGAGGGGAGGAGGTAGCGCGGAGGGGTGTGTGAGGGGAGGGGGTAGCGAAGAGGGGTGGGAGAGGTGAGGAGATAGCGCAGAGGGGTGCGGCAGTTGAAGAGGCGGCGCGGGGGTGTGTGCCAGGTTCGATAATTGTCAAAAAAACGCTTATATTGGGCTTCAAAATTGCCTTGTAATATGAAGAAGCCCGTTCTGCTGCTTTTCCTGGTGGTGATATCGGCCGGCATGGCGGTACCGGCCGGCCTGTTTGCGCAGGCGCCTGTTTCCTTAACGATCCGGGACACGTCCGGCCCGGTGATCAGCCGGAACATATATGGGCATTTCTCCGAAGATCTGGGGAGATGTATCTACGATGGTTTCTGGACGGGGGATCATATCCGGATGGATGTGGTCGAGGCGTTGAAGAAGATAAAGGTGCCGGTCTTGCGGTGGCCGGGCGGGTGTTATGCCGATCAGTATCATTGGGCGGATGCGATCGGTCCGCGCAAGCTGCGTAAACATACGGTCAACACGACCTGGGGGATGGTGGACGAGGACAACAGTTTCGGGACGCATGAATACCTCGAGCTCTGTTCGCTGCTGGGGTGTCAGCCGTATATTGCGGCAAATGTCGGGACGGGAACGCCGCAGGAGATGGAGAACTGGCTGGAATATCTCAATTATGGCGGGAAAAGCACGCTGGCCGATCTGCGGCGGCAGAATGGGCGGGACCAGCCGTGGAATGTATCGTTCTGGGGCGTTGGCAATGAAAGCTGGGGTTGTGGGGGGGATATGACCCCGGAGTTTTATTCTGATCAGTACAAGCGGTATGCGGAGTTTTGCAAAAATTATCCGGGGGCTCCGCTAAAGCTCATCGCGAGCGGTCCTAACGGGGATGACTATCACTGGACGGAAGTGTTGATGCAGCGGCTTCCTCTTTGGCATCTGTGGGGGTTGTCGATGCATTATTATACGATTGCCGGGGATTGGGAACACAAGGGATCGGCCACGCAGTTCGGGGAGGATACCTATTTCAAGGCGATGGATGCCTGTCTCAGGATGGATGAAATTATCAGCAAGCATGCTGCCATCATGGACAAATATGACCGCGCGAAAAAGATAGCGTTGGTGGTGGATGAATGGGGGATCTGGACGAATGTGGAACCGGGCACCAATCCTGCTTTTCTTTATCAGCAAAACAGTTTGCGGGATGCGTTGATCGCGGGGACGACGTTGAATATCTTCAATAATCATGCGGACCGGGTACGGATGGCGGCATTGGCGCAGACGGTGAATGTCCTGCAGTCGCTGATCCTCACGGATAAGGATAAGATGCTGCTGACGCCGACGTACTATGTATTCGACATGTATAAAGTCCATCAGGATGCGCGGTCGCTGGTCGTTCAGCTCGCGAGTCCGGATTATGTATATGGCGGGCGGCGGATACCTGCGGTGAATGCCTCTGCTTCGCGGGATTCGAGCGGGGCGATCCATATTTCGCTGGTGAATCTCGATCCGTCGAAGAAGATCACGGTGCGTGCGGGGTTGCCGGGGATGGCGTTCTCGAGTGTCACGGCCCAGGTGCTGACTTCCGGGAATTTTACCGATATCAACAATTTCGATCAGCCGGCCAAGGTCAGGCCGGTGGTGTTTACGGGTGCGCGAAAAGATGGGGATGATGTAGTGGTGGAGATGCCGGCGAAGTCGATCGTCGTGGTTGAGTTGAAATAACTATGGGCAAATCTTAAGTATTTTTTGTGTAAGGGCCTCAAAATCCGAAAAGCTTTTTTGAACGGCATATACATGTGCACCGATTGCACCGTCGGCTGGCTTTAACAAGAAAATCGGTTTATGAGCTTCCATTGACATTGGTGCCAGGCTATGATAATGCTTTAAAAGCCCGATACAACAGGGGTCTTTTTCTACGTTTGTAATCTTTGATGTTTTTGATAGCACATATTCAGAAAATATAGACGGTATTCTATTTGCCCACCGTAGATAAGACTGGACAGGATGGCTTTCCTTAGCGGTATACTGCATGATTATATATCCCACAGGCTTAGATTTCCCTTGAGGAGTGGGAAAGGATAAGTTCTGCGGCTTTCTGTTTCTTCTATCCAACCAATCTCTTTCCCAGTTGTGCAAAGTGACCCCAAGATTTTTAATTTCCTGCAATGAGAATAAATCGGAGGCGACCGGCATAATTATGTAGTCGGAACTAATTGTTACTGCTCGATTGATTGCACCAAGATTTGGCCCTACATCTATTAATACAATTTCAGCCTTAAAACGTCCTGCTGCATCCCTGATTATGGTATCAAATATACTGGTCAATTTGAAAGAATATGGATCGCCGCCAAGGCATTTTAGCCATGCATCGCTTAACTTATCTTCAAATGTTGAAAGTGATAAATTCCCAATTAT
>DATJMG010000105.1:0-20267 GCA_035508835.1 Puia sp.
GACCTGGACCATACCCTGTGGGATTTTGAAGCCAACAGCCGCCTTACCCTGGAGGAGCTATACCATTCCCTCGGGCTCGCCGGTCGCGGAATAGATCATTTCGACGAATTTCACCGCCGCTACCTGGTACATAATGAAAAACTGTGGGAGCGCTATCGGAACGGCTTCATTAAGGTCGATGAGCTTCGGTGGAAAAGGATGTGGCTGACCTTGCTGGATTTCAAGATCGCCGACGAACCGCTGGCGCACACTATGGACGTGCAGTTCCTGGATGCCCTGCCAACCCGCAAAACCCTCTTTCCCTATACCCTGGAGATCCTTCAATACCTGACCGCGAGAAGTTACCGGCTGCACCTGATCACCAATGGCTTCGAAAAGACCCAGCGCTCCAAATTGCAAAATGCCGGGATCAGCGCCTATTTCAATGAGATCATCACCTCGGAAGGTTCGGGCAGCCTCAAGCCGCATAAGGAGATCTTCGACTATGCTTTACGCACCACCGGAGCCGCTCCCGCAGAAAGCATTATGCTGGGCGACAGTATCGAAGTGGATATCCTGGGCGCCATCAACGCCGGGATCGACCAGGTATATGTCAACCACCTGCAAACACCATCCACCGTCAAACCGACCTTCATGGTCTATTCGCTGAAAGAGCTGGAAGATATTTTCTAATGCTGCTTCGCCTTAATGCAGCTTCGCCAGGACGGTCACACCGCCCTGTACAGTCTGGTTCAGCTTCACCCGGACGTCGGCGCCCGGCGGCAATAAGACATCGACCCGCGACCCGAATTTGATAAACCCCATTTCAGCACTTTGCACTACCTTCTGGCCTATAGAAAGGTAATTGACGATCCGCCGGGCAAGCGCGCCGGCTATCTGTTTGACCAGGATATCACCATATTTGTTCCGGATCACCACACTGTGCCGCTCATTCTCGGTAGAAGATTTGGGATTCCATGCTACCAGGTACAGGCCCGGATGATATTGACTGTAGACAACCTCGCCCGCAATCGGGTTCCGGTTCTGATGCACATTGGCCGGGCTCATGAAGATCGAGACCTGAATCCGCCTGCCATTGAAATATTCGGTATCCGTCACCTCTTCGATCACCACTACTCTTCCATCCGCAGGACAGACAACCAGGTCGGGGCCTAACGTCCATTTGCGAAGGGGCACCCGGAAGAACGAGATCAGGAACAACAGCATGGCCAGCGTGACAAGAAAGATCAGGCTGCTGACCCAGAACTCATGCGCGCTGATATAGTAAAAAGAAGCCAGGTTGATCAACGCAAACGCCAGGGCACCGATAGAAATAGCCTTGTAACCTTCTCGATGGATTGTCATTGCTATATGTTGAATTTCGACAAAAAATTGCTCGGCTACGCCGGGTCCGTGAAACAATAAAGGTAGCCATTTTCTCAAGACCCCACCCCGGCGATCCATACCAGATAGGCCCAAGCGAAGGGCGTCGCAATGAGCAGCGAGTCGAACCTGTCCAGGAAACCGCCGTGCCCCGGCAGAATATGGCCGCTGTCCTTGAGCCCGGCCAACCTTTTGAGCTTGCTTTCCAAAAGATCGCCGAAAGTGCCCGCGACGGCCGCAATAGCCGCGACAATCATCCAGTCAGCCGCAGGGAACAACGCCACCGCCGCCACATCCCGCAGCCACAAAGCCAGCAGCCCCATTACGCCGATGGCCAGGATGATCCCCCCGACCGTGCCTTCCCAGGTCTTTTTGGGCGAGATCCGCGAGAACGGCGTCCTCCCGATCAGCGAACCGACAATATAAGCCATCGTATCGTTGATCCAGATCGATCCGATGATCATCAATACCAGAATCCGGTCGGCAAAAGGAACCGGAGCAGGAAAATAGATCGTCCGCAGCCAAACCAGCATGGCGGCCGGCAACGAAATATACAATAACCCAAAGGCAGAATGCAGAATATTCCGTACACTTAACGTCCGGACCTGGATCGTTTCCCCGATTACCAGCAAGCACAGAAAAGCCAGGCAGCCCCATTTCCCTGCCAGGAACAGCGAAAGACCCGCAATCGAGATATCCTGCGGGATACAATACAACATCAGAAACCATCCCGCTATCGGTACGCTGTACCGGTGCAGCCGGGAGATGGACGCATATTCCTTGTCGATCAGCACGATCATCTTCCGGTATTCGATCCAGCAACCGAAATGGATGACCGTGAACAACAAAAAGAAGCTCCAGGGACTCCACAATAAACCCGTCAGCATGACGATCACAAACACGACGGCCGTCAGCGACCGGGTCTTGAAAACAGAAGAGTTCAATGCCATACTTGCGATTTAGGATTCATATACACCCGAAAACGTGGCGGTCGATCGATTACGCATCGCCGACAACAAACCTACGACTATTACCAAACTTTGCAGGACAATCAACCAGGGGATCGAAGGATTTTTCGCCATGAACCCCGGCGCATACATCGCCACGATGATCTGACTGGCATTGAACACAAAATGGGCGACGATCGCCACCCAAAGACTGCCGCTATACCAGTACGCCGCACCGAGCAGAACGGCGAGGAACATCCGCGGCAGAAAGCCCTCGAATTGAAAATGAAAGAACGCGAACAGGAAGGAGGTGATCAGGATGCCGGCCAGCGGCCGTCTACAGATCTGGATCATGATCCGCTGTAAGGCGCCGCGAAAACAGATCTCCTCGCAGAAAGCAGGAACGGCCGCCATGACCACCACGTTGATGACCGGGTCGAATGAATGATGCACTTTCAGGAAGGCTTCCACCTGCCGGTCATTCTCCTGCTCCGAACGGACCATCCAATGCCAGAGCGGAATGTGCTTATTCAGCTCACCCAGCCATTCCTCCAGCGGAAACGAGAACAGGAGCAGCAGGATGGCCAATAGGTAAAAAATGTTTCGCGCAGCCGGTCGAAGGCCCAGGTGATATCCCGGCGTATCCCGGAAGGTAAACCGGGCATACAAATAACCGGTAAACCCAAACACAAGGACCGAAAAAAAGAACTGGACCAGTTTTCCGACGTCCGCCGCCGCGGTATCATCCAAAGTCAGCCCGGCGATGAGCCGGTTCCCTATCCCGGTGACCTGATAAATTATCCCGCTGACCAGGATAAAAAAGATCAGCATCCCCCCTGCTAGGGCAAGAAAAAGAGAGAATTGCGACCAGGGTGAAGGGATTCTTGGCTTATTTGACATATGGTTGTGATCCGGACCCGCACTAGGGAAATCCGCTATAAGTGCGTAATTTCGTGACTTTGGCGTGATAAACATCGGCAAGATACAACTTCCTTCTTTTCCACTCCTCCTCGCCCCCATGGAAGATGTGAGCGATCCCCCCTTCCGGTATGTTTGCAAACAAAATGGCGCCGACCTGATGTACAGCGAATTCATTTCCAGCGAGGGACTGATCCGCGCCGCCATCAAGAGCCGTCACAAACTGGATTTCTTTGAATACGAACGCCCTTTTGGCATTCAGATCTTTGGCGGTGACGAAGAAGCGATGGCCATGAGCGCCCGGATCGTCGATGCCGTACAGCCTGACCTGGTAGACATCAACTTCGGCTGCCCCGTCAAAAAAGTCGTTTGTAAGGGAGCAGGCGCTGCCGTTCTCAAAGACGTCGGGCTCATGACCCGCCTGACCACCGCTGTCGTAAAAGGGACCACGCTGCCGGTTACCGTCAAGACCCGCCTTGGCTGGGACGACCAATCCAAAAATATCGAAGAGGTCGCCGAACGGTTGCAGGATGCCGGGATTGCAGCACTGACCATCCACGGCCGCACCCGGGCCCAGCTCTATAAGGGTATGGCCGACTGGACCCTGATCGCCCGGATAAAGGAAAACCCGCGTATCCGCATCCCCGTCTTCGGCAACGGCGACATCGAATCGCCGGAGAAAGCCCGCGAGTACCGCGATCGCTTTGGCGTAGACGGGATCATGATCGGCCGGGCAGCCATCGGCTATCCCTGGATCTTCAACGAGATCAAACATTATCTCGAGACCGGTGATCACCTCCCTTCACCCACGATCGAACAACGCTGCAACGCGATCCGCGATCACCTCACCCGCTCCCTGGAATGGAAGGGCCCCGTTGTCGGCATCCTGGAAATGCGCCGCCATTATACCAACTACCTGAAAGGTTTCCCCCATATCAAGGAATACCGCAACCAGCTCGTACAATTGAAGACCCTCGAAGAGATCGAATCCGTGCTGCTGCAAATTCAACGCCGCTATGCCGGCTTTACTCCCCAACGTGTAATCACAGAATTTTCCGAAATTTAATTTTTTGCTTTTTACCTTTGTCGGCAACCTAAATTTTTATTCTATGTCTATTCTGAAACTGCCGATCCTTTTCGTTGGGTCGAAAGGTGAAAAGCATTTAAGCGCTTTGTTCGATACCGGTGCTCATTTCTCTTGTATCCATCCCGATTGTGTCAAGGACATGGAGACCCCCGTCCATATGGGCCGGATTCGGTATCTATCCACTGCCAGCACGGCACACGTGATTGAGGTAACAGAAAGAGTTGGTCTCGATTTCGTAATCGACGATATCGTGCTCTCTGACGAATTTCTGATCGTTCCCGGTCTTACCGAAGAAGTGATCCTCGGCGTCGCCACTCTCCAGAAATGGCGATTGAAGCTGGACTTCGAACGCGACCGGGTTATTGTTAATCCCAATCTGGCAAGAATGCAATTGAAAAGGATGCAATTGAAATAGTAACGAAACCCGTGAAGTGAACGAAGACGATATTTTCAAAAACTCATCTATGCAGGTCGTGGACGATGACTATTTCATGCGCCGCGCCCTGGATGAAGCATTGCATGCCTTCGATGAAGACGAGATCCCCATCGGCGCGGTGGTCGTTCAGGACAACCGCATCATCGCACGCGGCCACAACCAGACCGAACGCCTTAACGATTGCACCGCCCATGCAGAGATCATCGCCCTGACCTCGGCTTTCAATTATTTGGGCAGCAAATACCTGCCCGATGCAACCCTGTACGTCACGATCGAACCCTGCCTGATGTGCGCCGGCGCCCTCTACTGGAGTAAGATCGGGAGAGTCGTCTACGGCGCCGACGACGAAAAGAACGGCTACCGCCGCGGCAACCCCGCCTCTCCGCTGGCCAACTGGCCCTTTCATCCAAAAACTACCCTGATCAAAGGCTTGCTTGCAACCCAATGTGCCGACCTCCTGCGCAAATTCTTTAAAGAAAAACGCTGATCCCCCGAAAACCGGCAAATCCGCCGAATCGAATACCGGCAAATCCCCCGAATTATAGCCCCGCGAGCCCGAATTAACATTTTTCCTGTAGATTTATCCCGGGTCCATAATGTCTTTTCATTGGTCCGGATGAATCTAACACGGCATTGGGGATCAATTGAACGGTATCAATGGTCTGGCATCCATAGTTTGCCTTCTCATCTTTTTCCTGTAGATTTGTTATCCCTTCTGTCCAGGCATTGACGCGAAACATTATTTTTTTATACCATTAAAACATTCGTTATGGCATTTTCACTCCCCGCGTTGCCATATGCATTCGATGCATTGGAGCCGCACATCGACACCACAACCATGCAGATCCATCATGGCAAACATCATCAGGCTTATATCGACAATCTGAACAAGGCCATCGCCGGAACACCCAACGAAAACAAATCCCTGGAAGAGCTGGTGGCACATGCCGGCGCTATAAGCCCCGCCGTACGTAATAACGCCGGCGGTCACTGGAACCACAGCTTCTTCTGGCAGATCCTCACTCCTAACGCAACCGGCGCCCCGGCCGGGCGGCTGGCCGACGACATCCATACGACCTTCGGCAGCTTCGACAGCTTCAAAGAGAAATTCACCGCCGCAGGGCTCGGCCGTTTCGGCAGCGGCTGGGCATGGCTGATCCGTAAGGATGGCAAGCTGGAGATCAGTTCCACCCCTAACCAGGACAACCCCCTGATGGACGTCGCCGAAATAAAGGGAACCCCTATCCTGGGTGTCGACGTTTGGGAACACGCCTACTACCTCAAATACCAGAACAAACGCGCTGATTACCTGGGCGCCTTCTGGAAAGTGGTTAACTGGTCCAAAGTCGCCGAACACTATTCTGCCTCGGCCAAACTTGCCGCAGCCAAATAAACGCTTATATTCGCGGGTCCAGCCCTGTCTCCATTGCCGGGGCTGGCCTTTTTCTGAGAAAGGCACCCCCGACTGAGAAAATTGCACCCGACTGAGAAAATTACCCGACCATGCAAAAATTCCACTCCTTTCTTTTCCTGACCTTTCTTGTAAGCCTGGCCGCCTGCAAAAGCCATGAAAAGAAGATCCTCGTCTACGCCAGTAGTGACATCCAGGTGGACGACAGCAAACACCACATTACTGTTTCAGCCGGCAGCACCCACCATGAGCAGGAGCTTGATTTTAACACCGGCAATCCGGTAACCCTCGACGTCCAGTCCCCGGAGGGTAAGCTGAGTGTCACCGCCGCCGACGACGGCCTGTATATCCTCAACCTGGAGCCGGATACCGTAATCGGCAGCTACCGCCACGTAGGCACGGACACCGGCCCTGCTCACATCACCCAGGATCAGCTGAAGGAGAGTATCGACAGCGTGCAAAAACTCATGCAGGACCTTAATGTCAGCGAAGCCAACCGGAATTATTTTATCGCCCCCGGCAAAATAGTGAAGATCACGGCCGAAACAAAAGCAAAAGTCTTCGGCCCTTATACCTCTATCCCCGGTTCGTTTGACGCGGCCTCGGTGCCGGAGATCTATAAATTCTATACCGTTCCGGAGGAAAGAGAGATCATCGACAATCTCCAAAAAGATACAAAATAGCTCAAGGTACCGGGTCTATCCCATGTCCCCCCCAGGGATGGCAACGCGCGATCCGCCGGATGGCCAGCCACAGCCCTCTGAATAACCCATATTTCCTCAACGCCTCGACGGCATAGTGGGAACAGCTCGGCGTAAAGCGACACCGCGGCCCGAGCAGGGGGGAAAGACCCCATTGATAGATCCGGATCAGGGCAATCAACGGAAGCCCCGACACCCGCAACACAACCGCCATGAAATTTCGTATCCCGCTCATGAGATCTCCTTGATAAGCTTCTGCAAAGCTACGCCGATCTTCTGACTTACCAGGGAATAGTCGGGAAGGTCCTTCCCGGTGTAAATAAAGAAAACCGCCAGGCACAACCCCTTCTCCTCCAATCGCCGAAATAGCGGCTCTTTCTGAAGCCGGTACGCCTCCCGGCTTAACCGCTTGATCCGGTTCCTGTCTACCGCCTTTTTGAAATGCCGGCTGCTGACCCCAAAACCCGCCTGCAAAGGCGCCTCCGCCCGCAGACGCCCCGCCGCCGCAGGCTGCAATAGCCACAAAACTTTAAAAGGAAAGAGCGTAATACCCTTTCCTTCTTTAAAAACCCGCTCGATCCGTTTCCGGCTCTTGAGTTTTTCGTTTTTATTAAATCTCACACTACTTTAATCTCGATTCGTCCGAAACAGTCAGTTTCTTACGACCTTTCTTACGACGGCTGGCCAGGACCTTACGGCCATTGGCTGTCTGCATGCGCTCCCGGAAACCGTGAACACTCTTGCGGCGACGTCTATGCGGCTGAAATGTGCGCTTCATTGAATGATTTTTAACGTTTTTCTTATTTCGATCATGACCACGGGACACCTCCCCGTCGCCGGTAAAGGGATGCAAAACTAGGAAAAAAGCGCGAAATAATCAAAAAAGTGACGATGGGATCTAACCCCTGTCCGCGCGAAGGTCCCGAAGGCCCCCTACTGGTCCTGATACGGGATATTATAGAAAAACCCGGCCGTAATATCCTTCCGGGTCCCATCCGAATTCCGGTAAACCTTGAAGTTGAATGTGCCCGAGATTGTCCGGTTGACCGCATTGATCGCCGTCAGGTTGACCGTACCCCCCGCCTGCGAAGTATCAATGCCCTGATTGGTCGAATAGGCATAACCGCCTACCGAATCCAGGTTGGCATAGATGGCAAGAGAAGCCGACGTCTGATTCAGCATATACAGCCCAATCACCGTATCATTCAGGGTAATACTGATCTCCTGGCCGTCGGCACTGATCCCCGAGATGGTAACCAGCCCCTGCGAAACCACCGCCGACTCGGTGCTGTCCGCGGCCTCCCAGGACACACTATCGATCGTCGCTACCATATCCGCCGGCAGCGCATTGCCGTTCTCGATGCTGGTGTACTTGTGACAAGCAGACATCGCGATCGCCATGAACCCAACGATAGTACAAACAATGACCTTTTTCATTCCAATCATTCATTTAACAGCACATGCGAAGACCGTAGATCCCCGCCATAAAAGATCCCGGCATGATTGTCGAAATCTTCCGTCGAGTCCGTCGTATAGAAATGTCTTTCGCCATGCCGGCTGCACCGGGCATCGATCTCCGGATGACGTTGCAAATAGTCCGCCAAACTATTGGCGACGATCTCACCCTGCGCGATCAGCCGGCTGCCCTCCGGAAGGCACCGCGCAATTTTCTCCTTCAACAAAGGATAATGCGTACAGGCCAGCAATACAGCGTCGATATCCGCATTCCGGGCCCTCAACAGGTCTATATATTCCTTCACGAAATAATCGGCGCCCGGCTTGTTATGCTCATTGTTCTCGATCAACGGTACCCATAAGGGACAAGCCTGCTGGTAAACCCGCACCCCGGGATAAAATCTGGCAATCTCGATCGGATACGATTCCGACAGGACCGTCCCCCTGGTCGCCAATATCCCTACGTTGCCTGTCCGGGTAAAGTTGCCTATCACCTCCGTGGTCGGCCGGATCACCCCCAGCACCCGGTTATCCGGATATAGCCTCGGCAGATCTGCCTGCTGGATCGTCCGAAGCGCCTTGGCCGAGGCGGTATTACAAGCCAGGATCACCAGCGGACAGCCCTGATGGAATAACCACTCTACCGACTGGAGCGTATACTGATAAACGGTCTCGAAAGAACGGTTGCCATACGGCGCCCGCGCATTGTCCCCCAAATAGATATAGTCATAGGACGGAAGCCGCGCCACCAGCTCTTTTAACACGGTGAGCCCGCCATAGCCGGAATCGAAAACGCCGATAGGTTGCCGTTCTGCTGACATAGATATACTAAAAACGCCGGAGATGAACCCCGGCGCATATAGGATTACGTAAAAAATTGTTATTTCAATCCCAGCTTCTTCTTCACGAGGGGAAGGATATCATCCGCAGGCGGGGAAACCAGCAGCTGATCTTTCGAAATGACCCAGGAATACCCATTCTCCTTTGCCACCGCCTGGATGGCATCCATCGCCTTCTTTTGAATGGGGCTCAACAACTCCTGGTTCTTTTGCTGCTGCATCTGCTGAGCCTGCTGCTGCCAGCCCTGCAGCTTGGTTAGCAGATCACCGAGGTCTTTCCTCTTGATCTCGAGCTGCGCCGACGTATACTTCACCGTATCCTTGGAGCTCAACATCGCCCCCTGCTGCTGATACTCGTTGACCATGTCCTGATATTGCTGTTGCAGTGCACTGTTAAATTCATTCATGGCGGTATCCGCCTTCTTGTACTCCGGCATGTTCGGGATCAGTTCGGCCAGGCTGATCGTACCGATCTTTGTTTGCGCCTTCGTTGAATTGGTCGCCAATATCAGGCCCATAACCACCGCCACAACGATAACAATCTTTTTCATTGTTTTTTTTACAGTTTTATTGATTTACTTTGTATGATAATTTTATTTAATACCCAATGCCTTCAATACATCCTCACTCTTATCCAGCTTGGGGTCGGCAAATATAACAGTAATTCCTTCACTTTTATCCAAAATAAAGTCGTACATTCTGTTAACGGCCAGTTGCTGGATCGCATTGTAGACCTTATCCTGGATCGGCTTAACCAACTCCTGCCGAAGCTTGAAAAGATCCCCTTCGTAACCAAACCGTTTGCGCTGCAGGTCCCGAACCTCTTTCTCCATGTTGAACAGCTGGATCTCTCGCTTCTTCTGCAAGGTATCGCTGAGCATAACCTTTTCAGCATCATAGTCCTTATACATTTTATCCAGTGTGGCCTGCTTGGCGTCGATCTCCTTCTGCCACATCGTTGAGGTTTCGTCGAGCCTCTTCTGGGCGTCCTTGTACTCCGGCATCTTCTCCAGGATATACTTGGTGTCAACAACGGCATAGCTCTGAGCGGAACCGGCCACCGCAATCGCTAAAAGGAAAACGGTGGAAAGCAAAAGCTTCTTCATGATTAGAAAATTTAGGCAGGTAAGTTAATGATTTAATGTTGCTCCTCCGGCCCTTTATCAAAAATTTAGTCCTGCGTCGCAACCGTTTTATGACTGGGCCTTCGGCCCGAAAGGCCCTCCGGGCCTTTAGTCGGGTTCATACCCCAACAAAAAGGTAAACCGCGTAGCGTCCTTGATTGACCCGTTCTGGATACGATCCAAGCCAAGACCGTAATCAAAACCGATCAAACCAAACATCGGCAGGAAGAAACGCATGCCCAGACCGACACTCCGGCGAAGCTGGAACGGATTGTACGTGGTATAATCATACCATCCGTTGGCAGCCTCGAAAAAGGCCAGCCCATAAATGGTGCTGCTGGGATTGGTGGTGAAAGGATACCGCAGCTCCATTGTGTATTTATTGAACAGGACAAAGAACTGGGTCGCCTGCTGTTGATCAGGATTTACCTTCGGATTCGAACTCTGATAGACCGGATAACCCCGCTGGGAAATGATGTCATAACCCAGCAACCCGAAGTTATTCGTCAGACCTGCATCCCCCAGCTGGAACCGCTCGAACGGCGAGAATCCCAGCGCAGGGTTGTACCGGCCCATAAATCCATACTTCGCCGAGATCTTCATCACAAACTGCCGGCTCCTGTCCGTACCCGTTGCATTCCCGATCGGCAAATACCAGTCGCTCGTAAACCGCCATTTATGATATTCCGGCAGCTTATAACTATCCGCTTGCGTGAGCCCGTGATCGATGTCCGAATACGGCGGCGTGAACTGGACACTCAACAGCTGGCTGGAGCCGCTGCGCGGATAGATGGGCTGATCCAGGTTGTAACGGCTCAGCGCAATCTTGAAGCTGAAGTTCGTCGACCGGCCATTCCGGAAGTCCTGTGTGAACAGGGCATAGTTGGTCAGATCATACTGCACATAATTGACGGAGTACGTCAGGGTAAAATAATTATCGGGCCAGTTTAATTGTTTGCCAAGCGCAATCGTCACACCGAAGTTCTTCAGGGAATTGGAATCGCTGAAGGAATAGGTACTGGTGCGGTAATTATAGCCGCCCGTCCGGAAGATACTACGATAGAGGCTGACGGTCAGCGAGTTCCGCTTCTTGCCGCCCAGCCATGGCTGCGTGAAGGACGCATTATAGGATTGATAGGCCTTTCCGTTGGACTGGATCCGGAGACTTAACTTCTCCCCATCCCCTTCGGGCAGCGGCTGCCACGCATCTTTATGGAAGATATTCCGGACGGAGAAGTTGGCAAAAGTGACCCCTACCGTACCCGTCAGACCGATCCCGCCGCCCCAGCCCGCGGACAACTCCAGCTGGTTCCCCGACTTCTCTTCCACCGCCCAGTTAATATCCACCGTTCCATCATCAGGATTGGGATTGATAGTCGGGGCGATCTTTTCCTGGTTGAAAAAGCCGAGGTTGGCGATCTGCCGTGTCGTGCGGATGACATCCTGCCGGCTGAACTTATCACCCGGGATCGTGAACAGCTCCCTGCGGATGACATATTCGTTGGTCTTGTCATTCCCCGATATCGTAACATTCTTGATCGTCGCCTGCGGACCTTCCTTCATCCTGATCTCGAAATCGATCGTATCGTTATATACCGCCGTCTCCACCGGATCGATTTGAAAGAACAAATAACCGTCATCCTCGTAAAGATCCGTGATACTCCCGCCTTCCTGGCTGACCTGCTTGCCCAGCTTCTTGTTCAGGATGTCCAGATCGTACACATCCCCTTTATGAATGCCCAACACGAGGTTGAGGATCGAATCGGTGTATTTGGTATTGCCTTTCCAGGTAATATTCCCAAAATAATATTTTGCGCCCTCATCCACCCGGATCAGGATATCCATCTTCCCGTTCTTCTTGGGGATCGTCGTATCACTCACGATCGTCGCATCCCGATAACCCTGGGAATTATAATAATCGAGAACATGCTGCTTGTCGTCTTCATACTTGGACTGATTGAATTTGGACGAGCTGAACAGCTTGAACCGGAAATAAGGATCCAGGAAATCTCTTGTAGCGGTAAATGAAAGGAACCCCCAGTTACTGAGGTATTCGCGGAGGGTGATGGTATCGCGCGGCCCATAAGCCGTCATATTCGAATCCGGGAACAGCGTCAGCCGGCTCACCTCCTTCGTATCCTTCATCTGCTTCTTTAGCTTGCTCTGCCTGACCGCCTCTGTCCCGAAAAAGTCAATATTTTCGATCTTCACCTTCGGCCCCTTGTTAATATTGAAGGTCAGGATCTCGGAATTCTGTACCGCCGGATCATGCGTCTCGGTAACCGTCACCTCCGTAAACTGATAGCCCTTGTCCGAATAGAACTTCTTGACGGCCTGGATGGCTACCCGCTTCATGTTCTCCGTCACGACACGGCCCTTGATCAGCCCGCTCTTGGTCGTGAGATCATCCGCATCCCCTTTCTTGACCCCCTTGAAATAAAAATTCGAAAGCCTGGGTCTTTCCGTCACATTGATCTCGATATAAATGTCGGTCCCGACCAGCTTGGTATAATAAATGGTGATATCCGCAAAGAGGTTCTGCCGCCAAAGATTGTTGATCGCTTTGCTGAAATTATCGCCGCCCGGAATAGTCACCTTGTCGCCGACGGTAAGGCCCGAGATCGACTGTAGCAGCGATTCGTCGAGATATTTGGTACCGGTGATCTTGATGCCCGCGATCGTATATTCACGCGGCTGGGTCTTGCCGCTGGCCAGCTCGACCAGCGCCGGATCGATTGAAATTCCGGTGGGTTTCGTCGTATCGGCTGGATTCGGATGAAGAGTGTCGCTTGAACGTGGTTTGGTAGTATCGTTGGCATGGACTTTGGATGAATCGATCACCTGGGCTTTTGCAGCATTTATCGTCAGTAAGCAGTAGTTGGTCAATAAAAAAACACAAAACAGCGATCTTCGTAACATCCAGTAGTCGGTTTTATAATTAGCGCTAATTTCTGTCCTCCGGGCAGAACTTCGCCCTTAGAGGCGGCAAATTAAGGGGATTTATGAAAAGTGTTTGTTAAAAAGTACTCCCCGGACCCATCAAATCCTACTGGACCTGAGCGCTGGTTTTGCCAAATCGCCGTTCCCTTCCCTGGAAATCGAGTATCGCTTCATATAGATTCTTTTTCCGGAAATCCGGCCAGCGAACACTGGTAAAATACAATTCGGCATAGGCGAGTTGATATAATAAGAAATTGCTGATCCGATATTCACCGCTGGTCCGGATCATGAGCTCCGGATCGGGAAAGTCCCGGGTGGACAAATAGTGCTGTAAAGTGTCCTGCGTGATCGCCGAAGGATCCAGCAGCCCGGACCGGACATCCTTGGCAAGGCTCTTGACCGCTTCGGTCAACTCCCAGCGGCTGCTGTAACTAAGCGCCATCACCAGGTTGAGCCCCCGGTTGCGGGCCGTAAACTCCAGCGCCTCCCGCAGCTCATTCCGGGCATAATCCGGCAACATGCTCATGTCCCCGATAACGTGCAGCCGGATGTTGTTCTTGTTGAGAGTCTCGATCTCTTTCCGGATGGTCTCCACCAGCAATTCCATCAGCCCGGTGACCTCCTTGGCAGGCCGATCCCAGTTCTCCGTGGAAAAGGCATACAGCGTCAGATACCCGATCCCCAGCTCCGCACAGCCTTCCACGATATCCCGCACACTCTCCACCCCGTGAAAATGGCCAAATAACCGGTCCTGACCTTTTTCCTGGGCCCAGCGCCCATTCCCATCCATGATAATGGCAATATGGCTGGGAAGCCTTCCCATGTCGATTTTTTCCCTCAACCCATCCATAGATCCTGCTTGATTGCCGGCCGCCTTCGGCGGCTTAAGGGCCACAAATATAGGGAGATTTGACCGATCCAACCCATCGGACCGGAGACGGCCGGTCCATTACTGCGGATTGGCACTGGGGCATCGATACCCCATGATGTTCCAGGAAACAAAGAGAACGCCGGTAATCCAGCTGTCATTCTGATTGGAATATCCCCGTTGACGTCCCTGGATACCAATGGGCTGCTCGCCCGTCGCATAAGACCGGTCTTCCAGCTGATACCAGACCGTGGGCTGACCATTGGGTAAATAATGCGGCTGAGCATTCGGCGCATAGGTGCCGCTGACGTCGTCGATATAATCCGTCGTAGTAAAGCGGTAAACGATTTCCAGCCCGATATTCATTTTGCGGTTGACGTTATACTTGAACCCTACGCCGATCGGAAAGCAAAGGGCCAGCGGGCTGTATTCCTTCGGATAGCCGGCCGATCCCTGCCCCTCCGTGCCCAGAGGCCGCAAATAGACCTTCTGACCGTTCAAATAAGTATAGGGATCGTAATAGAAAGTACCGACGCCGAAAGTAATATAAGGCGTGAACCGGTTGTACGCGCTCCCCGGAATGAACTTGAAGAAATTGAAGTCACCCTGTACGGCCAGCTCGTAAATATCGGTGTTAAAGCTGAGGTTCCGCCGGTACATGAACTCATTGTAGGTATTATACCGGTCTGAATAGCCCAGAAAAGTATAATTCGCCTCCACCCGAAGCGCCACATACCCCCCAAACTGCTTCTTGAAAAACGCCCCGAAAGCAATATTCGGCGTATTGAATCGCGGATTCGGATTAAGATCGCCAAAATATTGAGATGCCCCGACATTTAAACCGAATTCCCCCTCATGCACGAACGCCTGTTCCTGCGCCGATACCCGCAACCCGATCCAGCCGAGCAGGGCACAGAAAATTACTTTTTTCATCATCATGTTATAGCAAAATATCCTCGTCCAAAACGAAAAATCGGTTTTTTTCGTTTGCCGGGCTTCTAATTGATATGTTAATGTTAAAAACTATGCCAGAAACCCGTCAGTTCCGGGTATCCAGACCCCAGGAAAGCTTACCCCTTAAAGTTTGCAGGAAATTATTCTCATTCAGCCGGATGAGGCTCAACGTAAACGATTCCTTACGAACCGCCAGCTGGACCTGCTTGTCAACGATCTCCTTTCTCGAATCCAGCGCGCAAATGAAATTCTCGGCCCTCCCCTCCACCTCGAATGAAATGATATTGTCATCGGGAACTACGATCGGCCGCACATTCAGGTTATGAGGAGCAACCGGCGTGATGACGAAGCTGGCCGATTCCGGAAAGACCACCGGCCCTTCACAGCTCAGCGAATAGCCCGTCGATCCGGTCGGCGTCGCTACGATCAACCCATCGGCCCAGTAAGTATTCAGGAATTCACCATTGAGATAGGTGTGGATCTTGATCATCGGCGAAGTGTCGGTCTTGTGGATCGCAAATTCATTCAGCCCATAAGGCACATCCCCGAAGAGCGGGCGATTCGCATCCAGATGGATCAGGGATCGCTTGTCTACTACAAAAGTGCGGTTAGCCAGCGCAGTGACCGCAGACGTTAACTCCCCCCTGCCAATGCTGGCCAGGAATCCCAGCCGGCCGAAGTTGATGCCCAGCACCGGGATATTCTTATCCCGGACCAGCCAGACCGTATCCAGCAAAGTTCCGTCACCGCCAAGACTGATCAGAAATTCAATGGAATCATCCAGGTCGGCCGACTCCCGGAAACTGCCGATATCCGAAGGCAGAACGAACGCGGAACCTATCCGCTCCAGAAATGGCTGATAGATCACCGGATTCAAATGCTGGCGGATCAGCTCGTCGAACAAACGCTGCACATCAGGCTGCTGCTCATAATCGATAATCCGGCTGTATATGGCTACCTTCATCTGCCCATAAAGTCTTTTTCAAAGGCCAAATGGAATCTCGCCCGACGGGCTCGATTTCATCAAATATTGAGATAATTCATCAGATGGTCATAATTATTCCGTAATTCGTTCTCATATAATTCTTCGCCGAAATAATATTTCACCTGGTATTCATACCGCTGAAAGGTAGCGACAATATCCGATATCTCCGCCTTATTGATCCGTAAAGTAATATAGAAGTTGCCGGAAGGAGCATCCGAATAGGTGTTCAATTGAATGATATGGGCATCATTTGTCTCCACCAGCTTGCTGATCTCGGTGAACGAGAAACTTACCTTTTCCATTTCCAGCACGATGATCCCGCCCGCATCGGTAACCCCGGTGACGCGCCCAAGCTGCCTCAAAAGGTCAGTGGCAATGATCGATCCGGAATACTCCGACTCACGCGTCACAACCGGGATAAGCGTGAGACCATTTTCATTCACCAGCTGCACCGCTTCGAAAAAATAAGCCTCGGCATGCGCCGCAATCCCCGAGAAACCCGGCTGCAGCTGCGATAGAAGCGTACTGTCATCCTCGATATTCAACAGATCTTCCTCACTGACCAGGCCGGCCAGCTTGTCCCCCGCCACAACCGGCAGATGGGTCACATGAAAATCCGCCATCAGATCCAGCGCCTGGGACACAGGATCATCCAGATGCAGGGAAGGCACAGCGGCGGATATGATCTCTTTGTTTAACAACTTGGACAGTTTATACCTGACTAGACGCAATAACTCAGGCTACCGCTGCCGGCTCGTTCAATTTTCGCAAAAATTTAAGCAATATCGTATTGAACTCATCCGGCCGCTCCATCATCGGCGCATGACCGCATTTGTCGATAAAATGCAGCTCACTGTTCGGGATCAGCTTGTGGAATTCCTGGCCTACGAACGGCGGGGTGATCGCATCGTTGTTCCCCCATATCAGCAGCGTAGGCACCTTGATCTGGTTGACTTCTTCACCCAGGTTGTTGCGAATGGCATTTTTTGCAAGCGCAATGATCTTGATGGCCTTCAGCCGGACATTCACCGTTTCATAAAGCTCGTCCACCAGCTCTTTCGTGGCCATTTGGGGATCATAGAAGGTCAATTCCGTTTTCTTTCGGATATACTCATAATCCTTTCTCTTCGGATATGTGTCCCCCATCCCGTTCTCAAAAAGGCCCGAACTCCCGGTCAGGGTCAGTGACTTTATCCGCTCAGGATGCCGGAGCACGTGCATCAGGGCAACATGGCCGCCCAGCGAGTTACCTAACAGGTTGATATTATTGTAATCCCTGGCTTCGACGAATTTATGGACGAATTTCTCCAGCCCGCCAACCGTGGTATGTATCAGGTCAAGGTCCAATAAGGGTAATATCGGTACCACCACTTTATAGTCATTCCGGAAATAACCGATCTGGCCGCTGAAATTACTCAATGCGCCAAAAAGCCCGTGCAATAGCAGCAGCGGCTCACCTTGCCCTTCCTCGATGAATCTGAACTTATCGTCTTGTTTAATTTCGTATTCCATCAGCTATTAAGATTCTATCCCTGTATTTAACCGCTAAAATAAACGATTTACCGCAAAAAATCACTCGCTAATTCACATAAAAACAGCCCTCGTTCAATGACTTACCGGCTGTCGAAACGGCTGAAAAAGTCTTCCAGGTGGACAAACATTCCCTTGAACCACGGTACAAATTTACCGAATTCATCGATTACTACCCGGCCCCAGGGTCTGATAAAAGGGTAGATAACGGAAGAGCTCAGCGTTCGGGGCCCGATCAGGTCCAACTCCACAGCATAGAACAAAACCACACTAAGAATGATCGTATAGATGACCGCATACAACAGCACCCCTGCCAGTTTGTTCAGCCAGCCCATCATGGCCAGGTCCACTGCTTTCCCGGCCAACCCCGCCCCCAGCCTTACGACGATGACGACGCCCGCAAAGATCAGCAAAAAAGCTACCGCGGGCCACCAACGACCCGGATGATGCGCCGAATTCGAAAGATGGTCGGCAACCGACGCCGACAACCGAACCGCAGCCGCCAGACCAATAAAGATCGCCAGAAATGAACAAACGGAAATAATAAACCCATGCCTTACTCCCCTGAATACAGCCAGGACCATTAACAGCAGGAAGAAGACATCGATTTTCATTATTTCGTCAATAACTCCTTTGCCACCGCACTGATCGTCTTCCCATCGGCCTGTCCGGCTAATTGCTTCGTCGCCACACCCATCACCTTTCCGATATCGGCCGGCGAAGAAGCGCCCGTCTCGGCAATGATCTTCGAAAGTGCCGCTTTCAACGCCTCCGCATCCAATTGCCTGGGAAGGAACCGTTCGATCACCCCGATCTCCTCCTCCTCCTTCCTGGCCAGATCAGGCCGGTTCTGCTGCTGGTAGATGGCCAGCGAATCCCTCCGCTGCTTTACCAGCTTTTGCAATAACCTTGTCTCATCTTCCTCCTTCAATTCCCCGCCGGCACCTTCGGATGTCCTGGCAAGAATGATCGCAGCCTTGATGGCACGCAGCCCGCGCAACGCTCCTTCATCCCTGGCCAGCATGGCCGTCTTCAATTCGGCCATGACTTTCTGTTCTAAAGCCATAATTTATCAGGTTATAGTTTATTCGTCTTCATCTGCTGCTCCCGGAACTTGTTATAAAAGTCCAGCGCAAATTGTTTCATATCGTTCACCAATGTCTGATCCTGGGTGGCCCGCTGATAGGTCTCCGCCATCGTCATCAACGTCTGATAAAAGAAATCGGCCATTTCATCGACCATCATTTCCTTGGTCCATAGGTCTATGCGCAAAGCCGTCTTATCCGCGCCATCCCAGAAGGCCAGCATCATGGCTTTGGCCTTTCGCGCATTCTCGGACCTCGAATCCGTTGCATTCCACCGAATGTCTTCGGGGACACGGTCCTTGTCGAGAGTAACATCGATACTGATAGATGAGGTTGCCATATAAAAAATTTTGTGCGAGAAATTCGCTTTGAAAAAATTAGCGAATTTCCCCCAAACCATTAATGTCTGACCAAACCGGGCAGCGTCCGCCGGTGGCGGGCGACGCGAAGGTTTCGAGCGAAGCTCTGTCGAGCCAGCCTGTGGCCGGCTTTGTTAGCCGGGCCCAATTTCGGTTATAACTCGCAATACCTGCAGGAAATTTTCGCGGGAATAGACTTTCAACCGCTCAAATCCTTTGCCAATCAGTCGCTGCCGAAGATCCTCTTCCTTATAGATCCGCATGAGCTGCGCAGCCAGGGCCGCAGGATCGCCGGAAACCGCAGTCAACACCGCCCCCTGCGCCATTTCTTCCATTATGCCGCCGGCCGCCGCAATCACCGGCACCCCGGCTTTCCATACATTCAACAGCGCTTTACCCAGACTGTTCCCCTCCACCGGGAACAACACCGCATACGCCGCACCCGCCGGCACCGCTCCGGTCCAGTCAACGTCCTGCCGGTACTTATAGGTCTTCAGCCGCCCGGCCACCCCGTCAACCAGCCCCGGCCCGCCGGCCAGCACAAGCCGCATCCCGGATCGCTGCCGCTTCTTGAACAGCGAAAAGGCCTTGAGTAAATTCACCACGTCCTCCTCCCCGCAACCCGTGAGATCGGCCAGGAAATATTCTCTCCCCTCCAACCGCTCCGCCTTTATTTTCTCCTTTTCGGCCGCCGGCATCATCCCGATCGATTCATCGGCAACCGCCGTCAGCATCTTCACTTTCCCCACCGGTCCGAGCCCATCGAGCCATAGCCGGTCCCGCTCAGAATAACAAACAACCGCTGCGGCACGTTCCAGGCTTTGCCTGAGCCGGTTGCGGAACAACGTGCCGGCACCCCGGCCTCCACCGCCGTCGACCGGGGTCACACGCTCCGGCATCCAAAGACAAACCGGCACTCCCATCTCACCTGCAATACCCCCCGTCAGCCAAACCCGATCCACACCCTGCTGTTTGGCGACCCGCGGCAACTGCCGGTCATACCACCACCGCCACCCGGCCCTCCCGGGCAAGACCCGGCGAATAACCACCCTTCCCGGTAAAGCAGGGAACAAACCCCGCCGGTAATGATGATCTGTCACCAATACCCATTCGAACCCCTCCGATGCCGAAAGGGCGGCAGCTGCGAAAAAAATAAGCCGGCTTCTTTCGGCGTCCGGCCCAGCCGCCTGAAGGGGCCTGCAGTCGAGCAATATGCGCATAGGCAAAGGTACGCCGGCCAAAGGTTTCCGCTATCGACCCTTTTTT
>DATJMG010000106.1:0-11054 GCA_035508835.1 Puia sp.
TATCGTTATGGTCAAGCCTGCCCTTCCCTACCTGGATATCATCCGGGAGGTCAGGGATGCGGTGGATGTGCCGGTAAGCGCGTACAATATCAGCGGGGAATATGCGATGATCAAGGCTGCTGCAAGAATGGGATGGATCAATGAGGAGAAGGCCGTTATCGAAACGCTGACTTCTATCAAGCGGGCCGGAGCCGACCTGATCGCCACGTATTTTGCAAAGGATGCGGTAAGACTTTTAAATCACTGAGATGTATAACCGGAGCAAAGAGTTATTTGAAAGAGCGCAATTAAGTATTCCGGGCGGCGTCAATTCGCCGGTCCGGGCGTTCAGAAGCGTAGGCGGAACGCCGTTGTTCATCGAGCGGGCGCAAGGCGCCTACCTGTATGATGTGGATGGCAACCGATACATCGATTATATCGCTTCCTGGGGGCCTATGATCCTGGGTCATGCCTGGGGGCCTGTCGTGGAAGCCATCCGGGAATATGCCGCTTACTCGACCTCTTATGGCGCGCCGACGGAGCTGGAAGTGAAGATGGCGGAACTGATCCGGGGCATGGCGCCCGGTGTTGATCTCGTCCGGATGGTCAGCAGCGGCACGGAGGCCTGTATGAGTGCGCTGCGGCTGGCCAGGGGATATACCCGCCGCAACAAGTTCATCAAATTCGAAGGGCATTATCACGGGCATGCGGATCCTTTCCTGGTAAAGGCCGGCAGTGGGGTAGCCACCTTCAACATCCAGACGGTTCCCGGGGTCACGCCGGGGGTGTCGCAGGATACGCTGACGGCGGCCTATAATGACCTGGAAGGGGTGCAGCGGCTGGTGATGGCGCATCCGGGGGAGATCGCCGCCATCATCGTCGAGCCGGTGGCAGGCAATATGGGTTGTATCCTGCCCCGGGCGGGGTTCCTCGAGGGATTGCGGGCGATCTGCGATTCGGAGGGGATTGTGTTGATCCTGGATGAGGTGATGACGGGTTTCCGGCTGGCTCCCGGCGGCGCGCAGGAGCGGTTGGGTATTCGGGCGGACCTGATCACTTACGGGAAAGTCATTGGCGGGGGGATGCCGGTGGGGGCATTCGGCGGCCGGCGGGAGATCATGGAACACATCTCCCCCCTGGGAAATGTATATCAGGCGGGGACCTTGAGCGGCAATCCAATTGCGATGATCGCGGGATATACGGTACTCAGTGAGTTGAAGAAAAATCCATCGATTTATAAAGAGCTGGAGGAGAAGACCTTGTACTTGAGGGATGGTTTGGATCGGGTATTTGCGGCCTGGGGCAGGTCCTACCGGATCAATCAGTTAGGCTCGATGATCAGTGTGCATTTCAGCGATCATGATGTAACTGATCTTGCCTCTGCATCAACCGCGGAGAATGAGAAATTCAAGGGATTTTTCCATGCGATGTTACGGCGGGGGGTGTATTTGCCGCCTTCGGCGTTCGAGAGCTGGTTTTTGAATCATGCGCTCACGCGGGCGGACCTGGATGCGACGATCGAGGCGGCGAAGGGAAGTTTGGGTGAGATCTAATGAAAAAGCAGTTCGCAAGGCTTAAGGCCGGTATGTTTCTTGAAGGCGGTGGAGAAATGGGAAATGGAGGAATAGCCCAGCATGACGGAGACTTCGGTAACGCTTAGTCCTTTTTCGTAGAGCAGGTAGCGGGCGTGTTCCATCCGCTGGCCCTGGTAAAAATCGAAAATGGTGGTACCGAACATCTCTTTGAAGCCCTTTTTCAGATAGCATTCATTGATGGCCACCTTGCGGCTAAGGGCTTTGATGGTGAGGGGTTCTCCGATCTGGGCGAGGAGGATCTCACGGGCGCGGACGATCTTTTCCCGGTCTGCTTCGTTGGCGAGGAACTTGCACTGGAAGCCTTCTACGGCTTTTTCTCCGACCATACATTCGAGACTGTAGAGCAGCAGCATCTGACTTTGCGCATTGACGAAGATGTTCTCCATGCTGTCGATATAGGAGTGGTTCAGAAGGGCTTCCAGGACCAGGCGGGTCCGCCCGCAGAGGGACAGAGTTTTGGAGAAGGAGCTCGAGTGCCGGAAGTTGAGGAGATCTTCGCTGGCGGTACTTGCGGGATTGCGGGTCCGGCTGAACTGGGAAAGGTGGACCGCCTGGAAGCGGAAGCTCAGGACATCTACAGTGGTGGACCCGTCCATGCAGAAACGCAATTCAAGATAATTCCGTGCCGGGTCGTCTTTGAGGACGTGGTAAACCAGCATCCCCATATCGTCCAGGTTCCATCGGGGCTCTTTGCTATACCGCCGGACGGTATATTGGACGGAGCCGGGGATCTGGCGATCTTTTTCCATCACGAGGTGAAGGTCTTCCTGTAAGACCGGCTGCCGGTAGGCCATGGTCAGTATGTCGGGCGCCTGGAACATCCTGCAAATTTACATCGAAATCAATGAATCCTCGCATCAAAAAAAATACGCAAAAATGCCCCCGAAATGCCCGTTAAAAGGCGGTAAAACCCCTTATTTTTCTTATATTTGCAGACTTTCCAAAGCCGCCGGGAGGCGGCTTGACCGAAGGTCGGACAAACCGATATTTGCAAAAAAAGGACTATATTTCGAGTTGTCCTTTTTTTGACCATCAATTAATTGTTAACTACACTATTCCAGTCAAAAAAATGAGTGAATCAACACAGGAAGTTCTGGTTCCGGCGACTAACGGTTATGGCGCAGACAGTATCCAGGTTCTGGAGGGTCTCGAAGCCGTCCGGAAGCGTCCGGCCATGTATATCGGGGATATTGGGGAAAAGGGTCTGCATCACCTGGTCTATGAGGTGGTGGACAATTCGATCGACGAAGCCCTGGCCGGATATTGCAAGAACATTGTGGTGACCATTTACGAAGACAACTCGGTTGAGGTGGAGGATGACGGGCGGGGAATCCCCACCGGGATCAACAGTAAAGAAAAGAAAAGCGCTTTGGAATTGGTTATGACCATTTTGCATGCGGGCGGTAAATTCGATAAAAACACCTACAAGGTATCGGGTGGTCTGCATGGGGTGGGTGTCAGCTGTGTGAATGCGCTCAGCGCGGATCTTCATGCGACCGTCTACCGGGAGGGGAAGATCTTCGAGCAGGAATACAAGATCGGGGTTCCGCAATATCCGGTCCGGGAGATCGGGGTTAGTGACAAGACCGGTACGACGGTCCGTTTCTGGCCTGATCCGACGATCTTTATTTCGACCGTCTACAAGAAGGACATCCTCGAGGGGCGGTTACGGGAGCTGGCCTTCCTGAACCGTGGGGTAAGCATTACGCTGAAAGATCTGCGGGAGAAGGAAGAGGATGGCACTACGTACAGCAAGATCTTCTTCAGCCAGGGCGGGATCGTCGAATTCGTGGAAATGCTGGATAAGAATGCCAGCCGCTTGCCGTTGATCCCCAAGGTCATTTATGTGGATGGGCGGGATGAGGCGACCAATGTCGCGGTGGAAGTAGCACTCAACTACAACGACAGTTATAGCGAGCATATCTATTCCTATGTCAACAATATCAATACCATCGAAGGGGGGACACATGTTACGGGATTCCGGCGGGCTTTGACCCGGGTATTCAAGGCATACGGCGACCGGGAGGGGCAGTTTGAAAGGGCGAAGGTGGAGATCGAAGGTGATGATTTTCGTGAAGGGTTGAGCACGATCATCTCGGTGAAAGTTCCGGAACCGCAGTTCGAAGGCCAGACGAAGACAAAATTGGGGAATAATGAGGTGAGCGGGGTTGTGGACTCCACGGTCAGCAGGGCGCTCGAGTGTTACCTGGAGGAAAATCCGCGTGAGGCGAAGAACATCATTCAAAAGGTTATTCTGGCTGCGCAGGCACGGGCGGCAGCGAAAAAGGCACGGGAGCTGGTACAGCGCAAGAGCGTTCTCAGCGGTGGCGGTCTTCCCGGCAAGCTCGCGGACTGTTCCGACCGTGATCCGGACCGGTGCGAACTGTTCCTGGTCGAAGGTGACTCTGCGGGTGGTACGGCCAAGCAGGGCCGGGATCGCAGTTTCCAGGCGATACTGCCCTTGCGGGGCAAGATCCTCAATGTGGAGAAGGCGATGGAGCACAAGATCTATGAGAACGAGGAGATCCGCAACATGTATACGGCATTAGGGGTCACCGTGGGAACTCCCGAGGATCCGAAGGGATTGAACCTGGCGAAGCTTCGCTATCACAAGCTGATCATTATGACCGATGCCGATGTGGATGGCAGTCACATCGCCACGCTGATCCTGACCTTCATCTACCGTTATATGAAAGAGCTGGTTGAACAAGGGTATGTCTATATCGCACAGCCGCCGCTCTATCTCGTGAAGAAGGGCAAGGAGCAATCCTATGCGTGGAATGAGGAACAGCGGCGGGGGTGGGTAGAAAGGCTCGGCGGCGGGAAGGATGACAGTGTAACGGTGCAGCGGTATAAAGGGTTGGGTGAAATGAATTCGGACCAGTTGTGGGAGACCACGATGAATCCGGAGACGCGTACGCTCAAGCAGGTAACGATCGAGAGTGCAGCCGAAGCGGATCGGATCTTCAGTATGCTCATGGGTGACGAAGTCGCGCCACGCCGGGATTTCATCGAATCCCATGCGAAGTATGCGAAGCTGGATGTGTAGAATGTGCGGGAAATTCGGTAATATTACAAAAGTTCTTACTAACCATGACCTGCTCACGCAGGCGATAAATCAAATGAATTATGTCAAGTGTAACACTCACAGCCTACAACGTTAAGACGAAAGAGAAGAATGTGCCCATCCAGGATGCTGTTATCACGAAGACGGCCAAGGGCGCTTATATGGCACAGGGACATGATGGAAAAGGGAATAAGCTGACGACGCTCCTTGGTGAAGAGAAAGCGCTTGCCGCCATCAAGGCAGGTATTGCCAGGCAGGGATGGTAACCCGGGAGTTGCTTTTCGTAAACCCTATTTAGAGCCAATGACATAGTGTACTCCGAGCAGCAATTGTGTGAGGCCCGTCGATAGATTGCTTCCAAAATCGAATCCGTTGGCCTTTTCGACATTGGTAGACGCGGGTTCCGTCGGATTTATGACGATGTCGGTTTCTTTGTTATTTCCATAATCCGCATAAAAGAGACCGGACAGGAGTAATTCCACCTGCCATTTCCGATTCACAGCGTAGGCGATCCCGGGAGAGAACCCCAGGGAAAATATCGCGTTTTTGGTTTCGGTAAAGGAATCGGGGCCTGTGGAGGGGGGGTAAGTTATGCGTTCGTCGCCATAGGTGAATTCCAGACCAGACTGGCCGAACAGGTAAAAGCCGCTGCCAAGTGGTTTGTATTTCCGCAGGAACGTGCCGATGCCATATTCATTGTAGTGCATGTCATAGTTACTGTTAGGTTGAGCCTGATAGTCGAAATCCAGGTCGATTCCCCACACCAGGTTTTTGCCGATGGCTATCATTGCCGACGGCTGGATCGATGCATAAGTAAACTTGAAAGTGGGAACCGGGGCCGGGGCACCGTTGGTATAGTTCTTTTGGGTTGAATTGGAAAAGCCCAGTTCACCGCCGAGCAAGACAGTACCTTTATTGATTTGCGCCGGGGAAATATAGCCGATAAAAATAAGAATAGAACAGAGATAGAGCTTTTTCATACAAAAGTCGGTTAACGTGAACGGACAGGATCAAAGATGCAGCGATGAAAGCGGACTTGCAAGGGCGCCGGGGCACTTTAATGAAAGTTTAAGGTCCTGGGGCGAACCGCTAAAATCGTTTAACGGTTGCGCTCTTCTATCCGATCGGCGCCGAAGTAGTTGTGAAGCGGTGCGGGCAACGCAATATGGCCGGATTGCTGATGGTTCTCCAGCAGGCAGGCAAGGATGCGCGGGAGTGCGAGGGAGCTCCCGTTCAGCGAATGCAGCAAATGGGTTTTGCCTGCGGCATCTTTGAACCGGATCTTCATGCGGTTGGTCTGGAAGGTTTCGAAATTGCTGACGGAGCTAACTTCAAGCCACTTCGCCTGCGCTGCGCTATAGACCTCAAAATCATAGGTCATGGCGGATGTGAAGCCCATATCCCCGCCGCATAACCGAAGGATGCGGTAGGGCAGATCAAGCGACTGGAGCAGCCTTTCGACGTGTTGTACCATTTCTTCCAATACGTCATAGCTCACGGCGGGATGCGTCAGCTGTACAATTTCTACTTTGTCGAACTGGTGGAGCCGGTTGAGGCCGCGGACGTCTTTGCCATAGCTGCCTGCTTCCCGCCGGAAGCAGGGTGTGTAGGCCGTCATCCGGACCGGGAGCTGAGTTTCTTTCAGGATCTCGTCCCGGTAGATATTCGTTACCGGTACCTCTGCGGTCGGGATCAGGTAAAGGTTATCCTCATTGACGTAATACATCTGTCCTTCCTTGTCGGGCAGTTGGCCGGTGCCGCGGGCCGAAGCTTCGTTAACCATGATGGGCGGCTGGAATTCCGTATATCCGGCGGCGGTATTGAAGTCGAGGAAATACTGGATCATGGCCCGTTGCAGCCTCGCGCCCTTGTTGATATAGACGGGGAAGCCGCTGCCGGTGATCTTGTTGCCCAGTTCGAAGTCGATGAGATCATATTTCTTTGCCAGGTCCCAGTGCGGCATTGAGGCGGCGGGCAGGGTGGCGCGGCGGCCGCCCATGCGAATGGTCACATTGTCTTCGGGTGTGCGGCCTTTGGGGACGGGGGCGGCGGGCAGGTTGGGGATACGGAGGAGTATGGCGTTCAGTTCTTCTTCGACCGTGGCCAGCTGGTGCGCGATGGGTCCCAGGGCCGTCTTCAATGCCGCCACCTCCTGTTTTTTGTCTTCGGCTTCCTGTTTATTGCCTTTGGCCATGAGGGCGCCGATCTCTTTGGAGAGGGTATTGATACGGGATTGGGTGGTATCCGATTCCAGCTGCAGTTTTTTCCGTTGGTCATCGAGCGTGACGACGGTATCGACCAATGCCGTTTCCGTAAAATTCCTGACGGCCAGTCTTTCCTTTACAAATTCCACATGCTGTCGAATGAATGCCACCTGTAACATTTTCTGAATTTTGCGTCAAAGATAATTGTAAATTGGTGCAAAACCTTCTATATGATTGACCCTACCATGATCACGACCAGCACCGGACTTGACGGTTACCGGATTGTTCGCCACCTGGGTGTTGTCCGCGGAATCACCGTTCGTTCCCGCAGTGTGCTTGGCAATCTTGCAGGCGGCCTGCAAACGCTTCTCGGCGGCCAGATATCGGTGTATATCGACCTGTGCGAAAAGACGCGGGAGGAAGCCTTTCAGTATATGATGCAGCATGCGGCGGAGCGCGGCGCGAATGCGGTGATCAATATGCGCTATGACGCCAATGAGGTTATGAATGGCGTTACGGAAGTACTGGCTTATGGCACGGCGGTCGAGGTGGTGAGGGCGGTTTAGCCTATCTTTGCGGTTATGCAACAAGCGCAAGATGATCTGCAGACCCGTTGGTGGAACCTGGAAGCCCGGCTGGTGGAGCGGTTTGGCAAAAAGCCCGATATGGAAGCCATCTTATTCCTGATCGGCATCCAGGAGTTGGGGAATATCCGGAATAAATTTACCAAAGAAGAGAAGCAGGATCTCATGCATATCGCGGTCTGCACGTTGTTTCGCCAAAGCGGGTATTATGAACTGGAGGGGGTTGACAAAGATGGCTGGCCGCATTTCCGGCAATTAAAGGCATTGCCGCCGATGGGAGTGGCCGAGCAGGAGAATTTCCTGAAGGATCATATTCTGTTGTACTTCGAGAATATGGAACCCGCCGAATGATTCGGATGCCGGGCCGGCAAATTAGGGTATATCGATGCCTTTTTGTAATCTTGCAACACAAAAAACCAAGACATCATGAACTTCCCTGACACGCTGCGTTATACCAAAGACCATGAATGGATCCGGCTGGAAAATAACAATGAAGCGGTTATCGGCATAACTGATTTTGCCCAGAAGGAATTGGGGGATATTGTCTATGTAGAGGTCGAGACGGTAGGGAAATCGCTGGCGGCGGAAACGATATTCGGGACGGTCGAAGCCGTCAAAACTGTCTCCGATCTGTATCTCCCGGTTGCCGGCACCATCCTCGAAGTAAATCCCGAACTAACGGCCGCACCTGATCTGGTCAACACGGACCCATACGGAAAGGGATGGATGATCCGGATGACCGTTAAAGACCCTGCTGACGTGGACAAACTGATGGATGCGGCTGCCTATGCCAATATTGTACATTGATGGGAATGTCGATTACCTATACGGAGCAGGGGTTGGTGGCTGCACTCAAAGAGAGGGATAACCAGGCGTTTGCTTTCCTATATGATCATTACTCTGGCGCGCTCTATAGCATTATCCGACAAATCGTTACAGATAACAGCGAGTTCGCCGGCGATGTGATGCAGGAGGTCTTTATCAATATTTGGCGGAAGATCGAATCCTACGATCAGGCGAAGGGCCGGCTTTTTACGTGGATGTTGAACATTGCCCGGAATGCGGCAATCGATACGCTGAGATCGAAAAGTTACCAGAATTCTCAAAAAAACCAGGAACTGCCGGATAACGAATATAGGGGAGCATCCAACCAGACGACGCAACAAAACGTCGACAATATCGGGTTGAAAAAGGTGCTTGAAAAGTTGAAGCCGGAGCATCGGGTGCTGGTTGAACTGGCCTATTTCAAAGGTTTTACGCACGAGGAGATCGCCGGGATGATGGCGATCCCGCTCGGGACGGTCAAGACAAGGATCCGAAATGCGTTATTACAATTAAGAGAATATCTAAAGTGAATTTAAAGGAATACATAGCAAGCGGCATCATTGAAAGTTACGTGATGGGTCTGGCCAGCGCGTCGGAAAGGGTGGAATTCGAACAAATGTGCGCACAGTATCCCGAGTTGGCAGCGGAGCGCAAGAAATTCGAGGAAAGTCTTGAACAGTATGCGTCCGAGCAAGCGGTGCGACCCCCGACGGAGGTTAAAGCGAAGATCTTAAAAGCAATAGTCACCATGGAAAATGGTAAGACGGAGGCGTCACAGTGATATGCTGAAGTTCCTGCAGAAATATCTTAGTTCAATATATGTCCCGCTTTTGTGGACCTGTATAGTCGCAACGTTGTGCTGTCTTCCGGGGCGCATGCTGCCGAGTGAGGAGCATTTCGTTATTCCGCAGTTCGACAAATTCGTACATATAACTTTCTTCGGGGGCTTTGTCTTTCTGTGGAACCTGTATGAGGCGGAGCGGGTAAGGGAGCTCGAGAGGCTGATGCGGCTGTTTTTCATGTGGTATGTGATCGGGAATATTTTTGGGATTGGGATAGAATATATTCAGAAGTACTGGATTCCCGGGCGGGACTATGATCAGGCGGATATCATTGCCGATATGATCGGCGCGGGCCTGGCGTATGGATTAAGTAATCAGTGGCTGACAAAAAATAAACCCCTGTAGAAACAGGGGTCGTAACCAAAACTAACTGCTTATGAGAAAATTGACTGCTTTATGTGAGTCAAATAGAAAAGACTGAATTAACAACAATAACGCAAAACAGGTGCCAATATTATCTTACTTCTACACTTATCGTTCCATCACTACCTCAAAATTACGATCGAAATAGTGCTCCGGATGTCAGCCGGCGGACTAATAACATTTATTTAGCATTACTCCTTTTAAATTAAACATTTTCCGGTTATATAGCAACTTTCCGCACATTTATTTAAAGAACTTATGCAATAATAGACAAAGTTGGAGAAAGAAGGTTTAATGCCGGCCGGGTTAAAATGTGCGGGAAATTCGGTGCCGGCGTTCGGCCGGGTTATCTGTTAAAAGTGAGATAATGGGGTGAAAATCACCCAACCGTCAATTCTGACGCGCCATTTTTTCCGCATTTTCGGCAAACTGGAGGGCATCCAGGAATTCCTGGATCTCGCCGTTCAGCACGTTATTGAGGTTGTATACCGTCAGGCCGATCCGGTGGTCGGTTACCCGGCCCTGGGGGAAATTGTACGTTCTGATCTTCGCGCTCCGGTCGCCGGTGCTGACGAGGCTTTTCCGGTGCCGGGCGATCTCTTCCTCCTGTTTCCTGACCTGTTCTTCGTATAGTTTGGTCCGGAGCATTTGCATGGCTTTTTCGCGGTTGCCGAGCTGGCTGCGTTCAGTCTGGCAGACGACGGTAACGCCGGTGGGGATATGCGTGAGGAAGACTTTGGTTTCTACCTTATTGACGTTCTGGCCGCCGGCGCCGCCGCTGCGGGCGGTTTCCATTTTGACGTCGCTTTCTTTCAATTCGAAATCCACTTCATCGGCTTCCGGCATAACTGCTACGGTTGCCGCGCTGGTGTGCACGCGACCGCTGGTTTCGGTGTCGGGGACCCGTTGTACGCGATGGACGCCGCTTTCGAATTTGAGGGTGCCGTAGACGTCATCGCCGGCTACTTCCACCTGCACTTCCTTATAGCCGCCGACGGTGCCTTCACTTTCGCTCAGGATAGCCGTCTTCCAGCCTTTTCGTTCGCAGTATTTAAGGTACATGCGGAGGAGGTCGCCGGCAAAGAGGCTGGCTTCGTCGCCGCCGGTGCCTGCCCGGATCTCGAGGATCGCATTCTTCTCATCCTGGGGATCTTTGGGGATCAGGAGTTGGCGGATATGGGCTTCCATTTGTTCTTTGCGTTCTTCGAGGCCGGGGATTTCGGCTTTGGCCAATTCTTTCAGTTCGGGATCGTCGCCGCCCAGGGCTTCCCGGTCGAATTCGAGGGTATCCAGCAGGTCTTTATATTGGTTGTAGGCGATGACGATTTTTTCGACGCTGCGATATTCCTTGCTCATAGCGCTGAATTTCCGGTTATCGCTGACGATTTCCGGATTGCTCAGGGCTACTCCCAGGTCTTCGAATCTGGCCTTGATCGCTTCTAATTTGTCTAGCATATCTTAGGTACTTTTGCCGGGCTGCGCTTTCGGCGCGGCCCTCGAACGGAACGGCAAAATTAAATGTTTGGGAATGACTTACCGAAAATTCAAAGCCGATTATTTGTTCCTTGGCGACCGGATGGCCGCATCAAATAGCG
>DATJMG010000107.1:0-28842 GCA_035508835.1 Puia sp.
CGCCAATCCCAACGCCACCGGCCCCGGCAACACCGGCTACTTTCAGGTTTTCGCGCGCCACTTCGACGCTAACAGGAATGTCAGTGGTTCCGTCGCGGTGGACCGCTTGCGCAACGTCATAGCATATATCCCCGGCACCGACCCCCGGCTGCGCGACCAATATCTCATCCTCAGCTCGCACTACGACCACCTGGGCGTAACCACCCGCCCGCGAATGGAAGAAGGCAAACTGGACAGCATTTACAATGGCGCCCGCGACAACGCCTCCGGCTGTACCGCCGTCATCAACGCCGCCCGGTATTTCAAAAAACATCCTGCCAAACGATCGATCATTTTTATTTGTTTTACGGCCGAAGAGGAAGGAGAGATCGGCAGCAAGTGGTATGCCGGGCACCCCCTCATCCCCGTCAACCGGACGGTCTATCAGCTCAACATCGACAACGCCAGCTATGACGATACCGCCCTGGTTACGCTGGTCGGTCTCGGGCGGACCTCCGAAGACTCCGCGATCGTCACTGCCTGCAGGTATTATGGGTTCCATGTCAACAACGATCCCACGGGCGGCGGTCTCTTCTACCAGAGCGACAATGCGGCCCTTGCCGAACATGGCGTCCCCGCCCCCACCTACAGCATGGGGATGCGCGCATTTGACAGCACCATCACCAATCGCTACCATCGCCTGAGCGACGAAACCGGCAATATGGACATGCACTACGTCGTTAAATGGATCCGTGCTTATATCCTCGCCGCACAATTGATCGCCGACGAGCCCGGTCAACCGCGATGGACCCCGGGTGACAAATATGAAAAGACCTGGAAAGCGCTTTATCCCGATGCAAAATGACACCGCCCGAAGCCGGAGGTCCCCGGGCTTACCAGTTACTTCCAGGTCTTCACAAGAACATTCTCCCGTTTCCAATTTGAGAAAGTAGGCATCGGAAGGCGAACTCGGGAGCGCTTATTATTCCGGCCATGCCCTGGATCCGCCGAATCGCACTGTATTTGACCTCAATGACAACGCTGGTTACAACACCACTAACGCGATCTGCCTCTTCGGCCGCGGGCGCACCAACACGGACTCCCTGATTGAAAAGGCATGCATGACATACAACCTGGCTGTCCTGGCCGAACCGCCCGGGCTAGATATCTTCGAACGCAGTGATAATTTCAATCTTGCCCAATTAGGTATTCCCGCGCCCTGTTTCAGCCTGGGGATGACTGTGTGGGATCGAGAGCTACCTCCCGAAAAACCGCCCGATCCGGTATCCAATGTTGATGCTAAAACACCGGCTATGCCCCGTTACATCATTAGTAGGATATTCGATATTGGCAAGACCCAGGTCATAACCGAGGTCTAATGTAATCCCCTTCCATTCATAGCCGGCCACGAAGTTGATCCCGGCATCAAAACGTTTGAAACCGTCATTATCCGCTCCGTACAGTTCCGGGGTACCGCCGATACCATAAGCAAAGAAAGGACCGAGGCCGCCGTGGATGATGCCAGGTCCCAGTCGATGGATATACAACAGGTTCAGCGGGATCTCCAGATCGTCCATTTTTATCTCCCCGCCGCCGTCGGGAAATTTGGCGCCCTTTCCGACATATTCCAGCCCAAGACGGACGCCAAGCGACCCCTTGTCCGGCGTGGCGGTTTTGGGCATCGGGTCATAACCGGTCTCGTTATAGGAATCGATGGGAATAGCATCCTCCTCATCGTAAAAAAGATCGGCGTCCGGGGCATAAATGGAATAGAGGACGAGATTTCCCCCGGTCTTCGGATCATATTTTATTTGGGATTGCCCCTTTTCGATCGTTGACGCCTCATCGTAGGAGCCTTGTAACGTGGTGCTTTTGATCGTTTTTTGTATGGTGGAGCACGAAGCTGCCAGCAAGGTCAGAGCACCAAGAAATGTACAGCAAATGTTAGCTTGGTATTTCATGCCGTCAAATTACCGGCTTTCTCCAACCCGCCCTATAGTTACTGCTAACTAATTTACCCGCAGCCCGTGATGACGCCCGGTATCCGCAGGATCAGCTTCCGCTCCACCGCTGCCCGCCTCCATCGCATCACATCCTCCAAACAAAAAAACCCGCCTCATAAAAGCGGGTTCATACAATTTATTGGTAAAATACCCTATTTACGAATCTTCGGCAGAACATACTTCATCAACATCTCTCTCGAGCTCTCCGCCTTCTCGACAAAATACGGATCGTTGCTCAAGTCCGGCATGTTAGGGTCTATCTCACCCTTTACCTTACGCATAATGGCAAGCGCCCTGCTTGAAACTCTTTTATTTCGTTTAACTGTCTTCACCATCCAAAGTTACCATTTATTTCCGGGATGCCAAAAATGACCGATAATTCTCACCTTTCCTAAAGGGCACCGATTCGCCTTCCATAGTCACTCCCTGGATATCAAATATTTGTGCAATTTCGCGATAATTTCTCGCAATTCCCATTTGATAAAGTCTCGTTCTCGACGATGTACTTCCCCGGATCACTATCATCGCATCCGGAAACTGGCTGGTAAATTCCAACGCGGTCAATGCAACAGTCATCAGTATTTTATCCCTGTCCCCGTTATCGCTCACGGCCAGGTCATTGAGCCGGCCCGTCACATCATCATAGTCTCCAAATCCCAGGTTATAATAGGATATTCCATCCCACGTTGTCAGATAAGTGTACAAAACCATTTTTCCTATCTTACCTCTGGGTCCCTCGCTGTCAAACCTATACTGCAGATAATTCGCGCCAATCTTATATGTATACCGCTCCAGTAGCATATCCACCACATTAAATCTGCGGCAATATTAGCTACTCTGCGCAACAAAATTTTGAAAACCTCACAATATGCCTCTTCCGTTCACGCGCCACACAGCAAATTCCCCCCGGAACAGGCGCGATCCTCAGTGCCCGGCCCCCGCCCGTTTGATCCCCCGCACCGCGATCAACCACACACAGCCCATGATCAGCCCCAGCAGCGCCGCAACGGTCCCCCAGTCCTCCACGACGATCTTCATGATCCGCGAAAAAACCCAGAGATATCCCATCAGTATCGCCATCGTAATCGCCCATGAGGTCAGGGCCACCATCATATGGTTCTTTTGCATGACCAGGATCTGCCTGCCTGCCACCCGCCCCAGGAAAAAGACAATCACAAAAGCCACCACCACCACGCTCGTCAATATCGGGTCTTCCTGCGACCGCATATAGTTCCCCCCCTCATGCATGAAATCCCCATGCGATCCGATAAAAAACACCATCGCCTCGAAAAACAGGAACATCCAAAGACAGCCCAGCGCCGCCTTCCGGCCCCCGATCCGCGTTGCCTCCCGTTGTGTATCCATAATTCCGGCCAAGATACAAAACCCCCTCGAATAACGCCCGCGGCAAATCCGCTATTCGGACCTTAGACTTTTTGCCGGGTTGACCAGGGCCACCCTCACCGCCTGGATACTCACCGTCGCCAGCGTCACCGCCATGACCATCAACCCCGCCAGCACAAAAATCCACCATGCCATGCTCGTCCGATAAACGAAATCCGCCAGCCATCCATGCATCACCCACGCCGCCAGCGGCATCGCAATCACCATCGCCACCACCGCCATGCGTACGAATCGCCCGCCGAGCAGCATCACCAACCCCGCCACCGGCGCCCCCAACACCTTCCGAATGCCGATCTCCTTCACCCGCTGCCTGGCCGCATACGACGACAACCCGAACAACCCCAGACATGCCAGCACGATCGCAATGCCGGAGAAAAGATTCATCACCGTCCCCAGCCGCTCCTCCGCCGCGTACTCTTTATTGTAGGCGTCATCCAGGAATTGCATCTCATACGGCACGGCCGGCGCCACCCGTTTCCACGTCGTTTCCAGAAATGCCAGCGTCTCCGGCAAGTGCTGCCCGGTGATCCGCACCAGCATCCCCCCGCTCCTTAGCGCCGGGAAAAGGATCAGGCCCTTGATCGGGAGATGCAGACTTTGAAAGTTGAAGTCCTTGACAACGCCCCGCACAAACCCGGGCCGCGAATCATCCATGAACATCCGCTTGCCCACCGCCTCCTGCGGCGACCAGCCGAGCTCCCGCGCCGCGGTCTCATTGAGGATAAACGCGTAGTTCGGCCTGGTCACCGTATCTTTTCCGCCACTGGCCCCCTCCGGGTCCGCATTCAACATATCCTGACGGGAGATGCCCTGCCCCGCGACGAGTTTTAATCCCGTCGTCGCGAGATAATCCTCATCTACCGGATTGGCATAAACGGACAACTGCCGGTCCGAAGGCATCAGCGTATTCCGCATATTGTAACCGCCATAGATACTGACCGGCGTTGCCCGGCTGACCGATACATCCAGCACATCGGGATCGCGCCTGAGCTCGGTCTTGATATAAGCGACCTTATTCAGCAGAGACCGGTCCATCGAGATCCATACGACATGTTCACGGTCATAACCCAGATCGCGGTTCCGGATATAGCTGAGCTGCCGTCCCATGATGAACGTCGCGACGATGAGGAAGACCGAAATGACGAACTGGAAGACGATCAGCGACTGCCGTAGACCCTGGCCGCCGGCGGTATTTTTGAAGGCTCCTTTCAACACCTTTACCGGATGGAACCGCGACAGCACGAGCGCCGGGTAGCTTCCGGCGAGCAACCCCACGAGCACGGCGACACCAAGCGCCAAAAAGATAAACACCGGCGACACGACCAGCCGCCACGACAGTTCCCGCTCGGCCAACCGGTCGAATGCCGGCAGCACCGCCGCCACCACGCCAAGGCTCAGGACCACCGCCAGCAGGCACAGCACCAGCGACTCCCCGATGAACTGCCAGAAGAGCTGCCCTTTTCCCGCCCCGACCACCTTCCGGACCCCGACCTCGCGCGCGCGGTCTACCGACCGCGCGGTACTCAGATTGATATACGTCGCCCCCGCAATCACGAGGATCAGCAGCGCAACCCCGGCGAGGATATAAATGTAGATAATGGACGTTCCGGGCTCCAGACCGGAATACGGCGAATACAGATGCACGCGCATAAACGGTTCCAGCAGAAATTTGATCGTCGCCCCATACTTCTTCGACTCCTTTTCCATAAAGGCGTCCACTTTTGTCTGGAGCGGCCGGAGGTCCGCGGCATTCCGGAGCAGCAGGTACGTATAATAGTTCGCGTCCCAGTAGGTATTGTTGTCATTGGCATACAGGGAAGAAAAGGAGGCCAGCAGATCGAACTTGATCTGGGAGTTGGAGGGAGGATCGGCCATCACGCCGGTCACCTCATAATTGCTGCTGTCCGATCCAACCCGCAGCAGCTTCCCCATCGGATCGGCATCCCCGAAATACCGGCGCGCCGCCGTTTGCGTGAGCACGATTTTCCGCGGCCCCGACAACGCCGATCGTGCATCCCCCCGCGTCAGCGGCATGCTAAAAACAGTAAAGAAGCTCGAATCGACAAAGACGAACCGTTTCTCGTTAAATAACTTTTCCCCGTAGCGCACGATCTCATCCGGGTCATTCATTCGAACCGCCGCCTCGACTTCGGGAAAGACCTGCTGGAAAGTGGTCGCCACCTTGGTAGAGGTGAAGTTACCCGTTGTCATCTCCTCGCCCCCGTTGAACCGATAGGACATGATCACCCGGACGATCCGCGGCCCCTTCGTCTCAAAGTCGTCATAGCTCAACTCATGCCGGATAAAAAGCGCGATGAGCAGACAGCTCGACAGCCCCACCGTCAGGCCAAAAATATTGATCACGGCTGCCATCCGGTTCTTCCGGAAGCCCCGCAGGGCGGTCAACAGATAGTTTTTGAACATAAAATCGGTTTAGTCCAATTATAAGGACGCCCTAAATTTAAGAATGTTACGCCTTTTACCGAGAAAACCCCCCTTTTTACCGCCCCCCCGCCCCTCAATGGCGACACCCTCTTGCCAGGACCCCGGTTTCGAACTAGATTTGAGAAAAATTGTAATTCTAATGACCGATGACTCCACATCCCCGAGAAGAACAGGCCGCATCTGGGCAGGACTATTCCTGGTCTGCGTCGGCGCCGTTCTCGTCTTGGATCAGATGGGCTTCCCTCTACCCGACTGGCTCTTCAGCTGGCATTTCCTGTTGATCGGGATCGGCATATTTATCGGCTTTCGCCACGGGTTCCGCGGCGGCTTCTGGTTGATCCTCATCCTCCTCGGGACGGCCTTCGAATTTCAGGACTACTATCCGCGGGTAGAACTGCATAGATTTATATTGCCCGGGGTACTTATCCTGATCGGGATACTTTTTGTGCTCAATCCGGGCCGGAATCACTACAGCCGCTGGCAGGACAAGGCATGGAAGGCGCAATGGAAATCCCAGTGGAAGAACGACTGGCGTGCCCGCAAATGGGGTTACCACGTCGGCCCGAACCCCGACCAGTTCGGCCCCAACCCCGGCCCCGGCGGACCTACTCCCGGACCAGGCGCCTATGGACCCGGGACCAGCAACCCCGGCCCTGGCGGTCCTATCCCCGGACCCGGCGCGACCGCGGGCGGCACCACCGCCACCGGCTCCGGCTACTCCGGTTACTCCGCTGAAGATTATATCGATTCAACCGCTTTCTTTGGCGGGGTGCATAAAAAGATCGTGTCCAAGAATTTCAAAGGCGGCGACGTGGTCACGATCATGGGCGGAACCGAGATCGACCTCAGCCAGGCCGACTTTATGGGAACTGTAAGGCTTGACGTCGTGCAGATCATGGGCGCCACCAAGATCATCGTCCCCGCACACTGGGAAGTCCGCACCGACGTCACGGCCATCTTCGCCGGGTTCGAAGACAAACGGCAGCAGCCGACCGTCAACAATCCCGACAAGGTCCTGCTCATCGACGGCACCTCCCTGTTCGGCGGAATCGAATTGAAAAATTTCTGATCAAAAAACCAATCCATATGTACTGGTATCTCTCCAAGATCATTTTTCGGATCATCTGCGGCGAAGGCAACCACACTCCCCAGTTCGACGAACAGCTCCGCCTGATCGCCGCGCCCGACGAAGAGGAAGCCTTCCGGAAAGCCCTCGCACTCGGGGAGCAGGAACAGGACCGCTTCTACAACCAGGACCAGCAGCTCGTACAGTGGAAGTTCATCAATGTCGCAGAACTCTATCGCCTCAGCGGCCTCCTCGACGGCGCGGAAATGTACTCCCGCATCCAGGAGACCGACGACCCCGAAGGTTATATCGACCTGGCCAACCGCCGCGCGGACCATATCCGCATCTCGGGAACGCACAAAATGCTCCAGCTTCTCTGAGCCATGGCCAAGTCCCCCCTCTCCTCCGGCAGGGTAGTCCTGATCTTCGTCTCGTGGTGGGCGATCTGGTCCCTTTTGCAGACCCATCTCCTCATCGGATTCGGCCTCAGCGCGATCACCGCCCTCTCCGACGGCGCCTTCTCCAATATGGTCATCGCCCTCTGCTGCGTCTTCATCAGCAACGGCATGCAATATTATCTGCCCAAGAAAGACCGGTACTGGTATATTCTCTTCATCAGCCTCGGCCTCGCGGCCCTCTGCACCGCGCTGTGCAAGGCCGTCCTCGTCCCCTTGCTCCACTCCGCCGCCGATCCCGTGGACTATGCGGTGTTCTTTTCGCGCTCCTGGGCCGTCCGGCTCGACTTCGCCTTCCTCCAGATCGGCTGCATGTGCATTCTCAGCGTCCTCTGGTATTCCTCCGAAGAAGAACAGGAGAACCGCCAGCGGCGCAACGACGCCGAGCGCCTTGCCAGGGAAGCCGAGCTCTTCAAGCTGCGGCAGCAGCTGGCGCCGCATTTTTTGTTCAACAGCCTGAACTCCATCAGCGCCCTGATCGGCAGCCGGCCGGAACAGGCGCGCCGGATGATCCAGCAGCTCTCCGACTTCCTCCGCGGCAATCTCCGCAAGGAAGACCAGCAATGGGTACCCCTCAGCGAAGAGCTCCAATACCTCGAACTCTACCTGGAGATCGAGAAGGTCCGCTTCGGTCACCGGCTGAGCACCGAGCTCGACTATGCGCCCGAATGTCTCGAGTATCGCCTTCCATCGATGCTCCTCCAGCCGATCGTCGAAAATGCGATTAAATTTGGGCTTTATGATACCACCGAATCCGTCACCATTTCCATCCGCGCCCGACTGGTGGACAACTATATCCGCATCGAAGTCACCAACCCTTTCGATCCCGAGACCTCACGGCCCAAGAAAGGCACCGGCTTCGGCCTGACGTCCATCCAGCGCCGGTTGTATTTATTGTTCGCCCGGCCCGACCTGCTCGAGACCCGCGTAGAAGAGAATTTATTTATCACGACCGTCCGCGTCCCCGCCGGTTGGCCGGCCGCTAACCCGGCACAAACAACACAGCCATAACAACACAGCCATGACCGAAACACATTCAACCGCGCCGTCCTCCCAACCGATGTCACACCCCATCACCGCCGTCCTCATCGATGACGAGCCCCTCGCCCGCATCATCGTCCGGGAATATTTGCAGTATTATCCCAATATCACCATCCTTCAGGAATGCAACGACGGCTTCGAAGGGCTGAAGGCCATCCAGCAGTTCCATCCCGACCTCATCTTCCTCGATATCCAGATGCCCAAGATCAACGGTTTCGAAATGCTCGAGCTTGTCGAAGATCCGCCTGCCGTGATCTTTACAACCGCCTTTGATGAATATGCTATCCGGGCTTTCGAGACCCATGCCGTAGATTATCTCCTGAAGCCGTTCTCCAGGGAACGCTTTGACAAAGCCCTCCATAAATGGCTGGACCAATACTCTCCGGAACCCGCGCCCGCCAAAACCGCGCCCCCCGACCAATCCCTCCTCGACACCGCCGCGGAATCCCCCGCCCAGCAACAGCGCGTCGTCGTCAAAACCGCCGGCAAGATCAAGATCATCCCGATCGAAGACATCCACTACCTCGAAGCCGCCGATGACTACGTCAAGATCCACACGCACAACGGCGCCTTCCTCAAGAACCGCACGATGGGGTATTTCGAAAAAGTCCTCGACCCCACCCGCTTCGTCCGCACCCACCGCTCCTATATCATCAACATCCAGCAGGTGACCCGCATCGACCCCTATGAGAAGGACAGTCACCTCTGCGTTCTTTCGTCCGGCGCGCAGGTGCCCGTGAGCAAGGCGGGGTATGTCAAGCTGAGAGCGGTGTTGGGGTTGTAGATAAAAAAAGCCACCCCGCGGGTGGCCGATCTACTCTATTATAGATAAACTTTACTTATCCAGCATCTCCCGCAACATGCGCCCATCCAGCCTCTCCGTCAACTGCCGGTCCAGCTCCGCCGTCGAAGCATTCGCCTTTTCATAATGCAAGGTCACCAGGAATAACTGCGGCGTTTCTTCACTCAACGTATTGTTGAAATACGCATCGTCCATCCGGATCAGCATATAATCGGTCTGACCATCTTCAAAACCATGGAAGTCCGCCGCATCGCAGGAGACGATCGCGGGCTTTGCCAATTCAGCCGCACCCAGATGCGTCATCAGGTTATCCATCAGACCTATCGTGGCCCTGAACCCTGCCGTCTCCCGGTCAATGTTTTCATTCAGGAATTGCTCGTCCGTTTTATAGCTGTTCAGGTAGACCCGAACCCGGATGTCGAGGTCCGCACCGGAATACATCGACTTCAGCTGATCGATGACCGCTTTGCGCTCCGCCTCCTGCACTGCGGCCGGCCGCACCGGCGCTTTCATCCTCCAGCCCGCTTCTATGCTCTTCACCATCGCTGAAAGCTCCGCCTTTGCCTCAACCAGGTATTCTTTCCGCGATACCGGCGTGAACGGCAGATGACCATTATTGGCAGTAACAAGCCACATCTTCGTTTGGCCGGCAGCGGTAGCGGTCCCGGCAGCGTCGGTCCCGGCGGCAGCCCCCGCAACCTCGGCTCCGGCGGCATCCGCATAATAAAGAGCATTCTTATGGAAACCGCTGGCCACCCGTATCGTCAGGTAGTGCTTACCGTTAACCGTCAGCTCGTCCAGCAGCGGCTGTAGATCATTTGCAGTGATGCTGAGATCAGCGTTCTGTTCGGCAAAGTGACAGGTTATCCCGAATTTGAGCTGTGCTCCCGGGCTGTTTTTGTCGGAATTATATTCCCCATGCCAGGTCGTATTGTAACTGCCGTCCTCCAGGCAGGAATCCCTGATCAGGTTGACCAGCGCATTCGTTACTTCTTTCATCCTCGTCAGTTTGGCTTTGCTGATCGAACCGTTGATCAGGTCTTCCGATTTCGACCAGTCCGCACGCACTGCAGTGGTCTCGACCGCAGCCGAAACATTGGCAGCCGCAATCGCCCGACCGGCGAGGTTAGTCGAATCTTGTTGGAGAGAAACCTGGTTGGAGGAAACAAGATCCTGCGCGGAAGCAAACACGGGTGAAAGTCCGAGTGAAAGCAGCATCGAGGTAGCAAAACGTTTCATGGTCGTGTCTTTTTATAGGGTCGAAAGAGATTGTAGGTTCGGACGTTCTTTCAGGGAGGAAATGGAAAAAAGCGGTTTTTCCAGGAGGGTATTAATAATATATCAATCCGCACGCCAAAATATAATCGATTGACTTTCAATCAAATTTTGCGGCCGGCCTGTCGCCCCGCCTTCCCAATCCCGGAAAATTTTTCCAAATTCCGGTCCTGCCAATCCCCCAAAACCCCGTCACCCAGTTGACCCCGCCGCCGCGCCGACCGCACCGCCTCTGCCACCCTGCCGGCTGCGCCTCGTCTCGCCCCTACTGGCCCCCCATCCACACCGCGCCTCCGACACTATCCCGGCTCGCCCCCGTCACCGAAGCCAAAACATTGTTCTCCTCCCGCCACCGCAACACCCCGATCAACGCCATCACTAACGCTTCCTTATAATCGACGATCGCCGCATCCGGCACTACGACCTCCACCCCCAGTTCCGCCAACTTCGCCCGCAGCCGCCCGATCAGATATCCATTATGCGCCCCGCCCCCCGTCACCAACATCTTTGCAGGCGCCTCCGCCCCAACCCTCAGCCGCTCCACCGCCCGGCCGATCTGCACCACCAAATGCTCGACATAGGTGCGCAAGCCATCCTCTGCACTCAACCCGGCACCCTCCACCAGCGGCAGCACCTCCTTCAACCCAAACTCATTCGCCAGCGACTTCGGCCAGCCCATCCCGTAATATGGCAACGCATTCAGCCTCCCAAGCAACCCCTCATCGACCTTCCCCGCCGCCGCCAGCAATCCGTCCCGGTCAAAATCCAGCCCCGCCTTTCGGGCAAGGGCATTCAAAACCCGGTTCGCAGGCGCCACATCGAAGGCCGCCGGACCTGAAACTCCCGGACCTGCTACCCCCGGCCCCGCTACCCCCGGACCCGAAACCACCGACCCTGTCATCGCCGGAGCCGCCCGCCCCGCCATCGCCGCCCCCGTCACCCCCGGACCCGTCACCGTCCTCGCCCCGACTGAAACATTGGCGATCCCGCCCAGGTTCAGGAACGCCGCTAACCCCAAAAAAAGCAGCTTCTCCCCGATAGGAACGATCGGCGCCCCCTGCCCCCCCAACGCCACATCCATCGCCCGCAGATCACTCACCACATTGATCCCCGTCCCGGCCGCAATCGCCGCCCCATCCCCCAGTTGCGCCGTCATCCGCCGCGCAGGATCATGAAAGGTCGTATGGCCGTGAGACGCGATCAGCTGAACCTGATATTCCAGCCCATATGCCGCCATGAACCGCCTTACCTCCCGGCCCACAAAATGTCCATACTCCGTATGCAGCAACTGGTAGTCGAGCGCCGAAAGACCCGTCGCCCCCGCCAACCGCTCCGCCCACTCCGGCGGATAGCCGTAACATTCCGTATGGATCAGTTGGAACTCCCAGCCGCGCCCCGCCTGCGAAAGGTGGACATACGCGATGTCCAGCCCGTCCAGTGAACTGCCGCTCATCAATCCGATGACTTTGTAGACCATAGGGCCCAAAAATAAAATAATTAGTGTAGGTTTGCCGAAATCAGCCCGGCCATGGTTGTCAACCTCTCGGAACAATACTCCCTCCTCTGTGACTGGATCGGCGAGATCCGCGATCATGAGATCCAGTTGGACCGCATGCGCTTCCGCCGCAATCTGGAACGCATCGGAGAAGTCGCCGCCTACGAGATCAGCAAAACCCTCCCCTTTACCGACAAAGAAGTCCAGACGCCGCTCGGGACCGCGACCGCCAAAGTGCTCGCCAGCCAGCCGGTGATCACCACCATCCTCCGCGCCGGCCTGCCGCTGCACCAGGGCCTGCTCAATTTCTTCGATAAGGCCGACAACGGGTTTATCTCGGCCTACCGGAAACACCAGCGGGACGGCAGCTTCGAGATCCGGCTGGACTACATCTCCTGCCCCGAGCTCGAAGGCCGCGTGGTCATCGTCTCCGACCCCATGCTCGCCACCGGCGCATCCCTCGTCAAAACTATCCAATACCTCCGCGAGGAAGGCCACCCTTCCGGGATCCATGTCGTCGTCGCCATCGCCTGTACCGTCGGGATCGAATATGTCCTGCGCGAAGAGCCGCAATGCCGGATCTGGTGCGGCGCCATCGACGACGAGCTCACCGCCAAAGGCTATATCGTCCCCGGCCTGGGCGACGCCGGCGACCTCGCCTATGGCAATAAGGTGCAGATGTAAATCACTTTACCACAGCGGCACCGTAAATTGCCCCGTTTCTCGAGGGCGCCGCCTCGGCGCCATTCTTCCAGAAGACCCCCCATAATACACCGTTCACGACGGCATCGCCAGCTACGTAAACGTCCGACCCCGCAAGAACGATAGCCCAGGCACCGCTGATGGTCGTACCGGGATAATTTGCCAGCGTATCCATGACACCATTTTTCCAGTAAGCCGCCCAAACGTTCCCTGCGCTGTCCACCCGCGATCCCGCCACATAGATGTCCGACCCGTTGAGCAGCAAACAAGCCGCCGACCTGGCATGCGGCAGCGCCATATACTGGCTGGCGAAATTTTCAAAATATCCCTGAAGCTCCGCCACATAGATATTTCCGCCGGAAACCACGATCTGGTTGTAAGGCTGGTCAAAAGTGCTGTAGGCGCCGGCCAGCAACTGATCGTTCTTCCAGACTACCGAAGAATCAACGGCCGCTCCGCCGACAAACCCGAGCACGTAGACGTCCGACCCGCTAACGGCCATCCCGGTGGCAATAGCCCAATTCGTCGAATCAAGGGTGACCGGCTGACCATTCTTCCAATATACTGCTTTTGGCTGCCCTCCCCACTGGCCGATATACCCCGGAACATAGACATCCGCACCGGATACCACCGGCGTATATGCCCAGGCACTGGTATCCGTCAGGTCCTCTTCCACCCCATTCTTCCACAACGCCGCGAGATTGATTACTTCTGAATTGACCGCTTTGGTGACGCCGCCGCCGACATATACGTCCGACCCGCTGACCGCAATCCCTTGCGCAATTCCCGCTGAACCCAGCACCGTTCGGAGCCCATTCTTCCAGTAGACGGCCCGGCCGGAATCCTGCCCGGCAAAATAAACGTCCCACCCCGGCGTGTAGGCGGATTCCGCAGTTGGCGCTACCGACGATTTCTTGCATCCCGCCGTCCCGCCTGCCAGCAAAGCAGCCGCCAAGGCCGCAAACAAGCACAAACGAACCGCGTTTTCCATGGCAGACCGGTTTAGAAAGGTATGCTGCTAAACTACTCCAAAACTTTAACTGGCGCAATTCGGCTTTTTTTTACTATATTTCCGGACCAGTATTGCCGGAGCCAACTTCTGGCGCAATTTTTCCGTCTTGTATATGGAAGCCTCTGGAAGAACCAACCCTCTATCCCCGAAAACCACCCGCTAATCATCGTATAGGTAATTGATTGATAACGAGAGACCAACCTGTTTATGAAGCAGTTAGCAATTCTGGCCCTTCTGACTACCATATTCGTTCTGCCCGGCAGGGCCCAGGATCCCGGATTCTCCCAATTCTTTGCCTCACCGCTCAGCCTCAACCCCGCCCTCACCGGCAAATTCAACGGCGTCCTCCGCGTCGCCGGCAACTACCGCAACCAATGGCCCGCCATCAATAACGCATTTATTACCTCTACGGTCTCCCTCGACGCCCCCATCCTGGTCAATAAACTGCCGGTCAACGACACCTGGGGGATCGGCTTCCTCGCCATGAACGACAAAACCGCCAGCGGTATCCTCTCGAGCAATTATTTCTCCTTCTCTACCGCCTACCACAAAGCGCTGGATGAGGACGGCTACCACTCCATCGGCATCGGGTTCCAGGGCACCTACGCCAACCAGAACCTCGACGGCACCCGCCTGACTTTCGAAGACGGCCTCCAGCTCGACGGAACCTTCCTTCGCTCCCCCACCGAAGCCATCAACTCGGAATTTGTGTCCGTCCACTACTTCGATGCCAATCTCGGCGTCCTCTACAACGCGAGTACAAACGGCAACAACAATTTCTATATCGGCGCCTCCGCCTACCATCTCAACCGCCCCAAAGCCTCCTTCCTCGGTGTCGATACCATCAATGTCCCGATCCGCGAGACCATCCACGGCGGCGGATTCTTCCCCATCACCGGGACCGGCAGCACCATCTATGTCAGCGGCCTCGTCAGCAACCAGGCCGGCGCCCGTCAATACGTCCTCGGCGGCGCTTGGGAAGCGGCAGCCACTACCGATGAAACCTCCCCCGTCAATTTCTATGTCGGCGCCTGGGCCCGCGTCACCAACAACACCACCGACGCCTTTATTCCCTATGTCGGTCTTGACTATAACGACTTCAGCCTCGGCGTCACCTACGATGTGAATATCTCACCCCTCTCCTCCGCCTCCGAAAGCCGCGGCGGGATCGAGATCTCCCTGATCTATATCAAAAAGTCTTCCGACGGCAAACACGGCATCCCCTGCCCGCGGTTCTGACCGGCAACGCTACACGACCCCCAGCCGTCAGTCAGCTTTCAAACTTTTGACCGGACTGGCCGACGCCGCCCTGTACGTCTGCACACTCACCGTCAACATGGCAATCACCAATGCAATCAGCCCCGCGGCCACGAAAACCCATATCGAAATATCGATCCGGTAGGCAAACGTCTGCAGCCACTTGCGCATCGCCAGCCACGCCAGCGGTGAAGCAATCACCACCGACAACAAAACGAGCCGAATAAAATCACCCGACAACATCCCGACGATCGTCGTCACGCCGGCACCCAATACTTTTCTGATGCCGATCTCCTTCGTCCGCTGCTCCGCGGCATACGTCGCCAGCCCGAACAACCCGAGACAGGCAATGAGGATCGCCAGGCTACTGAACGTCACAAAAAGCTGTCCCACCCTTTCCTCCGCCCGATACAGCCCCTCGAAATCCTGCTCCATGAAAGAATAGGCAAACGCCTCGTTCGGCGATACCTCCGACCACTTTTCCCGCACCCGCGCCAGCACCGAAGGAACGTTCGACCCGCTATGGATCCGAATGCTCAACGTGCCGGGATCGTCATTCAATTTGAAGGCCAGCGGCGTCACGCTCTCCTGAAGCGACCGGAAATTGAAATCCCGGACGACCCCGATGACATGACAGGTAGCGATCTTCTTCAACGAGTTATCCGCCGGCGCATACAGGGTCTTGCCCAAGGGGTCCTTGTAAGTCAACATCTTCGCGAAAGATTCATTGATGATGACCGCACTCGAGTCCGTCCCCATCTCCCGGGAGAAATTGCGCCCCGATCTTAACTGGATGCCGAGGGTACCCAGATAGTCCTCATCCACACTCCACAACGCCGAATGGATCGCCCGCTTCTGATCGAGACCCCGGTCTTCGAAAAAGGATGTCCAGTCGCCATCCTGGTTCGTCGGTAAAGACGAGGCCAGCGTGGCATCATCTACGCCCGCCAACTGTTTGACATCCTCCTTGAACACTCTCGCCCGGTCGCCGAGGCTGTAGGTGTTCTGCACGATCAGCACATGAGACCGGTCATATCCCAGGTCGCGGGACTGCATATACCGGATCTGCTGGTATACCACCAGCGTACCCGCAATCAGAAAGAAGGAAATGGAAAACTGGAATACCACCAGCATACTCCGCAACCGCCCCCCTTTCACCCCCGCGGCGCCGCTGCTTCCCTTTCCGCCCTTCAACACCTCGACAGGCCGGAAGGCCGAAAGATAAAAAGCAGGATACGACCCCGCCAGACATCCGATGATCAGGACAAAAACGATCAATACCGGCGCAAGCAACCGCAACACCGGCCAACTCGCCACCAGTTCCTTCCCGGACAGCATGTTGAAAAGCGGCAGCAGCATCCACCCGAGCAAAACCGCCAACGCGGCCCCCGCCAGCGTGACCAGCACAGACTCCGTCAGGAACTGGAGAACAAGGAGCTTCCGCGGCGAGCCCAATACTTTCCGCACGCCGACCTCCCGGGCACGGTTAGCCGACCGCGCCGTAGACAGGTTCATGAAATTGATACAGGCGATCAGCAGGATCATCAGCGCGATCGCCGAAAAGATATAGACAAAATCTATGTTCCCGTTCGGGAACAGATCATCGGGACAGTTCGACCACAGATGGATCTTCAATAACGGGAATAGCCGGAAACGGTAATAGTTGCCCGCCTGCTCAAAATCCTCTATCGTCAAATGCAGGGCACTCATCAATTGCGGACCCATATACTTCCGGAGGAAAGACGGGAATTTCGCATCCACCTTGCCCGCATCCCCGCCCGGCTTCAGCAGGACATAAGTCACGAAATTATTGGTCAGCCACGCATCCTGCCGGCTATCCGCAAGGGCAGCCATCGGGAAGATCAGATCGAAGTGGAAATGCGATTCCGGGGGAAAATCCCGGATAACGCCGGTGATCTTGTACGGCTGATCGTTATCCACCAGCAACACCTGCCCGACCACATCCGGCCGGCTGAAGTATTTTCGCGCGGTACGTTCCGTGATCACCACCGAATTGGGAGCCCTCAGGGCGACAGCCGCATCCCCGTCGATCATCGGCAGCGTAAAGACCGAGAAAAGCGTCGAATCCGCATATCCCGAGTAATTCTCCTGGATATACTGATTCCCCTTCTTCACCCGGACCCGACCCCTGGATTCCACCCGGACGACCTGTTCGATCTCCGGAAAGTCGCGCTTCAAGGCAACAGCCGCGGGCGCAGGAGAGGAGGCGTAGACTTTTTCGTTGCCCCCAAACCGGATCTCATTGTTAACCCGGTAAATCCGATCCGCCTTCTCATTGTACCGGTCATAGCTCAACTCATCAAGCACATAAAACACGATCAAAAGACAGGTTGCAATGCCCAGCGTGAGCCCAAGGACGTTGATGGCGGTGAAACCTTTGTTTTTTAGCAGACAGCGAAGGGCTGTTTTAAAATAGTTGGTAAACATGCCCGATCTCCCGCGACTTTAATGCCAGTATTTCTTGTAACTCGGTACCAATCGATTAAGAACCGGCGCCCGCACGGGAATGTCCGGTTTCAATACAGCTGATGTCCGGTTACAACCTTCCCCGATCCTTTTCCCTGCTTCCTTTCCCCCATCCTTGTAACCTTTCCCGGGTCCCATCCGTCTGAGGGAGTAAACCGTCTCTCATGCTGCGCAACTATCTGAAGGTCGCCCTCCGCAACCTCTGGAAATCGAAAGGCTTCACCGCCATCAATATCATCGGCCTCGCCGCAGGGCTCGGCGTCTGCCTCCTCATTGTCCTCTATGTCACCGACGAGCTCAGCTACGACCGGTTTAACGTCAATGCCGATCGCATCTACCGCCTCGACGCGGACATCTACTTCAACGGTACCCAGTTCACGGCCGCCATCTCCCCCAAACCCCTCGCCTACACCCTCGCAAAAGAATGCCCCCAGGTGGAGCAAATGGTACGCATCAACTACCAGAAGGACATCCTGATCAAAAAAGGCGCCGAATGGATCCGGGATCACCACGTGGCATTCGCCGACTCTACTTTTTTCAAGGTCTTCAGTATCCCCATGGTGACCGGCGACCCCAACACCGCACTCAACGAACCAAACTCTGTCGTCATTGACGAATCGGCCGCGCGACGCTATTTCAACAGCACCGACGTGATCGGCAAGACCCTGGAGATGGAGAACAAGACCCTTTGCAAAGTCACCGGCGTCATGCAGGACTTTCCCCGGCAGTCGCATTTCCATTTAAGCTTTATCCGGCCCGTGCGGGATTCCTACCAGGGCGATAACGACCGGTGGCTAAGCAACAACTGGTACAGCTATATCCTTGCCCGGCCGGGGGTAGACCGGGCCTTTCTGCAAAGCCGCGTCAACGCCACCGTCGATAAATACCTCGGGCGGCAGCTGCAGGAGATGCTTCACACCTCCATCGCGGATATGAACCATCAGGGCGCGCATTTCATCTATCACCTCATGCCGCTCACGGACATCCATCTCCATTCCAACAAATCCTACGAGATGGAACCGAACGGCAATATCAATTACATCTATATTTTTTCCTTTATCGCCATCCTTATCCTGGTCATCGCGTGCGTGAACTTTATGAACCTCAGTACGGCCCGCTCGGCGGGTCGCGCCAAGGAAGTGGGTATCCGAAAGGTTGCGGGCTCCACCCGGGGCCACCTTATCGCCCAGTTCCTCACCGAGTCGGTGCTCCTCAGCTTCTTCTCGCTGCTCCTCGCCCTTGGGATCGCCCTGCTGCTGCTTCCCATGTTCAACCAGCTGGCGGGGAAAGAGCTCCATGCCGGGAGCCTGTTTTCGGTTCGCTTCCTGGCCCTGCTCGTGACCCTCGTCTTCCTGGTCGGCTGTCTCGCCGGCAGCTATCCCGCCTTCTATCTATCGTCCTTCCAGCCGATCCTGGTGCTCAAGGGAAAGATCGCGGCGGGCTTCAAAGGCAGCATGCTTCGCAGCATCCTCGTCGTGGGGCAGTTCTGGATCTCCATCGGGCTCATTGTATGCACCATCGTCATCTACAATCAGCTCAATTATATCCGCAGCCGGCAGGTTGGGTTTGACCGCGACCAGGTACTCGTCATCCACAATGCTTATCTCGCCGGTGACCCGGTAAAAACCTTCCGGAAAGAGTTGACCCAACTCACGGGTGTCGCTGGTGCCACGCTGTCGGGCGATCTGCCGACCCAGGGCGGCGGCTATGACCAGGAAGGCTGGTTCCGTACGGCATCCTTGGACCCGAAGGGGGCGGTTGTGCTGACGAATTTTTTTGTGGATAATAATTATGTGCCCACGCTCGGGATGAAAATAGTCAAGGGCAGGAATTTCTCGCCCGACTTTCCCACCGACTCAACGGGGATCATCGTCAACGAATCCGCCGTCCGGCTGCTGGGCTGGAAAAACCCGATCAACCAAACGTTCTACCGGCCCGGTGACAGCATGAAAAGCGTCGCCTATCACGTCATAGGAGTGATAAAGGATTTTAATTTCAGCTCGATGCACGACAAGGTGGGACCGCTGGTGATCAATCTCAGCGACAGCCGCGGCAGCCTCGCCGTCCGGCTGCATGGCGGGGATATCTTCGCCACCGTGGGCCAGATCGAATCCAAATGGAAAGCGATGGCCAATGGAGTACCCTTCTCCTATACCTTCATGGACGACGATTTCAATACCCTTTATCAATCCGAAAAGCAGACCGGCCAGCTCTTTATCGCGTTTGCGGTATTCGCGATCTTTATTGCCTGTCTTGGTCTCTTCGGCCTCGTCACGTATGCTGCGGAACAACGCATGAAGGAGATCGGGATCCGCAAGGTACTCGGCGCCCGTGTCAGCGGCATCGTTGGCCTGCTCAGCAAAGACTTCGCGCTTCTCGTCGGGATCGCCGCCCTTATCGCCTTCCCGGTCGCGTGGTGGGCTATGTACAAATGGCTCGAGACCTTCGCTTATCGTACGGGCATCAGCTGGTGGATCTTCCTCGTCGCCGGCCTGACCGCGCTTGCGATCGCCTTGCTGACCGTCAGCATCCAGACCATCCGCGCCGCCGTTGCTAACCCCGTCAAATCTTTGCGTAGCGAATGAGGGGCGCCACCCCTCTCGCCTGCGTCCCGAATAATCACCTGTCAAACCCGCCTTCCGATGTTCCGAAACTATCTCAAAGTCGCCCTCCGCAACCTCTGGAAATCCAAAGGCTTCACCGCCATCAATGTCGTCGGCCTCTCCGCCGGCCTGGCCGTCTGTCTGCTTATCGTCCTGTACGTCACCGACGAGCTCTCCTACGACCGGTTCAATGTCAATGCCGACCGAATCTATCGCATCGATGACGACATCTATTTCAACAACACCCAGCTGATTGCCGCCCTCTCGCCCAAACCCCTCGGCGCCACAATGGTCAAGGACTATCCGGAGATCGAGCAAATGACCCGCATACAAGGCTTTAACACCGACGTCATGGTCAAACATGGCGCTGACTGGATCCAGGAACATCACCACGCCCTGGCCGACTCGACGTTCTTCCGCGTCTTCACCTTCCCCTTTATCGCCGGGGATCCCGCCACCGCCCTTGACGCGCCACACAGCGTCGTCATCGACGAGACTACCGCCAGACGCCATTTCAACAGCACGGACTGTATCGGCAAAACCTTCGAAATGGAGAACAAGAACCTCTGCAAGGTCACCGGCGTCATCCGCGACATGCCCGCACAGTCTCATTTCCATTTCAGTATCCTCGAATCTATGTCGGACAAGGACCGGAGCGACGACGACGAATGGCTGAGCAACAACTACGTGACCTATCTGCTTGTCAGGAAAGGAACGGATCCGGCCCTCGTCCAGAAGCACGTCCAGGCCGTTATTAACAACTACCTCAACAAGGAATTGCTGAATATGCTGCATACCAGTCTTGGCGACCTGGCGAAGGGCGGCAGTCATTTCAATTACCAACTCTTTCCCCTGACCCGGATCCACCTCTATTCCCACAAATCCTTCGAGCTGGAGGGGAATGGAAATATCAATTATGTCTACACATTTTCCTTTATCGCGGTCCTCATTCTCCTGATCGCCTGCGTCAATTTCATGAACCTGAGCACCGCCCGCTCCGCCAACCGCGCAAAAGAAGTCGGCATCCGCAAAGTCGCCGGATCGACGCGGGGTTACCTCATCGCACAGTTCCTTACCGAGTCCGTTTTGCTGAGCTTGCTCGCGATGGTGCTGGCGCTTGGTCTCGCGCTGGCCCTGCTGCCCTTCTTCAATCAGCTGGCGGGCAAACAGCTGCATCCCGGCGTACTCTTCGGCTCGCGGTTCTTGCCCATCATCATCGGGCTGACGCTGGTCGTCGGCTGTCTCGCCGGGAGCTATCCTGCGTTCTACCTTTCTTCCTTCCAACCCATACTGGTGTTAAAAGGGAAGATAGCGTCGGGCTTCCGCAGCAGCTGGCTGCGCAGCGGGCTGGTGGTTTTCCAGTTCTGGATCTCGATCGCCCTGATCATCGGGACCCTCGTCATCTTCCGCCAGCTGAACTATATCCACAACCGCGACGTCGGATTCGACCGGGAACAGGTGCTCCTCATCCGCAATGCCTATACTGCCGGCGACCCGGTGAAAACCTTTCGCAACGACCTTCTGACGCTTTCCGGCGTCACTGATGCCACCCTCTCCGGTGATATCCCCTCTACCGGGGTTCCCTACTCGCAGGATGCCTATTTCCGGGAAGCATCCCTTGACATGAAACAGGCCTTTATCAGCACCGACATGACCGTAGACGACCATTATATCCCCACGCTTGGTATAAAGTTGCTCGAGGGCCGCAATTTCGACATCCGCACCTTCCCATCCGACTCCTCGGCGATCATCCTCAACGAGACCTCCGTCCAGCTGTTGGGGCTGCGTAATCCCCTTCATCAACTCCTTTATAAAGTCAGCGATTCGAATAAGCCTGTTCCCCTGCACATCATCGGCGTGATAAAAGATTTCAACTATAATTCCCTCCACGAAAAGGTAGGGCCCGTCGTCCTGCGCTACGGCGACAACCGGGGCATGCTGGCCGTCCGGCTCCGGCCCGGAAATGTATTCTCGCTCGTCGGCCAGATCGAATCCCGCTGGAAAAAGATGGCTCCCGGCGTGCCGATGGGGTATACTTTTCTGGACAACGACTTCGACCGGTTGTACCATACAGATCAACAGACCGGACAGCTCACGGTCACCTTCTCGGTGTTCGCGATCCTGATCGCTTGTCTGGGGCTTTTTGGGCTCGTGACGTATGCCGCGGAACAGCGCATGAAGGAGATCGGCATCCGGAAAGTTCTGGGCGCCGGAATCGGCGGGATCATGAAGCTGCTCAGCGTGGATTTCGCACGGCTCGTACTCATCGCCTCCCTCCTTTCCTTCCCCGTCGCCTGGTGGGGGATGAACCTGTGGCTGCAAAGTTTTGCCTACAGGATCGGCATGACCTGGTGGGTCTTTGTAGCGGCCGGAGCCGCGGCCATCCTGATTGCACTGGTCACGGTCAGCTTTCAGACGATCCGCGCCGCCATGGCCAACCCGGTGAAATCGCTGCGTAGCGAATGATCAGTGATGCGCCCCGCCGCCGCCGCCACCGAAATGGGCGCCGCCACCTCCACCGCCCGAGCTGACGTGAACACTTCCGCCACCGCCGCCACTGCCGCCGAAATGGGCGCCGCCACTGCCGCCGCCGAACGAACCGCGGGATACGCCGCCGGAATAGCCACCGGCGAACCCGCTGCGTGATCCGCCGCCCGCAACCCCAACCCGTGAAATCCCGCCGGAATACCCGTTCCGGATCCCGTCGGAATACCCGCCCCGGATCCCGCCGCCGCTTACCACCGCACCGCGGGCAATCCCGCCATCCTTTCCCGGCCTGGTATACCCGATACCCGTATAATGGCCAAATCCGATCGCATGTTGCTCCCAACCGCCCGGCGGATGCGGGTGCGGATGCAGGCCGCCCATAGCCACTCCTTCCCCGTCCTGCTTCGCACCGGGCCCGGAAGTTCTTTCGTGCCAGTGCGGTCCCTTCCTCCCATACTCGATATGGCCATAATACCGGTTGTCCCGGTCGAACCGGTAATAGCCATGATTCCAGGTGCCGTCCCAGCCGAAGACAAACTCCAGGTCATAACCCCACGCATCATCCATCCAGTCAGGATCGGATGTCTCCGCGAGCGCGCACCCGTCCGTCCCGCCGGCATCATATCCCGGCAAGTAACCCTCATAGACATACGCCGGCGCCGTTTCATAGATGTACACGAACTTCGCCCGGTAGACCCTCAGCCGCCGCGGGATCAGGTCCACTCCCACCAGGCGGTCAACGCTCACCTTCCAATATCCCAACGGACTCTCCGCGACAAACCACACGCCATTGTCCAGCGCATAGTAGCTCAGGTTGTCTTTAAGGACGATCGAACAGGTATTCGTCGCATACTCCAGGCCCGTACCCGGAATGGGCCTGAAGCGCGGCGGCCCGTAGTAGTCGATCGTTGTCGTCGCCTCCCGGTCGACCTTCGCAACCGTCGGCACTTCTTCATCCAGCCGGGCATCCTTTCCAACGATCGCCTCCGGCAGCCGGGATCGATCGATCGCCGTCCACCCATTACTATCCGAAATGTCGCGGGTCATGTACCACTGGTCGCCGAACAGCGCATAACACCGCCGCTTGTTCGGCGCAAAAATGAGCGTGGCCGCCGAATTGGTACAATAATAAAGAGCGGTATGCGGGATACGGCTCAGGGCCAGCCGTCCAAATGTCCGGATCAACAGGGCAGGCTCCGTTCTCACGATGATTTTCTGGACGGATTCCTCCCCGTCCACCGGAATATCCATTTTCCGGGCCGCAACTCTAAGGTCGGCTGCGATCTTCCGCAGCTGACGGACCGGCCTTCCCTTCACCGCCGAATAGGGACCTGTCGCATCCGGCGCCATATACCATCGATTGCCGACATAGAGATAGAAGTTACTGTCCGGGCCCCTCACGATCACCCGATGCGTGTTCACGACTGCCGGCAGGCCCCAATGCGCATTCATTTCCAGTCTCGGCGCGCCGTCGATCAGCACCAGTACCGTCGGCGCGGTTGCATAATAGATCTTCGTGCGCCCCGCGCCCGCATCCGCTGCTATGCCGCCGCCCGCATTCGCCGCCAACCCGCCGCCGCCATCCACCGGCTCCGGAATACTCCCCAGCACCCAGGGCGTATACACCTCCATCGCCGTGGATATAAAGTCATTGTCGGCCCGATCCGTGTCATCCGGTATCCGCAGCCGGTCGACATGAACCGACCGGATCAGCAACTGCCGGGCCGCCGAATCGCGATTAACCATCGCCGATATCCATGCCACCCCATACACCGGATCGTCGGAACCCACATGACGCACCGACATCACCGAGTGCCACCTGACGACATCATCCGACCAGGAAACAACCCGGGGTGAATAGAGATCGATCACCGTACCTCCGGCCGTGATGATGGATTTGGGCCATTCGGGCTGCGCCTGCACCGCCGGCTGCTGCCCTTGCGATTGCACCTGCGGCTGCTGCACTTGCGCCTGCACCGGAGGCTGCGCCTGCACCTGCCCGCGGCACACGACGGCGCCTGACGCCGCCAGGACCGCCGCCACCAATAAGGATTTCATAAAAACATTTTTGATAGGTAATAGGTTAACAAGCCAGATCTCGCGTAAAAAATCGGTCCCGCCTACGGCGGCGCCCGCTGCTCCAAAGCCGGAGCAACCAGCTGAAAGGAAGAAGTGGAAAGGAAGAACAGCGGGAGGGCGCCGCTACGCCGATGTCTTGAATAGGTTAAAAAGTTCATGGTATAAGGTCGGGGGACACTTGAAAGATCACCCGCTACTAAGTTAATGCTCCTCCACGCCAATTACCATACTCCCCAGGCATATTTAATCAGACTTTAAAGCGCCTTTAATCGCGCTTTAACCCGCCACCCGCGCGCGTCTCACTGATCTCCGCACATCTCACCGATCCTTCGTGCGCGTCTCACTGATCCCCGCACGTCTCACCGATCCTTCGTGCGCGCCTCCCTGATCCCCGCACATCTTACCGATCCTTCGTGCGTGACTCATTCAACCGCTTCGGCCCGCTGACCCAGGGACTGCCTTTCAGGATGAACCGATATTTCAGCGCCGCATCCTCGCCTGCATAGTCCACGCCGATCCGCGGCGTCGCCACGATCTCCGACCGCCGCGGCCGAAACCCGTCATCCCCGATCCAGATCTCCTCCCCAAACAGCGACATGCCGGTATGCACCGTCCTCAACCCCAGCGCCCGCGAGAGATTCCCCGGCCCGCGCGTCAGCGAATGATCCAACCGGTCCCGCCCCATTCGTTTCAGCATCACCGGTATACCCACGAGCGGCTCCAACGCCCGCACCAGCACGGCATGGGGAACGCCGCTCGTATTCGTCACGACATTGAACAAATGATGAATGCCATAGATCAGGTAAACATATGCCGTACCCCCGGCACCAAACATCACCTCCGTCCGCGCCGTCCGCCGCCCCGACCACGCATGACTCGCCCGGTCCACCACCCCGTTATACGCTTCCACCTCCACGATCCGTCCCGCCGTCCTCCCACCCTCCAGCTCCGTCACCAACACTTTGCCCACCAGGTCCCGCGCGACCGCCACCACCGATGGCCGGTCATAAAAGACAGAATCCAATTTTTTCATTTCACGCATTTATCCGTAGGTTTGATCGAGGGTGCCCGGTTTGAGCCGGCAAAGTAACCATCCGGCAAGGCAACCACCCGGCAAAGTAACCAAAAGAACACACGGTGCTAAAAGAAATCATTATCGCCTTCCAGTCCTATACAAAAGCGCATCACTTCGTCAGGACCCACCGCCTGTGGAAGTGGATCATCATCCCCGGTATCCTCTACACCATCCTGTTCCTCGTCGGCATGTACTTCTTCTGGGATTCGGCCAGCATTGTCGTCTCCTGGCTCGGCCGCCTCGGCATCGACCGCTTTCTCCAACGTGAACGTAGCCCCGTCCTCAATTATTTCTTCGTCATGGGCGGCCTCATGGTCCACCTCGTACTCATCTTCTTTTACTTCTCCCTCTTCAAATACCTCATGCTCATCATCGGCGCTCCGCTGTTCACCTACCTCAGCGAACAAACCGACGCCCTCCTCAACGGCAAGGAATATACGATGAAATTCAACCGCGGGTTCCGCCGGGATATGTTCCGCGGCATCCGCCTCGCCATCCGCAACTCCCTGTGGCAAACCGTGTACCTCGTCTGTATCCTCCTCCTCGCCTTTATCCCCCTTGCCGGCTGGATCGCCCCCGTCGTCTGCATCTTCGTCGAATGCTATTATTATGGTTTCTCGATGCTCGACTACAGTTGCCGCCGCCACCTGACCCCCAACGCCTCCATCGCCTTTATCAACCAACGCAAAGGCCTCGCCGTCGGCAACGGCATCGTCTTCTACGGGCTGCACTTCGTTCCCGTCCTCGCCCCCGCCTACGCGATCATCGCCGCAACGATAAGTTTGTATCACCAGAATCTGGAATAGTCCGCAGCCGCCTATACCTCAACGCACGGGTCTACCTTGTAATGGGAGGCCAGACGGGCGGAAAAATCATCACAGATATTCACTATCCGTTAAGCTCTGGGGCAGTTTTTGCTTCGATAAATCCAAAAATTTGCTTACTTTGTGATTGGAAAATCAGAGTTTTATGTATTCGGAAGCCAGAAAAATGCACTTAATCGAAGATCTTCTTAAGGTGAAGAATGAAGCGGTTTTGATAGAGATCGAAAGCGTGCTTAAGAAGGCCGCCGAAAATCACCCAAAAAGCCGGTCATCCGCCCATGATCTTGTTGGCCTGTGGAGCCAGGAAGATGCCGAGTCTATAGAAAAGGCGATTGAAGAAGGATGCGAGCAAATCCACCCCGATGACTGGAAATAGATTTGCCCGATTCCGGAAAATGACATTTGGATTGCAGCGATAGCTCTTCAAAATGATCTCGTCCTGGTTACAAGGGACAACCACTTTAAAGAAATCGATGGACTTCCGCTAATCGCATGGTAAGGACAAACATAGTGGTATCCCCCATCCCCCCCGCCCCCCGCCTTTCAACTCAAATCCATAATTTCGCCCTGTGCAAAATTCAACCGCCACCGTCTATCTCATCCCCACCTTCCTCGACGGGCAGGCCCTCGCTCCCCTCCCCGCCTACATCCTCGACGCCGTCAAGACCTGCACCGTCTTCTTCGTCGAAAACGAACGCAGCGCCCGCCGTTACTTGAAAATGCTTTGGAGGGAAATGGTCATCGACCAATACGAATGGCATTCCATCCACAAACTCGAAGAAGATCCCGCCCTCGCAACTGCCGTCACCGCCGCCTTCCGCGCCGCGCTGGCGCGCGGCGCCACCATCGGTATCATCAGCGAAGCCGGCTGCCCCGGCATCGCCGACCCCGGCCAGTTCCTCACCGCCATCGCCCACGAGACCGGCGCCACCATCCGCCCCCTCGTCGGCCCCAGTTCCATACTACTCGCCCTCATGGCCAGCGGCCTCAACGGCCAGCAATTCAAATTCAACGGCTACCTCCCCGTCGACAGCGCCGGCCGCACCAAAGCCATCCGCGACCTGGAGACCGAATCCGCCCGCTTCCACTGCACTCAACTCTTTATCGAAACCCCCTATCGCAACAACCAACTCCTCGCCACCCTTCTCGCCACCCTCCGCCCCACCACGCGCCTCTGTATCGCTGCCAACCTCACCGGCCCCCGCGAATACATCCGCACGCTCCCGGTCTCTCGCTGGCGCGAAATGACGGCCGCCGCCGCGCCCGGCAACTCCGCCAAGCCGTCCACCACGGCCAACCCATCCACCACCGCCAACCGGAATTCCCTCCCCGACCTTCATAAACAGCCGGCGATCTTCTGTCTGCTGGCCTGATTACCCTGATCCTGTGCTCGGGACCGACAAAACACCCCTAACTTTGTGACAGAAATCAACAAAAACATCCCTAACTTTGTGGCAGAAATCTATAAAAACAACCCTAACCCTGTGACAAAAAAATCCAAAAACACCCCTAACTTTATGCAATCAATTATTAAAAATCAATGTTTTACAGAGACATCGAACATGAGCTAATGAAATGGTCCAAGGACCCCTATCGAAAACCTCTTGTTCTACGGGGGGCCCGACAGGTCGGAAAGACTACAGCCGTTGCAGCCTTTGCCAAAAATTTTAAGCAATACATCTACCTGAATCTTGAAAATCCTGCGGACAGGGATGCCTTCATTTTGACAAAAGGTATACAGGCGCTGGTAGAATCCATTTTTATCTCAAAAGGAAAAGATACGCAACATGGCGGCGACACCTTGGTTTTTATAGATGAGATCCAACAGGTGCCGGGAGCGCTCAACATGCTGCGATACTTTTACGAAGAATATCCGCAAATCAAGGTCATCGCGGCCGGCTCCTTGTTGGAAACCATTCTTAATAAAAATACTCAAGTACCGGTCGGCCGAATCGACTACAGGGTCATGCGCCCCGTCAGTTTTCCGGAGTTTCTGGGTGCCATCGATAAAAAGCAAGCCCTCCGGGAACTCAGGAAGATCCCGGTAAATGGATTTGCACACAGTACGCTGCTCGGCCTCTTCCATACCTACGCTTTGATTGGTGGAATGCCGGAAGTCGTCAATAGGTATGCCAGCACAAACTCCGTGTCGTCACTCTCTCCCGTCTACGAGCAACTCATCAAGTCATATATGGACGACGTCGAAAAATATGGTAGAAATGATACGCTGATAAAAGTAATCCGGCACTGTATCCGCGCATGTTTCACAGAGGCCGGCAAACGGATAAAGTTCCAACATTTCGGTCAGTCCCAATATAATTCAAGGGAAATAGGCGAGTCGCTAAGGCTGC